>SLBI01000027.1 GCA_007126375.1 Paracoccaceae bacterium
GCCGCGGCGCTGGAGGCTGCGCTGACCGCCGCGGCTGCCCATGTCGGTGGAAAGGCGCCCGCATGACCCTGCCGCTCGCCTTTTCCCCCGAGGTTGCCGCGGCCCGCGCCGCGGGCCGGCCCCTTGTCGCGCTGGAATCGACCATCGTCACCCATGGCATGCCATGGCCACAGAACCTCGAGACCGCGCGGGCCGTCGAGGACGACGTACGTGGCGCCGGCGCGGTGCCGGCGACCATCGCGGCAATGGAGGGGGTCATCCATATCGGGCTGGCGCCCGACCGGCTGGAGCAGCTTGCGCGGGCCGAGGGGGTGGTGAAGCTCTCGCGGGCCGATCTGGCGGTCTGCCTTGCGCAGGGCCGGACCGGGGCGACCACTGTGGCGGCAACGATGATCGCGGCGCATCTGGCTGGTATCGCGGTCTTTGCCACCGGCGGCATCGGCGGGGTGCATCGCGGCGCCGAGACCAGCTTCGATATCTCGGCGGATTTGCAGGAACTGGCGCGCACGCCGGTTACGGTGGTCGCGGCTGGTGCCAAGGCGATCCTCGATCTGGGCAAGACGCTGGAGGTGCTGGAGACATTGGGCGTGCCGGTGATCGCGATGGGACAGGACGCCTTTCCCGCCTTCTGGTCACGCGACTCGGGGCTGCAGGCGCCGCTGCGGCTGGACGATCCCGTCGCGATCGCCGCAGCGCATGCGATGCGGGCCCGGCTGGGGATCGCCGGCGGGCAGCTGGTGGCCAATCCGATCCCGACAGCCGACGAGATCCCGGCTGCAGAACTCGCGCCGCTGATCGCGCAGGTGCAGGCCGAGGCCGGGGCCGCCGGCATCACCGGCAAGGCGGTCACGCCCTTCCTGCTGCAGCGCATTCTGTCGCTGACGGCCGGGCGGAGCCTCGCCGCCAACATTGCGCTGGTGCGCAGCAACGCCCGCCTTGCCGCCGCCATAGCCGTCGCTCTCGCCGATGGGGACAACTGAACGCCGCGCTGCCTGTCGCAGCCCGTTGCCGCCATGCGTCCGAGCCCCTACATTCGCGGCGCCTTCCGGGAGCTGCGATGACCAAGCCCGACGACAGCCCGCCGGCGCCCCCGCCGGCCACGCCGCATGTGCAGCGACGGCGCAGCCTGCTGGGCGGGCTGCGAACCAGTTTCCTTACCGGCATCGTCGTGATCGCGCCGATCGGCCTGACGCTGTGGCTGATCTGGACGGTGATTACCTGGATCGACAGCTGGGTGTTGCTGTTCGTGCCTGCGGTGTATCGTCCGTCCGAAGCGCTGGGAGTGAACATACCCGGCTTCGGGGTGATTTTGTTCCTCCTCTTCGCGGTGGCGGTGGGCTGGATTGCCAAGGGGGTCATCGGCTCCACCTTCATTCGCTGGGGCGAGTCTCTGGTCGGCCGCATGCCTGTGGTGCGGTCGGTCTATAACGGCGTCAAGCAGGTGGCCGAGACCGCCCTGTCGCAATCCGAGACGAGTTTCGACCGCGCCTGCATGCTGGAGTATCCGCGCCGAGGCATCTGGGCGATCGGCTTCATCTCGACCCGCGCCAAGGGCGAGGTCGCTGCAAGCCTTCAGGGCGCAGGGCGCATCGAGACGGTATTCCTGCCGACCACACCGAACCCGACATCGGGCTTCCTGTTGTTCGTGCCCGCGGCCGACCTTATCATTCTCGACATGGCGGTGGAGGATGCTGCCAAGCTGGTGATCTCGGCCGGGCTGGTCTATCCGAACCCGCGCGACCCCAGCCGCCCGCCGGTTCCGGCCAGCGATCTGCCGCGTTGAGGCTGTTGCGGTTCACGATTTGTTAATCGCCCCGCCGGGCTGCATTGGCCCCGCGCCCTTGACAGCCGCAGACGCGGCGCCAAACCCTCGCACAACCAGAGCAGTTAGGAGGTGTTCCGATGCGTCGTGTGTTCCTTTCCTCTCCGATCGGGGCCCTCGCTTTCGCTGTGGTGCTGTCAGGGTGCGCACAGCCGCCGGCGCCGACCAGGGTTTCGGCTGACGGGAGCGTGCTGGTCGAGATCGGGCCGGGCTTGCGCTGTCACAACTCCCAATGCATCGAGTTCGACCCGATCTGGAACACGGCGCGGATCACGCCTTTCGATTATGTGAAGCTGCCACGTGGCGTGCGGGTGCGTGGCGGGGTCCTGACCGAGGCTCAGTTTCAGGCACTTTACGAAGAGGCCCGCAAGGCCCCTCTTGGCGGCCGCGGACCGGAGGAGAACTTCTGAGCACTCCGGTTGGAAGCGATTGATGCAGAGTGCGCCTGTCCGGCGCCCTTGCTGTTGACAACCGTGCGTTGAACGTGTATGAAGTTCAACAATCGAGAAAAGAGCCCGTAGGATAGTCCTGCGGGCCTTTTTCGTTGAATGAGCGGTGAGGCGCGTGCCGCGATACTTGCTTGGCTCCGGTCACACTATCCTGCCCCGCGCTGGCAACCGATCCCCCGAAAGGATGAGTAGAATGACCGAGCCCTGGAAGGGTTCCGCGCAGCCGCGCGGCCTCGTGACTGTGACTTTTTTTGGAGGCGGCGGCGCGGCTGGGCTGTGAGCCTGCCGCGATCCGCGCGGTATGGGAGGTCGAGGCCGGCGGCCGGCACTTCCTCGCGGACGGCAGCGTGATCCGCCGGTTCGAGCCGCATCACTTCCCGCGCCAGCACTGGCCGGCCATCGGCTTCACCGTGCGGAAGGGCGAGGCGCCTTGGCGGGCGTCGCTGCGGCTGTCCTGCGAGGCCATGTTCCAGCGGGCCGTGGCCATCGACCTGGCCGCCGCCTGCCGGGCGAGCAGCTGGGGCGCCCCGCAGATCATGGGCTTCAACCACTCCGACGCCGGCTTCGACAGCCCGGTGGAGATGGTCCACCACATGGCCGAGGGGGCGCCGCAGCAGCTTGGCGCCTTCGTGCAACTGGTCGAGGGCTGGGGGCTGGCCGGCGCGATCCGGGCGCGCGACTGGACCGCCTTCGCGCGGCGCTACAACGGATCGGGGCAGGTGGAGCGCTATGCCCGGCTGATGGAGGCGGCGTATCGGAAGCACTCCGGCGCCCGCTCGCCGGTGGTGCTGCGCGTCGGTGCCCGCGGCGCGGCCGTGCGCGAGCTGCAGCGCGCCCTCGGCATCGAGGACGACGGCGCCTTCGGGCCCGCCACCCTGGCCGCCGTGCGGGCGTTCCAGGCCGAGGCCGGGCTGCCGGTGGACGGCATCGTCGGCGCCCGGACCTGGGCGGCGCTGCAATCCTCCGTTGCGCCAGGCGCCTGTCCGGTGCCACGGCCGCCGGTGCAGGAGACGCCCGCCGAGCGGCTGAGCGATCGGGTGACCGAGTGGAGCGCTGCTGCCGGAGCGGTGTCGGCCGCACTCGCCGGCATGTCGCAGGCGTTGCCGGCCGAGGCGATGATCTGGCTCACCGCTGGGGCGGTAACGCTTGCGGTCATGGCGGCGGCGGCATGGGTCGTCCGGCAGCTGCGCGTCTGACATCGCCAAGGAACGGGAGAACCGGATGAGCAAGGCACTCATGCTGTGCGGCCTGGCGCTGACGCTGTTTGCGGCAGGATGGATGCAGGGGCGGACGGGCGAACGCAATGCTTGGCAGGCGCGTGGTGCCGCTTTGCTTGCCGAGCGCGAACGCGCCGCGTTTCGTGCCGAGGCGCTGGCCGCGGCGCTTGAAGAGGAACGGCGCCGCAGGGCGGCGCTGGCCCTCATGCTGGAGGAGGCCGCAGATGCGGATGACGATGCTGACCGGACCGCTCTGCCTGCTCGCAGCCTGCAGCGGATCGGCGCCCGCTGACCTCGCCCCGCCGCCGCCGGCCTTGACGGCAGCCTGCGCGGCACCCGTCACCCTGCCGGACCGCGACGCCACCCAGGCGGAGGTGGAGCGCTGGTGGGGCCGCGACCGCAGCGCGTTGCGCGCCTGTGCCGCCCGGCACGGCGGGCTGGTCGGTTGGGCCGAGGGTCAGCTCTCCGCAGGGCGTTGAGCGCTTGACACCGCTGCACCCCCTTCGCAGGGTCGCGGGCCTCGCCGTGGTGGCGTGTACCGGGGGGAGGTCAGGGCATGCGGATCATCGGCGGCAGGCATCGCGGGCTGGCGCTTGCCGAGGTCGGCGCCGGCGATCCGGCGGCGCATCTGCGGCCCACCCCGGACCGGGTGCGCGAGAGCCTGTTCAATCTGCTCCAGCACCGGCCGGGGGGCGATCCCGTCCCGGGTGCACGTGTGCTTGACCTCTTTGCCGGCACCGGCGCGCTGGGGCTGGAGGCGCTGTCGCGCGGCGCGGTCCAGGTTGCCTTCGTCGATGACGGCCAGGCGGCGCGCGCCTTGCTGCGCCGCAATATCGAGCGGATGCGGGCGATGGGGTCGACCAAGGTCTGGCGCCGCGATGCCACGCGGCTGGGGATCAACCGCGGCGCGCCCTATACGCTGGTGTTTCTCGACCCACCGTACGGTGCGGGGATGGGCACGCAGGCGCTGGCCTCGGCTTTGGCGGGTGGCTGGCTCGCGCCCGGTGCGACGGTGGTCTGGGAAGAAGCGGCGCCGCAACCCGCGCCGCCCGGATTT
Source organism: Paracoccaceae bacterium (assembly GCA_007126375.1). GTDB lineage: Bacteria > Pseudomonadota > Alphaproteobacteria > Rhodobacterales > Rhodobacteraceae > Rhodobaculum. Next base: position 4,546 of record SLBI01000027.1, read on the forward strand.
GCCCCCGCCGACAGCCGGCGCTATGGTGAGACATGGCTGACACTTCTCACCCGCACCCCCTGACCGCTCTCTGGCACTGGCTGACGGCGCCTTCGCCGGCCCGGACCGGCCCGCCGCGGCGTCCGGTTCCGGGAGGTCCGGTGCTGATGGGCGACCTGAGCGTTTCGGTGAACGGGCGGCCGGCCCTGCTGGATCAGGTGCCGCTGCCGCCACGCGCCGAGCCCGCACCGCGGCGCTGAGGCGGGTCAGACATCCACATCCTCCACGAACCGCGCGTTTTCCTGTATGTACTGGAAGCGGAGTTCGGGCTTCTTGCCCATCAGCCGCTCCACCAGATCGCCGGTCTCGCCGGGCAGGTCGTCGTCGACGCTGACACGGATCAGGCGGCGGGTCGCGGGGTTCATCGTGGTGTCCTTCAGGTCCTTCGCGTCCATCTCGCCCAGGCCCTTGAAGCGGCTGACCTCGATCTTCCCCCTGCCGCCGAGCCCTTCGGCCACCAGACGATCCTTTTCCAGATCGTCGAGCGCATAGACGCGCCGCGCCCCCTGTGTCAGCCGATAGAGCGGCGGGCAGGCGAGGTAGAGGTGGCCCGCGTCGATCATCGGCCGCATCTGGGTGAAGAAGAAGGTCATAAGCAATGCGGCGATATGCGCTCCGTCCACATCGGCATCGGTCATGATGATGATGCGGTCATAGCGCAGATCGTCGAGACGGAACTTCGTGCCCATCCCCACCCCCAGCGCCTGGCAGAGATCGCTGATCTCGGTGTTCTGGCCGAGCTTGCCGCTGGCCGCGCCGAGCACGTTGAGGATCTTCCCGCGCAGCGGCAGAAGCGCCTGCGTGGTGCGGTCGCGGGCCATCTTGGCGGAACCGCCGGCGCTGTCGCCCTCGACGATGAAGAGCTCGGTGCCGTCGCGCGCGGTGGCGCTACAGTCCACCAGCTTGCCCGGCAGGCGCAGCTTCCGCGTGGCAGTCTTGCGGGCGGTTTCCTTTTCGGCGCGGCGCCGCAGACGTTCCTCGGCGCGCAGGACCAGATAATCCAGCAGCGCGCCCGCGGCCCGGGTGTCGCCGGCGAGCCAGTTGTCGAGATGATCGCGCACCGCGTTCTCGACCAGCCGGGCAGCATCGGCGGTGGCGAGGCGGTCCTTGGTCTGGCCTACGAATTCCGGTTCCCGGATGAAAAGCGACACCAGCGCGCAGCCGCCAGCCATCAGATCCTCGCGGGTGATCTGCATGGCCTTGCGGTTGTTCGCGAGGTCGCCATAGGCGCGGATGCCTTTCAGCAGTGCCGCCCAGAAGCCGGCCTCATGCGTGCCGCCTTCGGGCGTTGGCACGGTGTTGCAATAGCTCTGCACGAAGCCGTCGCGCGCCGGCGCCCAGCCAATCGCCCATTCCACCCGGCCCGGCACGCCAAATCGCTCGGTGAAGTCGACCTTGCCGGCAAAAGGCCGGTCGGTCAGACAGGCAGTGCCGTCAAGCTGCTCGCCCAGGTAATCCGACAGGCCTCCGGGGAAGCGGAAGCTCGCCTCCATCGGCGTGTCGCCGTCGGGGACGGCGGATTTCCAGCGGATCTCCACCCCCGAGTAGAGATAGGCCTTCGACCGCGCCATGCGGAAGAGCCGCGCCGGACGGAACCGGTGCTGGGCGAAGATCTCGGCATCCGGGTGGAAGATGACGGTGGTACCGCGGCGGTTCGGGGCGGGGCCGACCTTTGCCACCGGCCCCGAGGGCACGCCGCGGCAGAATTCCTGCGCCCACAATTCGCGGTTGCGTGCCACCTCCACCCGCATGTGGTCTGAGAGTGCGTTGACGACGCTCGCCCCCACGCCGTGCAGACCTCCGGAGGTGGCATAGGCCTTGCCCGAGAACTTGCCGCCGGCGTGCAGGGTGCAGAGGATCACCTCCAGCGCCGACCGGTCGGGGAACTTCGGGTGCGGCTCCACCGGGATGCCGCGGCCGTTGTCGCGCACGGTGACGGTGTTGTCGGTCGCAAGCTCCACCTCGATCCGCGTAGCATGGCCTGCCACCGCCTCGTCCATGGCGTTGTCGAGCACTTCGGCCACGAGGTGATGCAGCGCCCGCTCGTCGGTGCCGCCAATATACATGCCCGGCCGCTTGCGCACCGGTTCCAGCCCCTCCAGCACCTCGATGGAATGCGCGCCGTAATCGGAGTCCGAGGAAAGAAGATCGTCGGCCGCCATGCCTGCTGCCCCGTGCTGCCCGGTATTGTGGTTGGACACGGAGCGTAGACGACATGCGGGGAAGTGGGAAGGGTTGACTGCCCGGTCGGGCACCGTGTGGCAATCAGCATCGAAACGGGACACCGTATAGGCGTGCATGTCTGGATGCCCCCTTCGATGCAAGGTTTTTCCGACGTCTGAGCGTGTGATCGGGTGCGGTCATGTTTCAGGCCTCGAAGGTGCGGCCGCACATGCCGTGGGCCGGTATGGTGATGCGCGGACCGGGTCCAGATCAAGAGAGCGAGCTCGAGGCTCGTTGGACGCCAATGGTTTCCCGATCCCGATCAGCCGATCGTTTGCCCATACGTGCCGGTGCCCTCCTCA
>SLBI01000331.1 GCA_007126375.1 Paracoccaceae bacterium
GCTTCCGGTCGCTCCGCCAACCGCGCCCGCAGCCATCCGGCGCGGGCGCGAGCGAAATCGAGGGCGGCCGCCCGCCCGGCCGCCGGCGGGAAGGACAGCGTCACACGCCCGTCGGCGGCTGCCACCCTCAACGCGAATCGCCGCGCCCGTGCATTGGGCCGCAACAGGATCTCCACCGGCGGATCCCCCGGCAGCACCGCCCGTTCCTGTCCGCTGTGCATCCCCGCTACTCCTTGCCCGACCGGCCTGCACATTCCTGCCGAAAGGCTTTGACAGCATGCGGCCGCTGTGGCAACTGCCCCCGACTCGGTCCATCGCTGTCGAGAGGGAACCCATGCCCAAGGAAGAATGGGGCGTGAAACGCGTCTGCCCCACTACCGGAAAACGCTTCTACGATCTCGGGCGCAGCCCGATCGTCAGCCCCTACAGCGGCGAAGTCGTCGAGATCGACCTGCCCGGCCGCAAGGGGCCGGCGCCCAGCGCGCCCGCGCCCGTCAAGGAAAAGCGCGTGGCCGCCGAGCCGGCGGATACCGAAGAGGACCTGCTGGTCGAGGACGAAGCCTCGGACCTCGACATCGAGGACGATCTGCTTGAGGACGAGGAGGACGACAACGTCGCTCTGGACGATCTGGCCGATGTTGCCGGCGAAGACGAAGAGACCTGAGCTACGCCACGTCCGCCGGGCGCTTTTCCGCTTGCGCCCGAGAGTGCCAGCGCATAGACACATCGCCGCGCAACGACGCAGGCCGGTGGGGCCATAGCTCAGTTGGGAGAGCGCTTGAATGGCATTCAAGAGGTCAGGGGTTCGACTCCCCTTGGCTCCACCAAACAAAACAAAGACTTAGACGAAAGAATGCCCCGCCCAGGCGGGGCTTCTTCGTTGCGGGGTATCGGTGGGGTAACAGCGGCGGCCCCGGGGGCGCGGAGCGAGAAAGCAGAAGTCATCCCCCGGTCTGCGCCAGCGGCCGAGGCGCCGGCATGGCACCAGATCGGGCGGTCAGAACATCAATCTGCAATCGCGCGCGCTTTCGAGCCGCACCGGTTCCCGGTCGGGCGGTTCCAGGGTTTTCGGCACCCCCCGGCCCTACAGTCGCAGCGTGAGGCGGCCGGCGCGGATCGCCTCGGCCACATCGCGGGCGGCGTCGGTGTCGATGCCGGCGAGGGCGGCGCAGATGTGGTAATCCCGGCTGCCCAGCCATGCGTCGCGCGGATCGCGGGCGGCCTCGCGCAGCCCGGCGGCGAGCACGTCGGCCCATAGCTGGCGGCAGGCGGCGGACTCGGCCACCGGGTCGGGCGGATCAATGGCGTCGCGCAACGGCCTCGGACTACACCTTCGGCTGCCCGGTGGCGCCGATCATCCGACCTGCCACCTGCAGGGCTGGCAGGGGCTTCTGCAGGCCGACGCCTATGCCGGCTACAACCCGCTCTACGACCCGGGGCGGCAGCCCGGGCCGGTGGCCCCGGCGCTGTGCTGGAGCCATGCGCGGCGCAAGTTCTTCGAGAACGCCGACATCGAGACCAATGTCCGCAAGGGCAAGCCGGCCAAGGATATACGGGGGGTCCCGGTTCAATGCTGACTGACAGGATTCAGGCCACCGAACTGCCTCTGAACGCCGGAAAACAGCGAGAATTCTAGGTGCCCCAAGGTCAGGCGGCAATCATGTCAGCGGCGGCCCGCCGTTGGTGGTCACCGGCGAGGACCGTTCGCGGACATCCCGAGCCGGAAGGCCGCCTCCGGCCATGGTTGACCACGGATTTTTCCGCTGGCGACTGGACGGGGCCGGCGCGCGGCGGCACCATTGCTGCGGGTAGGGCGAACGGGCTGGCGGCGGCGAAGGGGGATGCGCAATGGACGGCTTCGATCTGGGGAGTTTCTCGCGGCCGATCACGACCGTTTCACCCGAAGCGCAACGCTGGTTCGACCAGGGGCTGAACTGGTGCTACGGCTACAATCACGAAGCGGCCGTGGCCTGTTTCGAGCGCGCGCTCGTGGCCGATCCGGGGTGCGCCATGGCGCATTGGGGCATCGCCTATGCGGCGGGACCGAATTACAACATGCCCTGGGATCTCTTCGACGAGGCCGGGCGCGCCGCGGCGCTGGCTCGTGCGCGGGCTGCGACGGAGGCGGCACTGGAACTTGCGGATCGGGTCGGTCCGGCCGAACGCGCGCTGGTCATGGCACTGCCGGCGCGCTATCCGCAGGCACGTCCCGTTCCGGACATGGCCGCCTGGAATGACGCCTTCGCCGATGCCATGCGCGCGGCGCATAGCGCCCATCCGGCCGACCTCGACATCGCCGCGATCTTCGTCGAGGCGATCATGAACCGCACGCCCTGGCGGATGTGGGATCTGGACCGCGCCGCGCCGGCCGAGGGTGCCGGCACGCTGGAGGCCCAGGCCGTGCTGGAGGACGCCTTCGCGCAGGCGCCCGGAGCGCTGCAGCACCCCGGCCTGCTGCATCTTCACGTGCACCTGATGGAGATGTCGCCCCAGCCGGAAAAAGCGCTGAAATCCGCCGACCGGTTGCGCGAGCTTGTGCCCGATGCCGGCCACCTCATCCACATGCCCACCCACATCGATGTGCTCTGCGGCCACTACAACGACGTGCTGCAGTGGAACCTTCGCGCCATTGCGGCCGACGGCAACTACCTTGCACACGCCGGCGCACTGAACATCTACACCGGATACCGCATCCACAACTACCACTTCGCGATCTACGGCGCGATGTTCCTTGGTCAGTACGGCCCGGCGCTGGCCGCCGCCGAAGGGCTGATCGCGGCCATGCCGGAGGAGTTCCTGCGCATCGAGTCGCCCCCGATGGCGGATTACTTCGAGAGCTATCTGGCCATGAAGAGCCATGTGCTGATCCGCTTCGGCAAATGGCATGAGATCCTCGCCCAGCCGCTGCCGGAGGATTGCGACCTGCATCGCAATCTCGTTGCGACGATGCACTATGCCCGCGGCGTCGCCCACGCAGCGCTGGGGCAGATACCCGAGGCCGAGGCGGAACAGGCGCGGTTCCGCACTGCCCGCGCCCGTGTTCCCGACACACGGCTTCTGCACAACAACCGCTGCCAGGACCTGCTCGGCATCGCCGAGGAGATGCTCTGCGGCGAGATCGACTACCGCAGGGGAGATTACGACGCCGCCTTCGCGCATCTGCGGGCGGCGGTGGCTGCCGAGGATGCGCTGCCCTATGACGAGCCCTGGGGCTGGATGCAGCCGTCGCGCCACGCGCTGGGCGCGCTGCTGCTGGAACAGGGGCGCAATGCCGAGGCCGAGGCGGTCTATCGCGCGGATCTGGGCCTGGACGGCACATTGACGCGGGCGCAGATACACCCCGACAACATCTGGTCGCTGCGCGGTCTGATGGACTGCCTGACCCGTCGCGATGCCGCCGACACCGCCGAAGGCCGGCTGCTGCGCCAGCGCCTCGATCTGGCCACCGCCCGCGCCGACCTGCCGGTCGATGTGTCCTGCTTCTGCGCCGGCGGCCGCCCCGGTGAGGCCGACCCGCTGCGACGCTGACGCCTCCGGCGAGGCCACGACAGGTCGCCGTGCTGCAGCGGCGGCTGGCCGCGCATCTGGTCGGCAGTCGGCAGGTTGTGGCCGATGGCGGCGACTCCCGGCACGCCATGGGCGAATCAATGCCGACGTTTCTCTACCTACAGGCGATTCTTCGCCGTCGCCCGGCACGCCCCGGAGTCTGGCGTTGCGCGCATTCCTCGCTCTGTCAGTAACCTGCAGGCAGTGATTGTGCGGACAATGTGGCGTGGAGCAGGGCCGCCACCGCAATCCGGACAAGATGCTGTCCGGAATGTCCGGACATGCCCTGCGTTGTCCGCAATCGAGCCACGTTTGCATGTGACTCAGGGCGAGTGCCGCAACCGGTGGGGGTTGGGGCGCATGTGGGGGGTCGCCGGAGGGGTCTGGCGGCCGGGTCGGGTGAAAAAACAGGTGACGAATGGAGCGCACGCGCTTCCACGGCCGTCTGGCCGGAGGCTCCCTCTTTGCGACCATGCCGGGTTTGGGCGGGTGGTCTGCGAGGCTGGCTGCCGTCTCGACACCGCTGCCGGTGCGGCGCACCGGCGCAGCCGAGGGCCGTTCCGGCTTCGGTCGCGCACCCACCGGGTCGCACTCCATCCCGCCTGATCCATCCGGAAGGCTCCCCCGTGTTTCTGCCGCCAGACCGCAGCACTTTGCGGTGCATGGTCCAGTGCTGACAGAATGTTGGGGTAGCCGCGTCGTTCCTGAGCGGCCTCGACCGACTGGTCCCTTGGTTTTCGCCTGATCTCAGAACGCTGTCCCGCCGGCGCTGCACGCGCCCGGCCACAAACCGATGGATTTGCCGATGGATACCCAGACCGACGCGCATCACCACCACCACCACGATGATGCCGACATCGCCCTGCCGACAACCGAGGCCGAAGCCGACGCCTTCGTCGCCGCGGTGATGGCGGAAGAGGATGCGCACGCGCACAGTTCCAACTCGGCCATGGCCAAGGAACATGCGGCGCTGCTCGATCTCGTGGCGCGCGCCGAGGCGACCCATGTCGCCATCGGCAACGGCAGCTGGTTCGATCCGGACAACTGGTATCAGGGGCGCGTGCCCGACGAGGGGGCGAAGGTGCTTATCCCCCGCGGCGTGCAGCTCGATTACGATGCCGCGAACGATGTCCGGCTGTTCACGGTCCGCGTCGATGGCCAGCTCGATTTCGCCACCGACATCGACACGCGCATGGTGGTCGATACCATGGTCATCGCGCCGGGCGGGCTGACGACCATCGGCACCGCGGACACCCCCGTGGATGCGGGCGTGACGGCCGAGATCATCATCGCCAACAACGGCGCCATCGACGTCGCCTGGGATCCGATGCTGCTGAGCCGCGGCCTGATCTCGCACGGCGACATCCAGATCCACGGCGCACGGAAGGACAGCCACGAAAAGGTCGTCGCAGACCCGATGAAGGGCGACACCTCGATCGAGTTCGCCGAGATCCCCGAGGGCTGGCAGGTCGGCGACACCATCGTCATCGCCGGCACCCGCTACGATGGTCGCAAGTGGGATGGTTCTGCCAATGCCTGGTTCCCAGCGGAGGACGAGATCCGCACCATCAGCAAGATCGAGGGCAACCGCGTCCATTTCGACGAGCCGCTGGTGCACGACCACGACACGCCCCGCGCGGATCTGAAGACCTCGATCGCCAACTATACGCGCAACGTCCGCATCGCCACCGAGAACGGCGCCGACGCCGAGGTGCACGAGCGCGGCCACTTCATGGCCATGCACTCGGACGAGGTGGATATCCGCTATGCCGAGTTCTTCGAGCTGGGCCGGACCAACAAGGGCCCCTCTTCGCTGAACGCCGGCGATTTCGACACGATCGAGGCCACCAGCAACGTCCGTGGCCGCTACAGCTTCCACCTGCACCGCACCGGAACCGAGGACGTGGACAACCCCGCCATGGCCGTGGGCAACGCCGTCTTCGGCTCACCCGGCTGGGGCTTCGTGCACCACGATTCGAACGCGATCTTCGACAACAACGCGAGCTACAATACCTTCGGCGCGGGCTTCGTCGCCGAAAGCGGCAACGAGATCGGCGCCTGGACGAACAACATCGCGATCTTCGCCCGCGGCCGGAGCTGGGGCGCACCGAAGAACCAGGTCGATCTCTCCACCTTCGACACCGCCCGCGGCGGCGACGGCTTCTGGTTCCAGGGCCGGATGGTCGAGTCCATCGACAACATCGCCGCCAGCGTGAACCACGGCTTCGTCTATTTCCACCGCGGCGCCTATGCCGACGACATGGTGCTGAGATTCGACGCCAGCCAGTTCGATGTTCCCGAAACCCTTTACTACAATCCGAATGTGCGCCCCGACGACGTGCCCGTGCTCGGCTTCTCCGGAAACGAGGTTTTCGCCGCAAAGCAAGGCCTGCATGTCGTCAAGGCCAACCCGAACCAGGGTCACGACATCAATAGTGTGTTCCAAGACTTCACAGCGTGGAGCGTCAAGAGCGGGGCGCATTTCGAATACACCTCGCACTACGTCATCCGGAACTTCGACCTGATCGGCAAGGAGGCGACACGATTCAGCAATCCGGATAGCGGCATCAGCTTCGGCGGCAACGTCGGCGACATGACCATCGTCGACGTCGACATCGCCGGATTCAGGGTCGGGATCGATCTGCAGAAGAAGCTGGTCGGTTTCAGCGGCGCCGAGCGCCATAGCTACACCGTCATCGACGCGAAATTTTCTGATGTCGGAAAGGAATACGACAACTACGACCCCGATCTCGACACCATCCTCACCGGTGCCGACCTGCCCTTCCTCGATCCTGATCTGCAGTTGAGAGGACCGCTGACCTACAAGGAAGGTCACGACGATCCGAACGGACGGGTTGTCCGTATCCGCGGCACCAAGGTCGACAGCCTGGGCGAGACGCGCTTCCCCGGCGGCTTCGACGGCTACAATCTGAAGATGAGCGAAGTCGTTCGCATTCTCGAGAACGACGGCTACTACAGAACCAGCGACGGTCAGAACTATTTCCTGCTGGAGGTGTTCTTCTCCGACCGCCTGAACGGCGACATCTACGTGGAGACGCACCCCGTCTTCATCGACGACAACGTGCCGCTTGGCAACAAGTGGCACGCCTACCGCAATGCGGTCGATAACGGCGTGCAGGACCTGGAGGGAGAAGGCGCGCCTGTGATCGACGAAGCGCGGCTGTTCGCGACGCTTGAGGGGGCGGAGTGGGTCTTCTTCCGCGATGGCGCAGAGACCGAAACCGAAAACAGCCACGACGACCACACCGGCCACCATGACGACCACGCCGCCGGGGACGACGAGCCCCAGGCCGACGAGCCCGTCATGGAGCACGACGACCACAACGGCCATCCCGACGAACCCCATGACGACCACGCCGCCGAGGACGACGAGCCCCAGGCCGACGAGCCCGTCATGGAGCACGACGACCACACCGGCCACCATGACGAAACCCATGACGACCACGCCGCCGGGGACGACGATACCCCGGCCGACGAGCCCGTCATGGAGCACGACGACCACACCGGCCAC
>SLBI01000315.1 GCA_007126375.1 Paracoccaceae bacterium
AACTTCATGAAGATCATCAGCCTGGCGCCGGAGGTGCTGTGATGGCCGCGAAGCTGAAGAAGGGCGACAAGGTGATCGTGCTTGCCGGCAAGGACAAGGGCAAGCAGGGCGAGATCACCCAGGTCATGCCGAAGGAGAACAAGGCGGTGGTGGACGGTCTCAACATCGCCATTCGCCACACCAAGCAGAGTGCGCAGGGCCAGGGCGGCCGCATCCCCAAGGCGATGCCGATCGACCTGTCGAACCTCGCCATGCTCGACGGCAACGGCAAGCCGACCCGCGTCGGCTTCCGCGTCGAGGAGGGCAGGAAGGTGCGCTACGCGAAGACCACGGGGGAGACCATCTGATGCTCGACGCCAACAGCTACACCCCCCGGCTGAGGGCCGCCTATCGCGAGCGCATCCGCCCCGCGATGAAGGAGGAGTTCGGCTACAAGAACACGATGATGATCCCCCGGCTCGAAAAGATCGTGCTGAACATGGGGATCGGCGAGGCCGTCAAGGACAGCAAGAAGATCAAGTCGGCCGAGGCGGATCTGACCGCCATCGCCGGCCAGAAGGCGGTGATCACCAAGGCGAAGAGGTCGATCGCCGGTTTCCGCGTGCGCGAAGGCATGCCGCTGGGCGTGAAGGTCACGCTGCGCGGCGACCGGATGTACGAATTCCTCGACCGGCTGATCACCGTGGCGCTGCCGCGGGTGCGCGACTTCCGCGGCGTGAAGCCGACATCCTTCGACGGCAGGGGCAACTATGCCATGGGCCTGAAGGAACACATCGTCTTTCCCGAAATCGACTACGACAAGATCGACGAGGTCTGGGGGATGGACATCATCATCTGCACCACCGCTGCGACGGACGCCGAAGCCAAGGCGCTGCTCCGGCATTTCAACATGCCGTTCACGGCCTGAGCGCGGGAGGGAGAACACACATGGCGAAGAAATCCATGGTCGAACGCGAGAAGAAGCGGCAGCGCATGGTTCAGCAGTTTGCCGCGAAGCGCAGCGCGCTGAAGGCGATCGCGAAGGATGAAAGCCTGTCGATGGAAGAGCGTTTCAAGGCGCATCTGAAGCTCGCGAAGCTGCCGCGCAACTCGGCGCCCTCGCGGCTGCACAACCGCTGCCAGCTGACCGGGCGGCCGAAGGCGTATTACCGCAAGCTCAAGCTCAGCCGGATCGCGCTGAGGGACCTGGCCTCGAACGGCCAGATCCCCGGCATGGTCAAGTCGAGCTGGTGAGGAGGGGGCGATGTCGATGAACGATCCTCTCGGCGACATGCTGACCCGCATCCGCAATGCGCAGATGCGCGGCCGGTCCACCGTGAAGACGCCCGCCTCGAAGCTGCGCGGCTGGGTTCTGGATGTGCTGATGGCCGAGGGCTACATCCGTGGCTACGAGGCCGGGACGGACGAGCGCGGCCACCCGGAGCTGGTGATCAGCCTGAAATACCACGACGGTCGCCCGGTTATCCGCGAGCTGTCGCGGGTTTCGACGCCGGGCCGCCGGGTCTATGCCGGAGCGAGGGAGATCCCGACCGTCCGCAACGGCCTGGGCGTTTCGGTGGTGTCGACGCCCAAGGGCGTGATGTCGGATGCTTCGGCGCGCGCGGCCAATGTCGGCGGCGAAGTGCTCTGTCGCGTCTATTGAGGAGGGTGGCATGTCTCGGATCGGAAAGCGGCCGGTGGCGCTGCCCAAGGGCGTGACCGCGGAAATCAGCGGCCAGACGGTGCAGGTGAAGGGGCCGAAGGGCACCCGCAGCTTCACCGCCACCGACGATGTTTCCATCGCCCTGAGCGACGGCGAGATCAGCGTGACGCCGCGCGGCGACAGCAAGCGCGCGCGCCAGCAGTGGGGCATGAGCCGCACCATGGTGGCGAATCTCGTCACCGGGGTGAGCGAAGGGTTCCGCCGCGAGCTGGAACTGGTCGGCGTCGGCTATCGTGCTCAGATGCAGGGGAAATCGGTGCAGCTGTCGCTCGGCTACAGCCACCCGGTGGTGTTCGAGGCGCCGGAGGGGGTGACCCTGAGCGTGCCGAAGAACACCGAGATCGTGGTGGAGGGGACCGACCAGCAGGTGGTGGGCGAGACCGCCGCCAAGCTGCGCGAGTGGCGCCGGCCCGAGCCCTACAAGGGCAAGGGCATCCGCTACAAGGGCGAGTATATCTTCCGCAAGGAAGGCAAGAAGAAGTAAGGGGCGGAAAGATGGCGACCTCCAAACGCGAGCTGTTCACCAAGCGCCGCCTGCGCGTGCGCAACAAGCTTCGCAGCATGTCCGACGGGCGGCTGCGCCTCTCGGTTCACCGTTCGAACCGCAACATCAGCGCGCAGCTGATCGACGATTCCGCGGGCCGCACGCTGGCGGCGGCCTCGACGCTGGAAAAGGATCTGGGCGTCGTGGGCCAGAAGAACGTCGAGGCGGCGGCGAAGGTCGGCGCGGCGATCGCCGAGCGGGCCAAGGCGGCGGGTGTCGAGGAAGTGTATTTCGACCGCGGCGGCTTTCTCTATCACGGGAAGGTCAAGGCGCTGGCGGATGCCGCCCGGGCCGGCGGCCTGAAGTTCTGAGGAGACGATCATGGCGAGAGATGACAACCGCAGGGACCGCCGCGACAGCCGCGACGACAATCCCGAGTTCGCCGATCGTCTGGTGGCGATCAACCGCGTGTCGAAGACGGTGAAGGGCGGCAAGCGCTTCGGCTTCGCCGCGCTCGTCGTGGTCGGCGACCAGCGCGGTCGCGTGGGCTTCGGCAAGGGCAAGGCCAAGGAAGTGCCCGAGGCGATCCGCAAGGCGACCGAGCAGGCCAAGCGGCAGATGATCCGCGTGCCGCTGCGCGAAGGGCGCACGCTGCATCACGATATCGAGGGGCGCCACGGCGCCGGCCGGGTGGTGATGCGCGCCGCCGAAGCGGGAACCGGCATCATTGCCGGCGGCCCGATGCGCGCGGTGTTCGAAATGCTGGGGCTGCAGGATGTCGTGGCGAAATCGCTGGGCACCCAGAATCCCTACAACATGATCCGCGCCACCATCGACGGCCTGATGCGGGAATCGAGCCCGCGGATGGTGGCGGCGCGCCGCGGCAAGAAGGTGGCCGAGATCCTCGCGCGGCCGGAGCCCGAGGCGGCCGGCGCCGTGGCGGAGGGAGCGTGAGCATGGCCAGGACCATCGTGGTGAAGCAGATCGGCAGCCCGATCCGCCGCCCCGCCGTTCAGCGCGAGACGCTGAAAGGGCTGGGCCTGAACAAGATGCACCGGGTGCGCGAACTGGAGGACACGCCGGCCGTGCGCGGCATGGTGGCGAGGATCCCGCATCTGGTGACGATCGTCGAAGAGCGCGGCTGAGCCCGCAGACAGCATCGGGGTGCGTCGCGGCGCGCCCCCGGCATGGGCCGAGGTGATCGTGGGGCGTCGCTTCCTCCGGTCCATCCGGCGAGAGGAGAAGCGACATGAAACTGAACGAGTTGCACGACAACCCCGGCGCCACGAAGAAGCGCATGCGGGTCGGCCGCGGCCCGGGATCGGGCAAGGGCAAGACCGGCGGGCGCGGCATCAAGGGGCAGAAATCCCGCTCGGGTGTGGCGCTGGGCGGCTATGAGGGCGGCCAGATGCCGCTCTACCGCCGGCTGCCGAAGCGCGGCTTCACCAAGCCCAACCGCAAGGAATGGGCGGTTGTGAACCTCGGCCTGATCCAGAAATTCGTCGAGGCCGGCAAGATCGACGCCGCCCAGCCGATCACCGAGGAGGCGCTGGTCGCCTCCGGGCTGGTGCGGCGCAAGCGCGACGGGGTGCGGGTGCTGGCCAAGGGCGCGGTCACGGCGAAGCTGCAGATCGTCGTCACCGGCGCCTCGAAACCCGCCATCGCCGCGGTCGAGGCGGCCGGCGGCACGCTGACGGTGGCCGCCGCCCCCGAAGCGGCGTGATCCCGCCCGGGCGGACGCCCGGCCGGGCCGGCCCGCCCAATCGGTGCTTGTGGGCGGCCCGCGGTCCGCTTACATCTCCGCCCGAGGTTTCCCGCGCCGCCGACCGGAGACCGGCTCGGCGGCGCCTGCATTGAGCGAGCGAGCGAATGGCATCAGCAGCGGAGCAGATGGCGGCCAACACGAGTTGGGGCGCCCTGATAAAGGCGACGGACCTGCGGCGGCGGATCCTCTTCGCGCTCGGCATGCTGATCGTCTATCGGATCGGCACCTACATCCCGGTGCCCGGCATCGACGGGCTCGCCCTGCGCGATTTCATGGACGAAGCGGCGGCCGGCATCGGCGGCATGCTGAACATGTTCACCGGCGGTGCGATCAGCCGCATGGGCATCTTCGCCCTCGGGATCATGCCCTATATCTCGGCCTCGATCATCGTGCAGTTGCTGGCGGCCATGGTGCCGTCGCTGCAGCAGCTGAAGAAGGAGGGCGAACTCGGCCGGCGCAAGATCAACCAGTACACGCGCTACGGCACGGTGTTCCTTGCCACCTTCCAGGCCTACGGCCTCGCGGTCAGCCTGGAGGCGGGCGATCTGGTGACCGACCCGGGCTGGTTCTTCCGCATCGCCTGCGTGATCACCCTTGTGGGCGGGACCATGATGCTGATGTGGATCGGCGAGCAGATCACCGCCCGCGGCATCGGCAACGGCATTTCTCTGATCATCTTCGTCGGCATCATCGCCGAGATCCCGGCCGCGCTGGCGCAGTTCCTCAGCCAGGGCCGGACCGGCGCGATCAGCCCGGCGGTGATCGTCGGCGTGATGATCCTCGTGGTGGTGACGATCGCCTTCGTGGTGTTCATGGAGCGGGCACTGCGAAAGATCACCATCCAGTATCCGCGCCGGCAGGTGGGGATGAAGGTCTATGACGGCGGCTCTTCGCATCTGCCGATCAAGGTGAACCCGGCCGGCGTGATTCCGGCGATCTTCGCCTCGTCGCTGCTGCTTCTGCCGGTGACGGTGTCGACCTTCTCCGGCGGGGCCGGGGCGGGGCCGGTGATGTCGACGATCCTTGCCTATTTCGGGCCCGGCCAGCCGCTCTATCTGCTGTTCTTCACGGCGATGATCGTGTTCTTCACCTTCTTCTACACCACCAACGTCTCGTTCAAGACCGAGGATGTGGCGGAGAACCTGAAGAACCAGAACGGTTTCATCCCCGGCATCCGGCCCGGCAAGCGGACCGAGGAATACCTGGATTACGTCGTCTATCGCATCGTCACCGTCGGTGCAGCCTATCTGGCCGCGGTCTGCCTGCTGCCCGAGGTGCTGCGCGCCCAGTTCGCCATCCCCTTCTATTTCGGCGGAACCTCGGTGCTGATCGTCGTGGTGGTGGTGATGGACACGATCAGCCAGGTGCAGTCGCATCTGCTGGCGCATCAGTACGAGGGGCTTCTGGAGAAATCCCGCCTCGGCGGTCGCAAGCGCGGCCCCGGCAAGCCCCGCGGCGCGCCGTCGCGGCGCTGATCCGCGGGCGCGACCGCGCGCCCCGCAAAATCCACACAGCGAAGGGAGGCGCGGCCGTGGCCCGAACAGTGACAGACATCATCCTTCTGGGTCCGCCCGGCGCCGGCAAGGGCACCCAGGCCCACCGGCTGGTGGAAGAGCGCGGGATGGTGCAGCTTTCCACCGGCGACATGCTGCGCGCGGCGCGCAGTTCGGGCACCGAGATGGGCCGCCGCGTGGCCGAGGTGATGGACAAGGGCCATCTGGTGACCGACGACATCGTCATCGGCCTGATCGCCGAGAAGCTGGCCGATCCGGACGCCGCCGGCCATGCAGGCTTCATCTTCGATGGCTTTCCCCGGACGCTGGCGCAGGCCGATGCGCTGGGCGATCTGCTGGAGCGGATGGGCCGGCCTCTGGCGGCGGCGATCGAGCTTGCGGTCGAGGACGAGGTGCTGGTGGACCGGGTGTCGGGCCGGTTCACCTGCGGCAACTGCGGCGAGGTCTATCACGACGTCACCCGCCCGACCCGAAAGCCCGGCGTGTGCGACGCCTGCGGATCGACCGACCTGCGCCGCCGTGCCGACGACAATGCCGACAGCCTGCGCCAGCGGCTGATGGAATACTACAAGAAGACCTCGCCGCTGACCGGCTATTACCACGCCAAGGGGCTGCTGGTGCGGCTGGACGGTTTGGCGCCGATCGACCGCGTCGCCGCCGCCATCGCCGCCGCGCTGCCGGCGCCGGTTGGCGCTTGACGCCACCGGAAAAAGCCCATAGTCAGCCGCTCTCGCATGAGATTCGTCTTGACAGGCACCGACCGGCGCCTGCGGGGCATCTCGAGGGGCCCGGGCGCCAGCGCCCCGGGCCCTGCGTTGTGAAAAAAGGTTCCGGGATTACGGAACCGCAACGGAAGGACCAGACAACGTGGCACGAATCGCCGGCGTCAACATCCCGACGGGCAAGCGCGTTCCCATCGCGCTGACCTATATACACGGCATCGGAACCAGCACGGCCGCACGGATCTGCGAGGCGGTGGGCGTTGCCCAGAACCGCCGCGTCAACGAATTGTCCGACGCCGAGGTGCTGGCGATCCGCGAGCATATCGACGCCAATCTCGCCGTCGAGGGCGACCTGCGCCGCGAGATGCAGATGAACATCAAGCGGATGATGGACCTCGGCTCGTACCGCGGCTTGCGCCACCGTCGCGGCCTGCCGGTGCGCGGACAGCGCACCCACACCAACGCCCGCACCCGCAAGGGACCGGCAAAAGCAATCGCCGGCAAGAAGAAATAAGGGGAGCGCAGGCAGATGGCACGCGACAAGACGCGCATCAAGCGCAAGGAACGCAAGAACATCGCCGCCGGTGTGGCGCATGTGAACAGCTCGTTCAACAATACCAAGATCCTGATCTCCGATGTGCAGGGCAATGCGATCGCCTGGTCCTCGGCCGGCGCGATGGGCTTCAAGGGGTCGCGCAAGTCGACCCCCTATGCCGCCCAGCTCGCCGCCGAGGATGCCGGAAAGAAGGCGCAGGAACACGGCGTGCGCACGCTGGAGGTGGAGGTGCAGGGTCCCGGCTCGGGCCGCGAGTCGGCGCTGCGGGCGCTGGCGGCCGTGGGCTTCGACATCTCCTCGATCCGTGACGTGACGCCGA
>SLBI01000197.1 GCA_007126375.1 Paracoccaceae bacterium
ATCTGCGCCAGCAGCCAGGGCCGGCCGCGCGCTGCGCGCCCCACCATCACCCCCGCCGCGCCCGAAGCCGCCAGCGCCGCCCGCGCCGCATCCGGCCCGTCGATGTCGCCATTCGCCAGCACCGGCAGATCCAGCCCGGCGCTGCGCCGCCCGATCGCCGCCCAGTCGGCCCGCCCGGTGTAGAAGGCGCAGCGGCTGCGGCCATGCAGCGTCACCATCGCCACCCCGGCATCGCGCGCCCGGGCCAGCAGGCGCGGCACCGCCGTGCACCGGTCGTCCCAACCCAGCCGCGTCTTCAGTGTCACCGGCACCTGCACGGCCTCCGCCACCGCCTCGATCAACTGCAGCGCCCGATCGGGTTCGCGCAGCAGGCCCGATCCGGACATGCCTCCGGTCACCCGCCGCGCCGGGCAGCCCATGTTGATGTCGATGATCCGTGCACCGTTCGCCTCGGCGATGCGCGCGGCCTCGGCCATCCAGTGCGGCTCGCGCCCGGCGAGTTGCACCGCCGTGCCGTCCTCGCCCAGCCCAAGCGCGGCACGGGCCCGCGCCCGCAGGCCGCCCTGCACCATCTCCTGCGATGCGACCATCTCGGAGACCACGAGGCCGGCACCGAATTGCACCACGAGGCGCCGGAACGGCAGATCGGTGATGCCGGCCATCGGCGCCAGGGCTACCGGTGGCGCCAGTGTCATTCCCGCAAGCGCAATGCCCACCTGCTCAATCCTTGTGCGTCGACGTCCTGCACCTAGAGCCATATCCGAGCGGTTTCAAATGCTGCGCGCAGACAGCAGGCGATCTCGGCGGAACTGCCTGTAATATGGGCAGAGAGAATCGGCATTGACCCAACCATTGTCACGCCCCGGGCCTTGGCCTAGAGACCTGCGGCAGGATCGCAGCCTCGGGCGCGGGAGGGGAGTATGTCCACGGCGGTCGTCATCGTCGCGGCGGGCCGCGGCACGCGGATGGGCGGTGCCCTGCCCAAGCAGTGGCAGACGCTGGCCGGCCGACCGGTTCTCGCGCATGCGATCGGGGCCTTCCGCAAGGCCGGCCTCGCGCCGATCGTGCTGGCGCTCCACCCCGAAGACATTCCCCGCGCCGGCCCGCTTCTCGGCGACGGCGTCGAGACAGTCAGTGGCGGCGCGAGCAGGGCGGCCTCGGTACGCAGCGCACTGGCCGCGCTGGAGGGGCGCGGCATCGCCCGGGTGCTGATCCACGACGGCGCGCGCCCGTTGGTTGGCCAGCCGCTGATCGCCCGCCTCCTGGCCGCGCTCGACACCGGTCCGGCGGCCGCGCCCGCGGTGCAGGTCTCGGACGCGCTGTGGCGTGGGGCGGAGGGCCGTGTGGCCGCCGCCGTCCCGCGCGACGGGCTGTTCCGGGCGCAGACCCCGCAGGCCTTCCACTTCGAGGCGATCCGCGCGGCCCACGACGCCCATCCCGGCACCGCCGCCGACGATGTCGAGGTGGCGCTGGCCGCCGGGCTTGACGTGCGCATCGTCGAGGGGGATGAGGACAACATCAAGCTGACATGGCCGGGCGATTTCGCGCGGGCCGAACGCATTCTCGGGGGCACGGCGATGGATATCCGCATCGGCCAGGGCTATGACGTGCACCGCTTCGGCCCGGGCGATGCGGTCGTGCTATGCGGCGTTCCGGTGCCGTTCGACCGCGGGCTCGACGGCCATTCCGACGCCGATGTCGGCATGCATGCGCTGACCGACGCGATCTATGGCGCGCTGGCCGAGGGCGACATCGGCCGACATTTTCCGCCTTCCGATCCGCAGTGGAAGGGCGCGGCGAGCAACATCTTCCTGCGCCATGCCGCCGCCCGTGCCGGCGCGCGCGGGTTCGCCATCGCCAACGCCGACGTGACGCTGGTGTGCGAGCGACCGAAGATCGGGCCTCATGCCGAGACCATGCGCACCACGCTGGCCGGCATTCTCGACATCGACGCAGGCCGGGTCAGCGTCAAGGCCACCACCAGCGAGCGGCTCGGCTTCACCGGTCGCGAAGAAGGGATCGCCGCGCTCGCCTCGGTCACGCTGGTGGCGCAATGACACGGGTGTCGCCATGACCCCGGCGCGGGCGCTGGCGACGCTGGGCGGCGTCGGGCGGATCCGCCCCGGCCCCGGCACCTGGGGATCCCTCGCCGCCTTGCCGCTGGCCTGGGGCATTCATGTGGTGGCGGGGTTTCCCGGCCTCGCGGCGGCGACGGTACTGGCGGCGCTGGTCGGCTGGTGGGCGGTGGCGGCGGCAGGCGACGATGCCGATCCCGACCGCCCGGAATTCGTGATCGACGAACTCGTCGGCATGTGGCTCGCGCTCTGGCCGGTGTCGGCCGGTGCCTGGGCGCGCGGCATCGACATGCTGGCGCTCTGGCCGGGCATCCTGACCGCTTTCGTGCTGTTCAGGCTGTTCGACATCTGGAAACCCGGGCCGGTGGGCCGGGCCGACCGGTTGCACACGCCGCTCGGAGTGATGCTGGACGATGTGCTGGCCGGAGTTCTCGCCGCGCTGGGCGTCGCGGCTTTGGCCGCGCTGGCGCATGGAGTGATGGGATGGTGAAACCGCTCGCGGCACTTCTGGTCGAACGCGCACGCGCCCGCGGGCTGCATGTTTCCCTTGCCGAGAGTTGCACGGGCGGCCTGATCGCCGCCGCGGTCACCGACGTGCAGGGCGCATCGACGGTGTTCGACCTCGGCGTCGTCACATACTCCAATGCCGCCAAGCAGGCGCTGCTCGGCGTGCGCGCCGAGACGATCGCCATGCATGGCGCCGTCTCCGAGCAGGTCGCCTGCGAAATGGCGGAGGGCGCGCTGGCGATCTCGGCAGCCGATCTTGCGCTTGCGGTCACCGGCATCGCAGGCCCTGGCGGTTCGGACCACAAGCCGGAGGGTCGGGTCTGTTTCGCCCTCGCCCGACATGACGCGCCAGTGCAGTGCGATACGGTAGACTTCGGCGCAATCGGCCGCGATGGCGTGCGCCGTGCCGCCGTTGCCCATGCCCTGCGGCGCCTCGCCGCTGCAGCGCTCGCCTAGCTCCCGTCACGACCCGCGCTGCACGCAACGCAACGCTCCGGCAGGGCCCTGCCGTCGTCAGCAGGCGGACGGCGGGAGTGCGGGGCGCTGCCGTCGCCTCAGCCGGTGGCGCTGTGCCGGCCGTACAGCGCCTTGGCGCGGGTCTCGAAGGCATGCACGATCCGGTGCATCGCCTCGTTGAACACCACGCCGATCAGCTTCTGCAGGATGGCATTGCGGAACTCGAAATCGACCCGGAAATCCACCTCGCACCCGCCGTCGTCCAGCGGCGTGAAGCGCCACTGCGACTTCATGTAGCGAAACGGCCCGTCGATGTATTCGGTGTCGATCACCTGCCGGCCGTGCCAGAGCGTCACCCGGCTACCGAAACGCTCGCGGAACACCTTGAAGGAGATGACGAGATCGGCCTCCATAACTTCGCCGCCCTCGAATGGCCGACGCGAGCGGATGCGCGCCGCCGCTGTCCATGGCAGGAACTGCGGATAGGCGGCGACATCGGCGACAAGGTCGAACATCTGCTGCGCCGAATAAGGCAGCTTGCGGTGTTCCTCGTGGATCGGCATATCTGCGGCGGTCCGCTGCTTCCTGACGTGAGGGACCCACCCTCTCTCCGAACGGCGGCCCGAAATCAAGGGGCCGACATGCCGCAAGCCAGCCCGACACGCCCGAGCTATGTCATCGACGAGATGATCTCGGCCAAATCCATCGCCGCCCGCGTCGAGGAACTGGCCCGCGAGATCACCCGCCACTTCGAAGGCACCGACAAGCTGGTGGTGGTCGGGCTCCTGCGCGGCTCCTTCGTCTTCATCGCCGATCTGGTGCGCGAGCTCGATCTGCCGGTGGAGGTGGATTTCCTTGAAGCCTCCTCCTATGGCGACCGTATGGAGAGCGCCCGCGAGGTGCGCATCCTGAAGGATCTCACCGGCGAGATCTCGGGCCGTGACGTTCTGGTGGTCGAGGATATCGTCGACACCGGCTTCACGCTCAGCCATGTCATCCGGATGCTGCGCGCGCGCGGCCCCAGCCGGCTGGAGATCTGCGCGCTGCTGGACAAGCCGTCGCGCCGCGAGGTGGACATCAAGGCCGGCTGGACCGGCTTCGTCATCCCCGACGAATTCGTCGTCGGCTATGGCATCGACTACGCCCAGCGCAACCGCAACCTGCCGCATATCGGCAAGGTGAGGTTCCCGGAATGACCCCCTTCTGGCTGGTCCGCATGTACAAGTGGGTGCGCAACCCGCCGTCCGAAAAGGCGGTGAAGTTCGTGTTCGCGATCATCGCCTTTTGCCTTCTTCTCTTCGCGATCGAGCTGATCTGGGGCTGGCCCGAGGCGCTGACACCGAACAGCGGCGGCGGCCGGCGGATGTGGTGACAAGATCGTCAGACGACACGCGGGAAGGTTGATCGCAAGGGGGCACGTGGTAGCACTGGGCTGTCGGCACCGCGCCGCACCGCAACAGGGAGCCAGCCATGAGCACGCACCGCATCGCCCTTTCCTCTGCCGCCCTCGCCCTCGCCGGGTTCGTCGTCGCCGGCGACGTGGCAGCCCAGAGCGCCGCCGACACGGTTGCGGCACGGCAGTCGCAATTCAAGCTGCTGGCCTTCAACATCGGCCCGCTGGTGGGCATGGCACAGGGCAACATGCCCTATGATGCGGCGATGGCGCAGGCGGCCGCCGACAATCTGGTGGCGGTCGCCTCGCTGAATCAGGCGCGGCTGTGGCCCGAAGGCACCGACAGCATGGCGATGGACGGCACCCGTGCCCTGCCGGCGATCTGGGACGATCTCGAGGATTTCACCACGAAGTTCGAGGCGCTGCGGACCGGCGTCGCGGAAATGCAGACCGCGGCCGGTCAGGACCTCGACGCCCTGCGCGGCGCGCTGGGCGGGGTGGGCGGTGCCTGCACGGCCTGCCACGACGCCTATCGCCAGCCACAATAGGGCATGCTGCGTCGCGCAGCCCTTGCGCTGGGCGCTCTCGCGCTGATCGGCTCCGGTGCGTTCTGGGCGCTGACCCGGCCCGATCCGCTGCCCGCCGCAGCCTTCGCCGGCATCTCGGGCGATCCGGAGGCCGGCGAAGCGGTGTTCTGGGCGGGCGGCTGCGCCTCGTGCCACGCCGCCGAGGGGGCGCGCGACGATGATCTGCGCATCCTCTCCGGCGGCCGCGGCTTCGTCAGCGACTTCGGCACCTTCCGCGCGCCCAACATCTCGCCCGACCCGACCCACGGCATCGGCGACTGGACTCTGCCCGAATTCGCCAACGCCATGCTGCGCGGCGTCTCGCCCGAGGGGCGGCACTACTACCCCGCCTTTCCCTATGCCGCCTACCGCCTCGCCGCGCCGCAGGACATCGCCGACCTCTACGCCTTCCTGCAGACCCTGCCCGCCTCGGACCGCCCCGACGATCCGCACGAGCTGCGCTTTCCCTTCACCCTGCGCCGCGGCATCGGCCTCTGGAAACGCCTGATGCTGCCCGAAGGCTGGGCGGTGGCCGGCGACCTGACCGAGACCGAGGCGCGCGGCCGCTACCTCGCCGAGGCGCTGGCCCATTGCGCCGAATGCCACACCCCGCGCGGCCCGCTGGGCGGGCTCGACCGCGACCGCTGGATGGCCGGCGCCGCCAACCCCTCGGGCCCCGGGCGCATCCCCGGCATCACCCCCGCGCAACTGACCTGGACGGAATCCGAGATCGCCGGCTACCTCGCCAGCGGCTTCACCCCCTCGTTCGACACCGCCGGCGGCACCATGGCCCCCGTCGTCCGGAGCCTCTCCCGCCTCCCCCAGGACGAGCTCCGCGCCATCGCGGCGTACCTGAAGCGGGTGCCGGAAGCGCGTTAGCCGGCAGGCCCGGGCCAGGCCGCAGGCTGACCGCAGCGTGTTGGCCCGACAGTCATCAGAACGTCATAGCCCGGCCTGCGGCGGGCGAAGCGACCGATACCATAGGCAACCAGATCCGGCACTGTCGGCACGACAGACACATCTTTGCCGTGAGCACCCTCAAGCCCCTGCATCCATTACACGAGTTCGGACGCCAAAAACGGCCGCCGAGCACCGGTTCCAGATTGCCCCATCGAAACGGCGCATGTATCTTTATGTCTTTTCGATGACATAGAGGTGCCTTATTTATGTTCCCGTCATGCTCTCTTCGCGACCTGCATTCCGCCGTTGCCGATCTCACGCGCCCGTTCCGCAATCAGATCACCTTTCGTGGCAAGCCGCCGCAAGTCGGCGAACTCCTGATGATCCCGCGCCGGGAAATCGAACTGCGCGCAAGCCCATTTGTGCCGCGCCGCCACTGTGTAGGCAAGATCATGCCTCGGGGTTGGCAGCCCAATATCGGCCCCATAGAGCACTCAACGAAAATCTCACGCTGCCTGCAGCATTGGCGCGACGGGGTGACTTGGGAGGAGACCGGCATCTACGATCACATGATGCATCGGATCAACGAAAGTCGCAGTCGGCAGTTCGACGGCTGCCGAACCATCGAGGACGTGCGCGCGCGCTATCTCCGGCTGGATCGGATCTATCGCAAGGTGGCCGCGGAGCGCGCGCTCGACCCGAACCCGGAGGGCACGCCGGATTTTCACATGCAATGGGGCATCATCGTGCATCTTGGCCCAGGCGGTGTCCCGCTGTTCGGCAATGGCGGATGTCACCGGATGGCGATGGCGATTGCGCTGGACCTCGACCATGTCCCCGCCCTGCTGGGATACACCCACCGCTCCGCAGCGCCCGCCCTGGCGCGCTACCGCAAGCTGACCGATAGTGTTTTCGCGCGCCGACAACTGCAGACCGGGCGCCGGCAGCAGGCAGACAAGGATACGGACGGGCCCTTGCGTGCCTGAGGTCGCGCCTAGAAACCCACCAGCAACCGCGACCTCCGAAACGCCTCGTGGTCGCCGACCGGGGCAGAGTTGGGGTACAGGAACGAGGCGTTGCTGCGCTCCATCGCCGCGAGCAGCTCGACCATCTGCACATACTCGGCCGAGCCGTTGTGATAGGATTTGTCGCGGAGCGCCTGTCGGGCCCGGCGATAGAGATCGCCGGTGAACTTCATGTGCAGGATCGGCAGGTGATGGTCCGGCGAAGCGGGCAGCGCCACCCGGTGGGCCGAGGGCATCCAGCCGCCCGGGCGCCAGCGCAGCAACGGATATTTGGTTATCTTGTTGGCACGGCCGTATCGGGACTGGCCTCTGCGTGTCCGACGCCAGGCACGCAGCGGATCCAGCAGGCGGAGTGCGAGAGCTTCCTGCGGCAAGGTGATGAACCGGTGCACCAGCCGGGCGCGCGCGCCGTGGTAGACGGGATCGATCTCGCCGGTCGTCCCGGCGGGGTGGTGCGGCTCCGCGTCGAAGAACCAGTCCGCCGCAAGATCCAGCGAGTCATCCCCCTTTCGATGCCGTAAATCCGCAATGTCTCGGGGATAGACGTCCAGCATCGTCCCGCAGATCGCATCGAACGCCGCATGCTCCAACTCGTCGAAGATCGCCCGCATCGGCCGGTCGGGCGGCAGCACGAGGAATTCGTCGAGATCGGCAAGAATTAACCAGTCATCGCGACAATAGCGCTCCGGCAGGATCATCTTCCACAGATGGCCCATCCGCCGCTGCACGTCGCTGGCTGCCGTCGGATCGTGCACCGCCACCTGATCGCCGTAGCGACGCCGGCTGCCGACGACCATGACGTCGGACTGCGCGCGCAGGTAGTCGAGCGTGCCGTCGGTCGAGGCGTCGTCGAGGATGATGAAGCGTTCGGCGCCGAGCTTGCGGTAGTGGTCGAGCCAGGCGGGGAGGAAATACATCTCGTTGTGGGCGAGCGAGATGACCGTCGGACCGTCCAGATGCGCGAGGTCGTTCGATTTCACGAAGATGTCGTCATAGGCCATCACGTCCCGGCCGGTCATGGGCGACTCTCCCGCTGTTGCGGCGCGCACCCTAAGGATTTCCGGCAGCGAGGGAAGCGCCGAGGCGGAAACAACGGACCGGCCGAAGGGCGACGATGGCGCGCGGGCCTCAGCCCTGCAGGGCCAGCCGGGCCGCGCGCAGCCGGGCGAAATCCTCGCCGGCGTGGTAGGAGGAGCGGGTGAGCGGCGTCGCCGAAACCATCAGGAAGCCCTTGCCCAGTGCCGCCTTCTCGTAGCCGGCGAATTCCTCGGGCGGCACGAAGCGGGCCACCGCGTGATGCTTGGGCGTGGGCTGCAGATACTGGCCGACGGTGAGGAAATCGACATCCGCCGCGCGCAGGTCGTCCATCACCTGCAGCACCGCCTGCCGGTCCTCGCCCAGCCCCACCATGATGCCGGACTTGGTGAACATGGCCGGATCGAGTTCCTTCACCCGCTGCAGCAGCCGCAGCGAGTGGAAGTAGCGCGCGCCCGGCCGCACCTCCGGATAGAGCCCCGGCACGGTTTCGAGGTTGTGGTTGAAGACATCGGGGCGCGCCGCCACCACCGCCTCCAGCGCCGACGGCACGCAGCGCAGGAAATCGGGCGTCAGCACCTCGATGGTGGTCGCCGGCGCGCGCTGGCGGATGGCGCGGATCGTCTGGGCGAAATGCTCCGCCCCGCCATCCTCCAGATCGTCACGATCCACGCTGGTGATCACGACATGGGCAAGGCCCAGCTTTTCCACCGCATGTGCCACCCGCCCGGGTTCGAACGCATCCAGCGCCTGCGGCCGTCCGGTGGCGACGTTGCAGAAGGTGCAGCCGCGGGTGCAGATCTCGCCCATGATCATCATCGTGGCGTGGCCCTGCGCCCAGCATTCGCCCACATTCGGGCAACCGGCCTCCTCGCAGACCGTCACGAGGCGGTTCTCGCGGATGATCTCGCGCGTGGCTCGATAGCCGGCCGAGGTCGGCGCCTTCACCCGTATCCAGGCGGGCTTCTTGGGCTGCGCCTGATCGGGCCGGCGAGCCTTCTCCGGGTGGCGCTGTTCGGGCAGACTCAGATCGCGCGGGTTCATGGGCGGCCTCCGTCGTATGCACCGTGAGATAGCGCCTGCCGGCCGGATTGTCCAAACCCCGCTGCGCCGCACAGGGCAGGCATGCAACGCTCGCAAGCCATGGGCCGCTCCACGAGGCGGCGGACTTGCGCCAACGGGGCCTTTCTGAAAGGCTTTGAACAACCAGCACATGGGAGGCGCCGCATGAACCCGCTCGCAAGGAGATCCGCCGCAAGTCTGACCGCACTCACCACGGCGCTGGCCGTCGGCGGCGCCGCCTGGGGCGGTCCCCCTCTGCCACCCACAGGCGGCGGCGGAGCGGACAAGCGCAGCGACACCCGGGCCTATGTCGGGCTGTCCTTCAGCTTCGGCGGCGCGGCGGCGCCCTCGGCCGGGATCGTCGTCGGCGCCCAGGCGATCCGCGTGCGCAGTTCCGACCGGCTGACCGGCATCGACCTCAACGCGCGCTTCAACTTCCGGGGCGGGTTCGACCGCATCGCTCTGGCCGGCCTCTACGGCAAGCGCAGCGTCTATGCCAACCTCGGCGGTGGCATCAATCCGCAGACGGGCGAGATCTTCGGGACCGCGGCGGTGCAAGGGCCGCATCTGCGCCTTGGCGCCGATCTCGGGCTCGGCGGCGGCCTGAGACCGTATCTCGAGATCAACACGCTGGGCAAGCCGAAGGCCGTGCAGGGCGGCGATCCGCTCTCCTGTCCCACCGGCTATTTTCTTGCTGATCCTGCCGACTGGACGAGCTTCTTCGGCGATATCAGCGACGAGGTGATCGTGGACGGCCGGACCTGTATCGATTCGATTTTCGAGGGTTTCGAGCCTGTTACCTGACGACCCGAACCCTATCGTCGCTCTCCGGCGGGTTGCGGCATCGCATGCTGCGGCCCCCGCATTCAAGGCGGAAGCAACCCGTCTCTCCTTCGCCGAACTGGCCGCCGAAACTGCCGCGCTGGCGGCATATCTGCGCGGCGCCGGAGTGCGGCGCGGCGATCTGGTGGCGGTGCTGCCTGAAACTGCCCAGGGCGGGCTGACAGCCTTTCTGGCGCTGATGCATCTCGGCGCGGTGCAATGTTCGCTGGCCCATCTGGGCGGCGCCCATGTGGACCTCGCTCCGCGTTGGTTGTTGGGCGAGGGGGCGACTGTGGCCCGGCTGGAGGCGCTGTTGCCGGACGTGCCCGCGCTGGATCTCGCCACCGCGCCGGACCACGCGCTGCCGCCACCTGTCGCCGATATCGGACCTGACAATGTGGCGCAGATCGTGCTGACCTCGGGTACCACCGGGCGGGCGAAGCTGGTGCCACTGTCCTTTGCGGTGATCGCTGCGCGCACGGCACTGCGGGCGCAGTATAATCCGACGCTGGGCGGCACTTTGTCGCTGATGAGCCCAGCCACCGCCGGCGGTTCCCAGGCTGCGATCAGCACCCTGCTCGCGGGGCACCCGCTGGACCTCAGCGCCACGCCAACGGGCTGGGCGGCCGCGCTCGCCGACCCCGGCATCGCCCATATCGTTGCCTCGCCGGTTCAGCTTGCCGGGTTGCTGGCACAGGTGCCGGGGCCGGCGGTGGGAATGCGCGGGGTGCTGCTGACGGGCGGCGCCGTTCCGGCCGGCCTCGCCGCGGCGGCCGAGGCCGGGCTCGGCTGTCCACTGCTGTCGATGTACGGCACCACCGAACTGGGGGCCTGCGCGATCCGCAGCGCCGGTACCGAAGACCCGTTGCGCCCGCTTCGCGGCGTTCGGGTTGCCGTCACCGATCACACCGGGCAGCCACTGCCCGACGGCGAGACCGGCTTTCTGCGGGTGATCGCCCCCGGCATGGCGCTGGAATACCACGACGACCCGGTGCAGACCCTGCGGCAGTTCCGCGACGGCTGGTTCCTGCCCGGCGATCTGGCCACGCTTCAGGACGGGATGATCCACCTCGCCGGCCGTGCCGACGAGGTGGTCAACCTCGGCGGCATCAAGCTCGACCCGGCCATGTTCGACCGGCTGATCGCGGACCGCGGGCTCGCCCGCGAGGCCGCGGCCTTTCGCTTCGACGAAGCCGGCCGGGGCGACCGGTTGATGATTGCCTCCGTCACCGACAGCGACGCGGCTTTCGAGCGGCTGCGCGCCGAGATCGCCGCGGCTGTGGCCGGCCGCTTTCCGGTCGGCCACTACCGTGTCGATGAGATCCCGCGCAACGAGATGGGCAAGCCGCTGCGCCGCGAGCTGGCCGAGCGTCTCGCCCGGCAGTTGCAGGCGCAGGCCGCCGCGCGCGCCTAGCCGATCATCCGCGACCGGCTGCCCGAAACCTCGTCGTAATGCCGCTTCAGCCGGATCAGCGCAATCCGCAGCACCACCTTGCCCGAACGCGCCGACCAGCCCATGCGCCGCTCCGTTGCCTCAAGACCCTCGAGGAAGCAGCAGCAACGCAGCGCCACATCCCCCAGCCCCGGGCCGAGATCGCGCAGCGCCGCCGCCACCCGGTCGCGCGCCGCCCGCGGCCCCTCGGCCGGGCCGGAACCGCCGAAACGGCCACGATCGGATCCGGTGAGGAAACGATCCCAGTTCTGCCCCACCCGCGGCCCCATCTGCGCCAGCTCGAAATCCTCTCGCAGCCGCTCGCCGGCAGCGACGAGGTCTGCCGAGAGGAACGGCTTGCCGTCGGCATCCTTGCGCCGGGCGAGCATGGCCACCGGGCTCTCGGCGATATTGACCCGGATCCGCTCGCCCGCCCCTTCCGGCCGCGCGATCTCGCGGTTCTCCATTTCACGGTGTTGTGCGGCGAAGGGGGTGGGCGCCTCCTCCATTCCCTGTGCGCCCTCGGCCTCGGCCATCAGCCGCTTCAGCGCGGCCCGGCCGGTCTGCGTGATGACATAGGTGGCCACCCGCCCGGTGCGACGGCAGGCGATCCATTCCTTCAGCGCAAAGACCTGGGCGATCTCGCGGTCCAGCACTGCGATGCGTGCCGAGGTGCCGTCCGCGGTCTCCTTCATCACCACCGCACGCTCCATCTCGGGGGCGATCGCGAGGATCGTTCCGCTCTCGCACAGCCGGCGCAGGATGCGCCGGGCCTCGCGCGAGAGGCTGTCGTCGTCGGTGAAGGGGCGCAAGCGTGCCATCATGTCGGGTCGGT
This sequence comes from Paracoccaceae bacterium, assembly GCA_007126375.1. Taxonomy (GTDB): domain Bacteria; phylum Pseudomonadota; class Alphaproteobacteria; order Rhodobacterales; family Rhodobacteraceae; genus Rhodobaculum. The sequence continues at coordinate 12,109 of SLBI01000197.1, forward strand.
CCTCGTGTTGCCTCGGGGCGGTGCGCCCCGCTGCCGAGGACTGCGCTCCACGGGCAAGCCGGGCGAGCGCCTCGTCGACAAGCGGGTCGTCACGACGATTCTCGAACCGGCGGACCTGCCGCAGCACGGTGGAAGGATGCCGGCCGGTGCAGCGCGCGAGCGAGCGCAGCGACACCCCGTCCTCCGTATGCAGCAGATAAAGCCCGACGGCAGCCGGAACCCATTCGGGAAGCTGCCGAAACCTGCGGATGTCGGCCGTCATGCCGTTCTCCTGTCGCCACCCCAACATGGCTGATGAGTTATCCACAGATGGGGCGGCATTGGTTACCGGATCGTTAAAAATCGTCGCGAAACCCTATAATTGTTTCCATATGCTAAACTGTTCTGAAAGGTCCGCACGGTCTACGTGGCCGCACCGCAACACCCCTCATGGTTGAGTCAACCTGCCGCTCGCTGCAACCTGGGGGACCACATGACCGAGCTGACCAGCCTTCTCGGGGCGCTTCGGCGCCCGCGCCTGCTGATCCGCGCCGCGCGCTTCGGCCTTGCCGAGTATCGTCGCACACCGGCGCTGCGCCGGCTGTTCGCGGCTGCCGGGGCGCACACCCCGGCGCAGGTGATCGCGTTGCTGCTGGCGCGCGAGGCCGAACAGGAGGCGCGGCGGAAATCCGGCGATGCCGGCTACTCGGTGGCCCGCCATGTCGAACTGCTGATCGCGCTGATGGCCGAAGCGCGCCTGCTGCCCCAAGACACCGCACCGGCGCCGGCGCGCAGGGGCGCGACCCTGCAGACGGCGACACGGCGCGATCAGCCGAAGGCGTCCGGCATCTCCTCCTTGCGCCGGGCGACGAAATCCGCCAGCGCGGCATGCACCGCCGGATCGAGTGTCGGCGCCTCGTAATCGGCCAGCATCCGCGACACCCGCGCTGCTGCCAGCGCCCGGGTGTCGCGGCCGCCCTCCTCCTCCCAGGTCTCGAACGGCTTGTAATCGAACACGGAGGAGCGCCAGAAGGCTTCCTTGAAATGCGCCTGGGTATGGGCGCAGCCGAGATAGTGCCCGCCCGGCCCGACTTCGCGGATCGCCTCCAGTGCCTGACCCTCGGCACTGATGTCCACGCCGCGCGCCAGATGGTGCAGAGTGCCGAGTTGGTCGGCGTCCATCACGAATTTCTCGTAACAGGCGACAAGCCCGCCCTCCAGCCAGCCGGCCGAGTGCAGCATGAAGTTGACGCCTGCGAGCAGCGCCATGTTCAGCGAGTTCGCAGTCTCGTAGCCGGCCTGGGCATCCGCCAGCTTCGAGCCGCAGAAGGCCCCGCCCGAACGGTATGGCAGCCCGAGACGCCGCGCCAGTTGCCCCGCACCATAGGTGATCAGCGATGCCTCGGGCGTCCCGAAGGTGGGCGCGCCCGAGTTCATGTCGATCGAGGTGACGAAGGCGCCGAAGACCACCGGAGCGCCGGGACGGATCAGTTGCGCATAGGCGACCCCGGCCATCACCTCGGCCAGCACCTGGGTCAGCGTCCCCGCCACCGTGACCGGCGCCATCGCCCCGCCGACAATGAAGGGCGAGACGATGCAGGCCTGCCCGGCCGCCGCATAGACCTCCAGCGCACCCATCATCGTTGCATCGAAGGTCAGCGGCGAGTTGATGTTGACCAGCGAGGTCATCACGCAGCGCCCGTCCAGCGGGCCGAACAGGATCTTGGCCATTGCAACCGAATCCTCGGCCCGCGAGGGCTCCGTCACCGACCCCATGAAGGGCTTGTCGCTCAGCGTCATGTGCGCCAGCAGCATGTCGAGGTGGCGCTTGTTCACCGGCACATCGGTCGGTTCGCAGACGGTGCCGCCCGAATGATGCAGCCAGCGCGACATGTATGCCAGCTTCACGAAACTGCGGAAATCCTCCATCGTCGCATAGCGACGGCTGCCGCCCGGATCGCGCACGAAGGGCGGCCCGTAGACCGGCGCCAGCACCATGCCACGGCCGCCGATCTCGACGCTGCGGGCTGGGTTGCGGGCATGCTGCAGGAAGCGCGACGGCGCCGTTGCGCAGAGGCTGCGCGCCAGCCCGCGCGGAATATGCACCCGCTCACCACGCACATCGGCGCCGGCATCACGCCAGCGCGCCAAGGCCGCGGGATTGTCCGCGAAACTGACGCCGATCTCCTCCAGCACCGTCTCGGCGTTGGCCTCGATGATCTCCAGCCCTTCGGGCGTCAGCACTTCGTAATCGGGGATGTTGCGCTCGATCACGCGCGCGACCTCGGTGCTGACGGCCGTGCGCGCTGCACGCCGGGCCGCCCCGCCGCCGCCCCGGGCCGGCCGCCTGCCTGCGCTCGCCTCGCTCATCGCTTTCCCTTTGCCCGTGGTGTCAGGCCGTCCTAGCGCCGCCACCGGCCCTGCCCGATGCCGATTGCGGCAGTTTGCGGGCGAAAGCGACATGTGTTGCGCGGCCTTCGCGCCCCTTGCACCGGCGCCCGGCCCGACCTACCAGACGGCATGCAGCACGACCGCCTCCTCATCGTCGATTTCGGCAGCCAGGTGACCCAGTTGATCGCGCGCCGCCTGCGCGAGCTGAGCGTCTACTGCGAGATCCATCCGTTCCACACCGTGGATGACGCCTTCGTCACGCGCTTCGCGCCGAAGGCGGTAATCCTGTCGGGCGGGCCCGACAGCGTCACCCGCCCCGGCAGCCCGCGCGCGGCGCCGGCGATCTTTGCCGCCGGGGTGCCGGTGCTGGGCATCTGCTACGGCCAGCAGGTGATGATGGATCAGCTTGGCGGCCGGGTCGAGGCCGGGCATCATGCGGAATTCGGCCGGGCCTTCGTCACCCCCGCGCCCGGCCATGCCGACGACTCCATCTTTGCCGGCCTGTTCCAGTCCGGCCGCGAAGAGGTGTGGATGAGCCACGGCGACCGGGTCACCCGGCTTGCCCCCGGGTTCGAGGTGGTCGGCACCTCACCCGGCGCGCCGCTGGCGATGATCGGCGATCCGGTGCGCCGCTTCTGGGCGGTGCAGTTCCATCCGGAGGTGCATCACACGCCGAACGGCCGCAAGCTTCTGGAGAACTTCACCCGCCTCGCCGGATTCACCGGCGACTGGACCATGGGCGCCTATCGCGACGAGGCGATCGCCAGGATCCGGGCCCGGGTGGGCGACGGCAAGGTGATCTGCGGGCTGTCCGGCGGCGTGGACAGTTCGGTGGCGGCCGTGCTGGTCCACGAAGCGATCGGCGACCGGCTGACCTGCGTCTTCGTCGATCACGGGCTTCTGCGCGAGGGCGAGGCCGCGCAGGTCGTCGGAATGTTCCGCGACGCCTACAACATCCCGCTGATCCACGCCGATGAATCCGGCCGCTTCCTCGCGGCGCTCGCCGGCGTCACCGATCCCGAGGCCAAGCGCAAGACCATCGGCCGGCTCTTCGTCGAGGTGTTCGAGGAGCACGCCCGCGCGGTCGGGGACGTGCAGTTCCTTGCCCAGGGCACGCTCTATCCGGATGTGATCGAGAGCGTCAGCGTCTCCGGCGGACCGTCGGTGACGATCAAGAGCCATCACAACGTCGGCGGGCTGCCCGAGAAGATGGGGTTGCACCTGGTAGAACCGCTGCGCGAACTCTTCAAGGACGAGGTGCGGGCGCTGGGGCGCGAGTTGGGCCTGCCCGCAAGCTTCATCGGCCGCCACCCGTTTCCCGGCCCCGGACTCGCCATCCGCTGCCCCGGAGAAGTAACGCCCGAGAAGCTGGAGATCCTTCGCCGCGCCGATGCCGTCTATATCGACCAGATCCGCCGCCACGGCCTCTACGACGCGATCTGGCAGGCCTTCGTCGTGCTGCTGCCGGTGCGCAGCGTCGGGGTCATGGGCGACGGGCGCAGCTACGACTATGTATGCGCGCTGCGTGCGGTGACTTCGGTAGACGGCATGACGGCCGATTACTTTCCCTTTCCGCACGAGTTCCTGTCCGAGACGGCAACGCGGATCGTCGGCGAGGTGCGCGGCATCAACCGGGTGACTTATGACATCACCTCGAAACCCCCGGGCACCATCGAATGGGAATGACCCGCGCATGAGGGCGGGGCGGGGATGGCACTGAGCGGCCAGGGCCGCGGCGCGGCCGCCGGCGCCGCCACCGCAGTGGCCACCGGGCGGCCGTTCCTTGCGCTTGCCTGGATGATGGGGGCGGTGGTCTCCTTCACGCTCATGGCCATCGCCGGCCGTGCCGTGCAGGCCGAGATGAACAGCTTCCAGCTGATGGCATGGCGCTCGATGATCGGTTTCGTGGTGGTCGCGCTGGTGGTCTGGCGCAGCACGCCGGGCTTTGCGCAGATCCGCACGCCGCAGCCCTGGCTGCACGTGCAGCGCAACATATTCCACTTCATCGGCCAGAACTCGTGGTTCGTGGCGCTGACCATGATCCCGTTGGCGCAGCTTACCGCGCTCGAGTTCACCAGCCCGCTCTGGGTGGCGCTGCTCGCCCCGTTCATCGTCGGCGACCGGCTGACCGCGCAACGCGTCACGGCCGTGCTGCTGGGCTTTGCCGGCGTGCTGATCGTGTCGCAACCCGGCACCTCGCCAATCGGTCTCGGCCATGCGCTGGGGCTCCTCGCCGCGCTGGGCTTCGCGTTGAACACGATCTGGACCAAGCGCCTGATGGAGTACGACACGATCCTCTGCGTGCTGTTCTGGATGACCGCCAGCCAGACGCTGATGGGCATCGCCCTCAGCCTGCCCACCGGCGGGCTGCCGGTGCCGTCGGTGGCGCTCTGGCCCTGGGTGCTTCTCGTCGCACTGACCGGGCTGACCGCGCATTATTCGATCACCAGCGCGCTTGGCCATGCCCAGGTCTCCGTGGTCGCCCCGATGGAGTTCGTGCGCCTCCCGGTGATCTCCACCGTCGGCGCGATGCTCTACGGCGAGGCGGTGGCGATTGCGGTGTTCGTCGGCGGCGCGGTGATCCTCGCCGCCAACCTGATCAACATCGGCGTGCTCTGGCCACGCAGCGGCCGCCGCTGAGCCCGCCGCAGCATCTTGCCGCGGGGGCTTCCGGCGAACCGCATCCGTGACCATCTGCCACGCAATCCGACGGAGACTGCCGTATGCCCCGCCTTCTGTACGCCGCCGCCCTGATCGCAGCGCAGCTTGCGCCGCCACTGCCGGCATCGGCGCAGACCCATTACATAGCCGCGCCCGGCGCGGCCGAGCTTTCCGCCGCCGCCGCCCAAGATGTCCTCCTGGTGGACATCCGTCGCCCCGAGGAATGGCGCGCAACCGGGGTGCTGCCCGAAGCGTTGCTGCTGACCTACGAGGGCACGGACGGGTTTCTCGCCGCCCTCGCTCCGCACCTCGCGGCGGGAAAGCCGCTTGCGTTGATCTGCCGCACCGGAAACCGCACCTCCCGCGCCGCATCCGAACTCGGCCAGCGGCTGGACGTGCCGGTGATCGACATCGCCGGCGGCATGGTCCGCCTGATCGGCGAGGGCTATGCCCCGCAGCCGCCTACCCGCGCGGCCGGCTGCGCCGACTGCTGACGCCGCCCGCTTCCGCCCGCCCCTGCCGCCGTGCTAGGCCTGCGCGCAGGACAGGCGGAGGCCGGCATGCTCTATCCCACGGCGGCGGACTGGCTGACGGCGACTGAACGGCGGGTGCTGCTGTTCGGCATGTCGGGCCTCGGCAAGACGCATCTCGCGAACCTGCTGCGCGAAGGCGGCGGCTGGTTCCACTACTCGGTCGATTACCGCATCGGCACGCGTTACATGGGTGAACACATCGCCGACAACTTCAAGCGCGAGGCGATGAGGGTGCCGCTCCTGCGCGAACTGCTGCTGTCGGATTCGGTCTACATCCAGTCCAACATCACCTTCGACAACCTCGCCCCCCTCTCGACCTATCTCGGCAAGCCGGGCGATCCGGCGAAGGGCGGACTTGCCTTCGCCGACTACATGCAGCGCCAGGACCAGCACCGCACCGCCGAGATCGCCGCCCTGCTCGACACGCCGCATTTCATCGACCGCGCGCAGGCGATCTATGGCTATCCGCATTTCGTCTGTGACTCGGGAGGTTCGATCTGCGAGGTGGTCGATCCCGACGACCCGCAGGATCCGGTGCTGGCGCCGCTCGCGGCGCATCTCCTGTTCGTCTGGATCGAGGGGACCGAGGCGCACACGGCCGAGCTGATCCGCCGCTTCAACCGTGCCCCGAAGCCGATGTACTACCAGCCCGATTTCCTGCGCGCCGCATGGTCCGAGTATCGCGCCGAGGCCGGTCTGGCCGAAACCGAGGTGGATCCCGACGCCTTCGTGCGCTGGACCTATGCCCGCGCGCTGGCCCATCGCGCGCCGCGGTATGCCGCGATGGCGCGCAACTGGGGCGTCTCGGTCCGCGCCGACGAGATCGCCGCGATCGGCGACGCCGCCGATTTCCGCGACCTCGTCGCCACAGCCATCGCCCGCCGCTGAGCGCGGCGCGGCAGTGGCTCCCGGTCCCTTGCAGACCCCTGCGCCCCGTGGGCGTCGGCGCTGCCGCCCCCGGTTGCCCCCCGCCAGCCCTTGGCCTATCTCTGCCGCTCCCGCCCCGCGCCGAGCCCCGAGACATGCCGATCACCCTGCCAGAGACGCTGCCGGCCTATGACATCCTCTCGCGCGAGGGTGTGATGGTCATGTCCGAACGCCGCGCCGCGCGGCAGGACATCCGGCCGCTGCGGATCGGGCTGCTGAACCTGATGCCGAAGAAGATCCAGACCGAGACCCAGTTCGCCAGGCTGATCGGTGCGACGCCCCTGCAGATCGACTTCCATCTGATCCGCATGACCGAGCACGAGACGAGGAACACGACGGCCGAGCACATGGCCGCCTTCTATCGCCCCTTTGCCGCGGTGCGGAACGAAAGGTTCGACGGTCTCATCATCACCGGCGCCCCGATCGAGCATCTGCCCTACGAAGAAGCCAGCTACTGGGACGAATTGCAGCAGGTCTTCGCCTGGACGCAGACCCATGTGCACTCCACCTTCGCGGTCTGTTGGGGCGGGATGGCCTGGCTCTATCATTTCCACGCCATCCCCAAGCACATGCTTGCGACCAAGGCCTTCGGCTGTTTCCGCCACAGCAATCTCGCGCCCGCCTCGCCCTATCTGCGGGGCTTTTCCGACGATCTGCTGATCCCGGTCAGCCGCTGGACCGAACTGCGCCAGCCCGAGGTGGAGGCCGTCCCCGGTCTCGCCACGCTGCTCGCCAGCCCCGAGGTGGGCCCCTGCCTGATCGAGGACGCCGCGCACCGGGGCCTCGTCATCCTCAACCATCTCGAATACGACAGCGGCACGATCAAGGAGGAATACGACCGCGATATCGCCGCCGGCCGTGCCATCGCCGTGCCAGTCAACTATTATCCCGACGACGACCCCGCCCGCCTGCCGACGAACAGGTGGCGCAGTCACGCGCATCTGCTCTACGGCAACTGGATCAACGAGATCTACCAGTCCACCCCCTATGATTTCACGCAGATTGGCCGTTAGCCTGTTCCTCCTTGCCGGCGGCACCGCGGCGCTGGGCGGCTGTGCTGCGCTGGTCGGGCATCGCGCCGCCGAGCGCGAAGCCGCCGCCGAGGCGCGCTATCCCCCGGTCGGCCGTCTGGTCGAGGTGGCCGGGCACCAGGTCCATGTCCATGTCGAGGGCAGCGGCCCGGACCTCGTGCTGATCCATGGCGCCAGCGGCAACCTCCGCGATTTCACCTTCGATCTCGCCGGCCGGCTGGCCGAGGACTACCGCGTCATCGCCTTCGACCGACCCGGCCTCGGCTGGTCCGATCCGCTGCCGGAGGGCACGATCGGGCCGGTCGAACAGGCCGACCATCTGCGCGCGGCCGCTGCGGCGCTGGATGTGCGCAATCCCATCGTGGTGGGCCACAGCTATGGCGGCGCCCTCACGCTGGCCTGGGGCCTGCGGGCGCCGGCCGAAACCGCCGCCCTGGTCATCCTCGCCGGTGTCTCGCACCCTTGGGAGGGGCCACTCTCGCTCACCCAGACGCTGCCGGCGACCACGCTCGGCCGTCTGGTTGTCAACCCGCTCGTTGCCGCATTCGCCGGACGCGGCAGCATCGTGAACACGCTCGAATCGGTGTTCCATCCGCAGCCGGTGCCCGAAGGCTACGCCGAGCATGTCGGTGCCGGCCTCTCGTTGCGGCGTGGGTCGCTCCGGCGCAACGCCGAACAGCTCGCCGGCCTGAAGCCGCATCTCGCCGCCATGGCGCCCCGCTATCCGCACCTGCCGATGCCGGTCGAGATCGTGCATGGCACCGCCGACCGCACCGTGGGTCTTTCAATCCACGCCGAACGCCTTGTCGCGGACGTGCCGCAAGCCGTGCTCACGCGGCTCGACGGGATCGGCCACATGCCCCACCACGCCGCCCCCGACGCGGTGATCGCCGCGATCCATCGCGCCGCCGCAAGCGCCGGGTTGCGCTGAGCGTCGCATTCCCGTCATACTCGTTGGGCATGCGACCGGAGGCCCCATGCCGCTGCCCTTCGATGGCGCCATCAGCCACCACTTCCACAAGGCCGCCCCCAAGGCCGTCCGAAAGGCCATCGAGGATGGCCGCAAGCGCGACATCCTCGCCGATGACGATGCCTATCCGTATGAGCGCTGGATGGCGAAATCCGACTACGAGGCCGCACTCGCCCGCCTGCAGATCGAACTGATGAAATGCCAGCGCTGGGTCAGCGAGAGCGGCGCCCGGGTGCTGGCGATCTTCGAAGGCCGGGATGCCGCCGGCAAGGGCGGCGCCATCGCCCGGGTGACCATGCACACCAATCCGCGCGTCGTGCAGGTGGTGGCACTGCCCAAACCCTCCGATCGCGAGCGCGGCCAGTGGTATTTCCAGCGCTACGTCGCGCATCTGCCCTCCGCCGGCGAAATGAAGCTGTTCGACCGCAGCTGGTACAACCGTGGCGTGGTCGAGCATGTCTTCGGCTTCTGCTCGCCCGAGGAACGGGCGCGCTTCTTCGAACAGCTGCCAGGCTTCGAGGCGACGCTGGCCGGCGAAGGCATCCGCTTCGTGAAGTTCTGGCTCACCGTCAGTCGCGCCGAACAGCTCCGCCGTCTCCTGCGGCGCGAATCCGACCCGCTGCGACAATGGAAGATCAGCCGGATCGACGTCGACGGCCTCGCCCACTGGGACGCCTACACCACCGCCATCGACGAAACCTTCGGCCACAGCCATACCGAAAACGCCCCCTGGACGGTGGTGCGCGCCGACGACAAGTACCGCGCGCGGCTCGAGGTGATCCGGGTCCTGCTCGGGATGCTCGACTATCCCGGCAAGGATGCCGAGATCATCGGCGCTCCCGATCCCGGCCTGACCGGCGGCCCCGCCCTGCGCAACAGCAACGGCAACGGCAACGGAAAGGGCAACGGAAGCGGCAAACGCGGCTGAGGGCCCGAAAAACGGGCGGCAATGCGGCGCAAGGCGCGCGCGGCCCGGATACGGTTCCCACGCCGCCACCCGGCGCGGGCGCTCCGGTCATCGGCCGGGGCGGGCCGCCGAGCGGGGGCTCGATGCCCCCTGAGGCGGCGGCTTGGCACTGACCTCACCCACCAAGCGCGACCAGCCTTCCTCGCGGCACCGCGATGCCCGGCCGCACCGCGGCCTTGCCCACCAGCACCGCCCCGCCCAGACCCGGCGCCGACAACAGCCCTGC
>SLBI01000054.1 GCA_007126375.1 Paracoccaceae bacterium
ACCCCCTCGGTGCCCTCGGCGACCAGCAGCTTGCCGACGATCCCCTCGTCGACCGCCTCGAACTCCATCGTCGCCTTGTCGGTCTCGATCTCGGCCAGCAGGTCGCCGGCAGAGACCGTATCACCCTCCTTGACCAGCCATTTCGCCAGCGTGCCCTCCTCCATGGTGGGCGAGAGCGCGGGCATCAGGATTTCCGTCGCCATTGTGCCCCCCTCAGCGGTAGCAGACCTGTTTCGCCGCTGCGACCACCTCGTCGGTGGTCACCAGCGCATGTTTCTCGAGGTTGGCCGCATAAGGCATGGGCACGTCCTTGCCGGTGCAGTTCAGCACCGGCGCATCCAGCCAGTCGAAGGCCTCGCGCATGATCACCGCGGAGAGATGGTTCGAGATCGAGCCGACCGGAAAGCCCTCCTCCACGGTGACGCAGCGGTTCGTCTTGCGCAGGCTGTCGAGCACCGTTTCATAGTCGATGGGCCGCAGGGTGCGCAGGTCGATCACCTCGGCCGAGATGCCCTCGGTGGCAAGCTTCTTCGCGGCTTCCAGCGCATAGGTCATGCCGATGCCCCAGCTGACGAGGGTCACGTCGCGGCCCTCGCGCCAGATCCGGGCCTTGCCGAAGGGGACGGTGAAATCCTCCAGCACCGGAACCTCGAAGGACTTGCCGTAGAGGATCTCGTTTTCCAGGAAGATCACCGGGTTCGGGTCGCGGATCGCACTCTTCAGCAGCCCCTTGGCGTCCGAGGCCGAATAGGGCATCGCCACCTTGAGGCCGGGGATCGAGGCATACCAGGCGGCGTAGTCCTGGCTGTGCTGGGCGGCGACGCGGGCGGCGGCGCCGTTCGGGCCGCGGAACACGATCGGGCAGCCCATCTGGCCGCCGGACATGTAGAGCGTCTTGGCCGCCGAGTTGACGATCTGATCCATCGCCTGCATGGCGAAGTTGAAGGTCATGAACTCGACGATCGGGCGAAGTCCGCCAAAGGCCGCGCCGACGCCGAGGCCGGCGAAACCGTGCTCTGTGATCGGCGTGTCGATCACGCGCCGGGCGCCGAACTCGTCCAGCAATCCTTGCGTGATCTTGTAGGCGCCCTGATACTCCGCGACCTCCTCGCCCATGATGAAGACCGTGTCCTCGCGGCGCATCTCTTCGGCCATGGCGTCGCGCAGCGCCTCGCGGACGGTCTGATTGCGCGTTTCGGTGCCTTCGGGCCAGTCGGGTTCGGGGGCCCTCGCGGCGGGCTTCGGGGCCGCGGGAGTTCTGGGGGCCTCGGCCTTCGCGGAGGGTTCCGGTTCCGGCTTCGTCCCGGACTCTGTCCGGGTTTTCGGTGCCGCGTCCGCGACGCTCTCGCCTTCCTCGACCATCACGGCGATGGGGGTGTTCACCTTCACCCCCTCGGTGCCCTCGGCGATGAGGATCCTGCCGAGGATGCCCTCATCCACCGCCTCGAATTCCATGGTCGCCTTGTCGGTCTCGATCTCGGCGATGATGTCTCCGGCGGCGACGGTGTCGCCCTCCTTCTTCAGCCATTTCGCCAGCGTGCCCTCCTCCATGGTGGGCGACAGCGCGGGCATCAGAATCTCGGTGGCCATGCGATCCCCCTCAGGCGTCGGCGTAGATGTCGGTCCAGAGTTCGGCGACGTCCGGCTCGGGGCTTTCGCGGGCGAAATCGGCCGAAGCGTTGACGATCTCCTTGGTTTCCTTGTCGATCGTCTTGAGGTCGTCCTCCGAGGCATGCTTGCCGGTCAGCAGCAGCTGTCGGACGTGTTCGATGGCGTCGCGTTCTTCGCGGATCTTCTGCACTTCATCGCGGGTGCGGTATTTCGCCGGGTCCGACATGGAGTGGCCGCGATAACGATAGGTCATCACCTCGAGGATATAGGGGCCCTTGCCGGCGCGGCAGTGGGCGACGGCCTTGTCGCCGGCGGCCTTCACCGCCAGCACGTCCATGCCGTCAACCTCTTCGCCGGGGATACCGTAGGCGGCGCCGCGCTCCCACAGGCTGGGCGACTTCGTCGAACGCTTGACCGACGTGCCCATCGCGTAACGGTTGTTCTCGATCACGAAGATCACCGGCAACGACCACAGCTCGGCCATGTTGTAGGTCTCGTAGACCTGGCCCTGATTGGCCGCGCCGTCGCCGAAATAGGTGAAGGTCACGCGGTCATTGCCGAGATACTTGTCGGCAAAGGCGAGGCCGGCGCCGATCGGCACCTGCGCGCCGACGATGCCGTGCCCGCCGTAGAAATGCTTCTCGCGGCTGAACATGTGCATCGAGCCGCCCTTGCCGCGGGAATACCCTCCCTCGCGGCCGGTCAGCTCGGCCATCACGCCCTTCGGGTCCATGCCGCAGGCCAGCATGTGGCCGTGGTCGCGGTAGCTGGTCACCCGCTTGTCGCCCTCGGAGGCGGCGGCCTCCAGCCCGACCACCACCGCCTCCTGGCCGATGTAGAGATGGCAGAATCCGCCGATCAGCCCCATGCCGTAAAGCTGGCCGGCCTTTTCCTCGAACCGCCGGATCAGCAGCATGTCGCGATAGTATTTCATCAGGTCATCGCGCGAGACATTTGCTGTTGCGGCGCCCTTGCGTGCGGCCATGCTGCCCCCTCCCCGGTGTCTGCCCGACCGCGTCGGCCGGGTAGTTCAACGTTAAACCATTGCTTAGCGCATCGCGCCGTGAAGGTGTAGGGGGAAATCCGGCCGTCCCGATCCGCCGGCGCCCGCGGGTGGAGCGGATCAGCGGATCACCAGTTCGTCGGCACGCAGATAGCCGAGGACGTCGCGGACCTGCTGGTCGAGCAGGTCGAGATCGAGATATCCGTCCGAGAGCCGTCGCGTGCGGTTTTCCAGCGTGGCGAGGTCCGCCTGCAGCTGGTCGCGGGTGGCCTGCAGCGACCGAAGTTCCGCCTCGGTCTCGATGCGCTGGAACAGGCCCTGGTTGCCCTGCACGGCGGCAAAGGCGAAATAGCTCGCCAGCAGGAAGGCGACGGAGAAGAAGGCCACGCTGCCCAGCGTCGGCGGTGTCCGCGATAGTCGCATGCCCGTGCTGCCTTTCCGACCCTCTTGCGTGGCGCGAGAATCGCACAGCTGCGGCGCCGATGGAATCCCCCGATATGCCGCGCAGGTCACTTTCGCGGCAGGCGCCGCGCCGCGATCCGGCTGCGATCAGACCGTGTCGGGCTCGGGCGGGGCGCCATGGGCGCCCCGCTCGCGGTAGGGGGTGGTGCCGTAATGCGCCCGGTAGCATTTCGAGAAATGCGACGGGCTGGTGAAACCGCAGGCGATGGCGACATTGATCACGCTCATGTCCGTCTGCATCAGCAGGTTGCGCGCCTTCTGCAGCCGCAGTTCCATGTAGTAGCGCTTGGGCGAGCGGCCCAGATAGCGCCGTGCCAGCCTTTCGAGCTGGCGTGTGGACATGCCGACGGTGGCGGCGAGCGAGGCGGGGCTGATCGGCTCCTCGATATTGCCCTCCATGATACGGATCACCTGGGCAAGTTTGGGGTGGCGCACGCCGATGCGGGTAGGGATCGACAGCCGCTGCGTGTCCTGATCGGTGCGGATGCTGGAATAGATCAGCTGATCGGCCACGGCAGAGGCGACGGGTTCGCCGTGGTCGCGCGCGATCAGCGAAAGCATCAGGTCGATCGCCGAGGTGCCGCCGGCCGACGAGAGCCGGTTCCCGTCCACGACATAGACCGATTTCGTCAGCGCGACATTCTCGAATTCCTCGCCGAAACTGTCGTGGTTCTCCCAGTGTATGGTGGTTCGGCGACCTTCCAGCAGCCCGGCGCGGGCGACCGCATAGCTGCCCGTGCACATGCCGCCCACCGCGGTGCCATGGCGGGCGACCTTGCGCAGCCAGTTCACGACGGCGCGGGTGGTGGCGCGCTGCACGTCCATGCCGCCGATGACGATCACCACATCGTCGCGGTCCAGTTCCAGCTCGCCGGTCTCCAGCCCGTGATCGATCACGAAGCGCGTGCCGCACGAACAGACAGCCTCGCGGCCCCCTTCGCCGACCAGCGTCCAGACATAGGCGTTGCGGCCCAGCATCCGGTTGGCGATCCGCATCGCCTCCAGCGTCGAGGCGAAGGAGAGCAGCGAGAACTGATCGAGCAGAAGCAGCACGAAGCGTCGCGGGCGCGGCTCCGGCACGGGGCGACGAAAGCTGGGTGCAGGCGGCGGGGCAAGGGGCATGCGGCGCTCGAAATGCTATCTTTTACCAGCCAAACAGGAATCCCTTTCGACTTCAATACACGCCGCAGTGCGCCCTCTCAGGGCAGGAGCTGAAGCCATGCCCAGGCGGTGATCAGCGCCAGCGCCGTTCCCAAAAGGACCGACGAGGCCGCCACCCGCATTGCCCGGCCGTAGAGGCTGGCGAAGATGTAACCGTTGACCCCCGGTGCCATCGCCGCCGTCACCACCGCCGCGCGCAACGGGTCCACGCCGAGGCCGAGCAGCAGGCCGAGCCCGTAGGTCACCGCCGGATGCAGCACCAGCGAGACCGCGCAGACGTATCCGATGAGCCGCCAGTCGCCCTCGGGCCGGTACCGGCAGAGCACGCCGCCGAGTGCGAAGAGCGCCGCCGGCAACGCCGCCGCGATCATGAACCCCAGCGCATCCGACACTGCCCCGGGCAGGGTCAGCCCCGAGACATTGGCAAGAAACCCGAGGCCGATGCCGATCATCAGCGCATTGCGCGCCATCGACCGGATCACCCGCCCCGCCGTCGAAAACACGCCACGGCCGCGGTTCTGCACGGCTTCCATCACCGTGACGCCGACGAGGTAGCAAAACGGCGCATGCAGCGCGACGATCACGAAGTTCGAGGCCAGGGTGGCGGTGCCATAGGCGCGTTCGGTCAGCGGCAGCCCGAGCATCACCGAGTTGGAGAACAGGCAGCAGAAGCCGACCACCACCGCATCCTCCCACGGCCGGCCGAACAGGAACCGCGCACCGAGGAGCCCGGCGAGGAACCCCGAACTGGCACCGGCATAGAAGGCGAACAGCAGGTCCGGCCGGAACACCGCGCCGAGATCGAGCGTGGCGATCGCCGAGAACAGCAGGCACGGAATCGCAAAGGTCTGCGTGAACCGCATCAACCCGTCGACGCCGGCGTCCGAGAAGAGCCCCGTCCAGACCGCCGCATAGCCGAAGCCGATGACGAGAAAGACCGGCAGGATGACGTCGATCAGCGCCTGCACCGGCCCTCAGACCTCGAACTCGAGCCGCATCCCGTCATGGGCCGGCACGACATGCTCGGGCGTCTCGGCGGCGACGGCGGCATAGTCGAGATCGTTGTGCATGTTGGTCAGCACCGCAAGGCGCGGCCGGGCCCGGGCGATCCAGTCCAGCGTCAGCGCCAGATGGGCATGCGTCGGGTGCGGCTTGCGCCGCAGCGCATCGACCACCCAGGTATCCAGCCCCTCCAGCAGCGGCCAGCTCTCCTCGGGGATCTCGACCGCGTCGGGAAGGTAGGCGAGCGGGCCGATGCGGAAGCCCAGCGCATCGATATACCCATGCCGGGCGAGGATCGGCGTGAAGCTGATCGGGCCGCCGGCCCCGGTGACGGTGACATCGCCGTTGATGAGATGCAGGTCGAGGATCGGCGGATAGGGCGAGCCCTCGGGCTGATCGAAGACGTAGCCGAAACGCTCGTGCAGCGCGGCCGAGGTCGGCGCATCGGCCCAGACGGAAAGGCGACGGCGCGTGTTGAAGACGATCTGGCGCAGGTCGTCGATGCCGTTGGTGTGATCGGCGTGGGAATGGGTCCAGATCACCGCATCGAGGCTGCCGACGCCGGCGTCCAGAAGTTGCGCGCGCATGTCCGGCGAGGTGTCGATCAGCACCCGGGTTGCGGCATCGCTGCCGTCGGCCTCCTGCCGTTCCACCAGCAGCGAGCAGCGCCGGCGACGGTTCCTCGGTTCGGTCGGGTCGCAGTCGCCCCAGTTTTCGCCCAGCCGCGGCACCCCGCCGGAAGACCCGCAGCCGAGGATGGTGAAGATCAGTCGCGCCATTCAGGCAGCCTCGCGCCAGCGGGCGGCCTTGGCAAAGAGCCGGTCGAAATTGGCCGAGGTGATGCGGGCGAAATCGCCGTAGTCCAGTCCGAATATCTGTGCCCCCACAGCGGCGGTATGTGCCGTGTAGGCCGGTTCGTTGCGTTTTCCGCGGTGCGGCGGAGGGGCGAGATAGGGGGCGTCGGTCTCCACGAGCAGGCGTTCCAGCGGCGCAGCGGCGAAGATCGCGCGCAGCTCATGGGATTTCGGAAAGGCCGCAATCCCCGACATCGACAGATAGAACCCGAGATCGAGCGCCGTCTCGGCCAGCGCGGCCGAAGACGAGAAGCAGTGCATCACCGCATCATAGGGGCCCGCGCGGTGTTCCTCGGTCAGGATGCGCGCCATGTCGTCGTCGGCCGCGCGGGCATGCACGATCATCGGCAGGCCGGTCTGCCGCGCCGCCTCGATGTGGATGCGCAGGCTCTCCTGCTGCTGCGCTGCGCTTTCGGCGGTGTAGTGATAGTCGAGCCCGGTCTCGCCGATCCCCACCATCTTCGGATGGCGGGCCAGCGCGACCAGCTCCGCGACCCCTGCCATCGGTTCATCGGCCGCGCTCATCGGATGGGTTCCGGCGGCATAGAAGACGCCGGAATGGCCCTCTGCGATGGCGCGCACGGCAGGTTCCGACCGCAGCCTGGTGCAGATCGTGAGCATCCGCGTCACCCCGGCCGCCTCGGCCCGCGCCAGCACCTGCGACAACTCCCCGGCGAAATCGGGAAAGTCCAGATGACAGTGGCTGTCCACGATCTCGGGCGGGGTGGTCTTCTCCGGCACGGCCTCGGCCTTTTCCTCACGGTCGGTTTCGGGCCCGGCCTCATGCGCGGCTCAGCCCGCGGGCGCAGCCACGGCCGCCTCGATCCCGAGGACCATATCGATGAGCAGCGCGGCAGGGTCAAGGTTGACCGCAAGCCCGGCGCGCACCCGTGCGCCCAGCCGCTGTTGCGCTTCG
>SLBI01000290.1 GCA_007126375.1 Paracoccaceae bacterium
CCCGCTCACCCGAAGACCTCCTCGATGATCCGGCCGACGCGGGCGCCGCTGCCGGCCTCGTCCAGCGGATCGCGCCGCAGCCGGTGGCGCAGCGACATCGGCGCCACCCGGCGCAGATGGTCGCGGTCCAGCGTTTCCGCCCCCTCGAAGGCGGCCAGAGCGCGCGCCGTGCGCAGCAGGGTCAATTCGCCGCGCAGCCCGTCGGAGCCAAGCGCGAGGCACAGCTCGGCACAGTCGCGCAGGGCCGTCTCGGGCGTCTTCACGCCGGCCAGCGCGCCGCGGGCGGCAAGGATCTGCTTGCGCAGCTTCACGTCGGTCTTGTGCCATTTCGCCATGAACCGCTCGGTGTCGTTTTCATAGGCGTCGCGGCGGCGGATCACCTCGATCCGCGTCTCGATATCCTTCGGCGAGGTGACCTCGACCGACAGGCCGAACCGGTCGAGCAGCTGCGGGCGCAGTTCGCCCTCCTCGGGGTTGCCCGATCCCACCAGCACGAAGCGCGCCGGATGGCGGATCGACAGCCCCTCGCGTTCGACCACGTTCAGCCCCGACTGCGCCACGTCGAGCAGCAGGTCGACGATGTGGTCCTCCAGCAGGTTCACCTCGTCGATGTAGAGATATCCGCGGTTGGCGCGGGCCAGCAGCCCCGGTTCGAACGCCTTCTCGCCCATGCTGAGCGCGCGCTCGATATCCAGCGCGCCGACGACCCGATCCTCGGTCGCGCCGAGCGGCAGATCCACCACCGGGGTCGGCCTGGTCACGATCTTCCGGCCCACGCCGCGGGCCCAGTCGGGCACCTCGGCCGGGCTCGCGGCGTTGACCGGGCAGCCCTCGACCGCCCTGATCGGCGGCAGCAGCGCGGCGAGAGCGCGCACGGCGGTCGATTTCCCCGTTCCCCGGTCGCCGAACACCAGGACGCCGCCGATGCCGAGGTCGATCGCCGTCAGGATCATCGCGAGCTTCATTTCCTCCTGCCCGACGATGGCGGAGAACGGGAAGGGAGCCTTCATGCAGCGGACCTCTCGAGCGGCTTCAGCGGGCTTGCGCCGCCCCAACTGCCACAGTCGCCGAGGATGCGGAAGCGGGCATAGAGCTCCTCCTTGAACCACTTGCCCTCGCGCACCGCCTTGATGGCGCGGGCGTGCGGGCCGTCATGGCGGGCGAACCGCGCCATCGACTCGGTGTCGGGCCAGATCGAGAAGGTCACCTGCTGCAGCCAGGGCACCTCGCCGATGCCGATCTTGAAGGCGACATGTTCGTCCATGCCGATCACCTTCGAGATGTCCGGCGTCCTGCCCCAGAACTTCAGCGCGACCTTCGGCTTCACCGTGGCCCGGGTCAGCGCCGCCAGCGGCCCGTCGACCGGTTCGGCGACGGCGTGGAAGGGCTGTTCGCCCGCCCAGGCGCCGCGCACCGAGGTCGCGGCGAGGAAGATCGTCCAGTCCTCGGCCGCATGCGCCCGCCAGCGCCGCCAGACCGGCGCCTCGGCGACCCGCGCGCGGGCGATCTCCTCGCTGGGCCAGGTGGCGAGGATCGCATAGACGGC
The DNA here is from genome assembly GCA_007126375.1 of Paracoccaceae bacterium. Lineage (GTDB taxonomy): Bacteria > Pseudomonadota > Alphaproteobacteria > Rhodobacterales > Rhodobacteraceae > Rhodobaculum. Next base: position 1,547 of record SLBI01000290.1, read on the forward strand.
GGTGTTGGGCACCGGGGTGAAGCCCTCGCCGGTGCCCGAGCCGCAGAGCTTCCACTGGATCAGGTCGGGGGTGCGGCGCAGGCCCCGGCGGGCGAACCCCATCTGCGCGAAGGCCCAGAGCCGCGCCGGGATCGCGGAAAAGCGGAAGAGCGAAAGGGTGACGGTCTCCATGGCAGGACTCCTTGCGCGAGCTGTCAATCCTGATTGACATATTCGTCGCAGCCGGGAAAGAGCACTGGACGAAATGCCGCCTCTGGCCTAGGCTTCTGTCAATCGGACTGGACAGATCGGGGACCCGCATGCACAACCGCCTGCCGCAGGAGGCCCTGCCCCCTACCGCGCCGAAGGCGCTTGTCATCGGTGCGGGCCTCGGCGGTCTGGCCGCGGCGATGCGGCTCGGCGCCAAGGGCTATCGGGTGAGCGTGATCGACCGGCTGGACCGGCCGGGCGGGCGCGGCTCGTCACTGGTGCAGAACGGCCACCGCTTCGATCTCGGCCCCACCATCGTCACCGTGCCGCAGGTGTTCCGAGAACTCTGGGCCGCCTGCGGGCGGGATTTCGATGCCGATGTCGATCTGCGCCCGCTCGATCCCTTCTACGAGATCCGCTGGCCCGACGGTTCCAGCTTCGCCGTGCGCCAGTCCACCGAGGCGATGCGCGCCGAGGTCGCACGCCTCTCGCCAAAGGACGTGAAGGGCTACGACCGGTTCCTCAGGGATGCCGAGGCGCGCTACGCCTTCGGCTTCGAGGGGCTGGGCCGGCGGCCGATGCATGCGTTGTGGGATCTGATCAAGGTTCTGCCGCGCTTCGCCTGGCTGCGCGCCGACCGGTCGGTCTACGCCCATGCGGCGCGTCGTGTGCGCGACGAACGCCTGCGCATGGCGCTGTCGTTCCATCCGCTCTTCATCGGTGGCGATCCGTTCCACGTCACCTCGATGTACATCCTCGTCTCGCATCTGGAGAAGGCGTTCGGCGTCCACTACGCCATCGGCGGGGTCCAGGCGATCGCCGACGCCATGGCGAAGGTCGTCACCGAGCAGGGCGGCACGCTGCGACTCGGCGAGGAGGCCGACGAGATCCTCGTGAAGGACGGGCGCGTCGCCGGGATGCGCACGGCACGGGGCGAGATCCTGACCGCCGACATCGTGGTGTCGAATGCCGATGCCGGCCACACCTATACCCGCCTTCTGCGCAGCCGGCCCAGGCGCCGCTGGACCGACGCGAAGCTGGATCGCCGGACATGGTCGGCGGGGCTGTTCGTCTGGTATTTCGGCACCAGGGGGACCAGGGGCATGTGGCCCGACCTCGGCCACCACACCATCCTCAACGGACCCCGCTATCGCGGTCTCGTCGACGACATCTTCATCAAGGGGCGGCTGGCCGAGGACATGAGCCTCTACGTGCACCGCCCCTCGGTCACCGACCCCGGCGTGGCGCCCGAGGGCGACGACACCTTCTATGCGCTTTCGGTGGTGCCGCATCTGGGCCATTCCGATCCGGTGGACTGGGCGGCGCAGGCCGAACCCTATCGGCAGGCGATGGCGAAGGTGCTGGAGGAGCAGGTGATGCCCGGTTTCGCCGCGCGGCTTTCGGCCTCGCACATCCTGACGCCGGCGGATTTCCGCACGCGCTATCTGTCGCCGCATGGCTGCGGCTTCTCGATCGAACCGCGCATCCTGCAATCGGCCTGGTTCCGGCCGCACAACGTCTCGGAAGAGCTGCCCGGCCTCTATCTCGTCGGTGCGGGCACGCATCCGGGCGCCGGGCTGCCGGGGGTGGTGAGTTCCGCCGAGGTTCTGGGCAAGCTCGTGCCCGACGCGCCCGGCACGGCGGCCGGTGTGCCGCTGCCGCAGGCCGCGGAATGACCGCGGTGTTCACCGACGCCGCCGCGGCCGCCTCCGCGCCCGGCCGGGCGCTGTCGCAGGCGGATCTGGATCATTGCGAGGCGGCGATCCGCACCGGATCGCGCAGCTTCTTCACCGCCTCCCGGCTGCTGCCGGCCGCGGTGCGTCGCCCGGCGCTGGCGCTTTATGCGTTCTGCCGGCTGTCCGACGATGCGGTGGATCTGACCCGGGAAAAACCCGCGGCGATCCTCGCCCTGCGCGACCGGCTGGATCTCGTCTATCGCGGCCGGCCGCGCAATGCGCCGGCCGATCGCGCCTTCGCCGCCATCGTCGAGCAGTTCGACATGCCGCGGCAGTTGCCCGAGGCGCTGCTCGAGGGGCTGGCCTGGGATGCGCAATCGCGTCGCTACCGCACGCTGCAGGATCTGCACGGCTATTCCGCCCGGGTGGCGGCGGCGGTGGGGGCGATGATGTGCGTGCTGATGCGGGTGCGCGATGCCGATGCGCTGGCGCGCGCCTGCGATCTCGGCCTTGCCATGCAACTGACCAACATCGCCCGCGACGTCGGCGAGGATGCCCGCGAGGGCCGGCTGTTCCTGCCGCTCGACTGGCTGGAGGCGGCGGGCATCGACGCCGACGCCCTGCTTGCGGATCCGCGCCCCGGCCCGCAGCTGTGCCGCCTGGTGAAGCGCCTGCTGTCCGAGGCCGACCGGCTGTATTTCCGCTCCGAAGCCGGCATCGCCGCGCTGCCGCTGGCCTGCCGGCCCGGCATCGCCGCCGCGCGGCACATCTATGCGGCGATCGGCACCGAAGTCGCCCGCAACGGCTGCGACAGCGTCACGCGGCGCGCCTTCACCGGCCCGGGCGCGAAGCTGCGCGGACTCGGCACCGCGCTGGTGCACACCGCCGTCACCCTGACCCTGCCGCGCCCGGTGGAACTCCACGCCCGCCCCGAGCCCGCCGTCGCCTTCCTCGTCGAAGCTGCGGCGAAGGCGCCGCCCGCGCGCGAGACCTGGGCACAGGGCCGTTCGGCCGCGCTCTTGTCCGTGCTTGCCGATCTGGAGGCGCGCGACCGCCTGCGCGCGGCCAACCGCCGCGGCACGGCCTGATCCGCAGACCGGCCCGGCACCGGCGGCCGGCCCTGACCCGCGCGCCTGCCGATTTTTGCGGCGGCGCCTTTGCGGGCGGGCGGTTTCCGCACGCTGGCGGCTTGAACCCTGCGGCGGAGCGCCTACCTTGGCGCGATGGACTGGCTGTTGTTCGCCGTTTTTCTCGCCGCCTGCATGGCCGCCGGCACCACCGGCGCCATGTTCGAGCCGGGCCCGTGGTATCGCAGCCTCGCCAAGCCGCGCTGGACCCCGCCGGACTGGCTGTTCCCGGTTGCCTGGCTGGTGCTTTACATCTGCATGTCGCTGGCGGCGATGCGTGTCGCCCTGACCCCCTCGGCCGGTCTGGCGCTGGCGCTCTGGTCGCTGCAGATCGCGCTCAACACGCTGTGGACGCCGATCTTCTTCGGATTGAAGCGGATGGGGGCCGCGCTGGTGGTGATTGCCGCGCTCTGGCTTTCGGTCGCGGCGACGATGATCGCCTTCTGGCAGATCGACCTCATCGCCGGGCTGCTGTTCGTGCCCTACCTCGTCTGGGTCAGTGTTGCCGGCGCGCTCAATCTGGCGGTGTGGTGGATGAACCGCGGCACGCCGCAGCCGGCGGAATGACCGCCGGCCGGCGCCGCCGGCCATGGCTCAGGTATCGACCGGCCGGACGCCGCTGGGCGTGGTGTTCGGCGCATCGGCGGCCAGCGTCGATTTCTGCGGCTTCTCCTCCATGCGCTTCTGCATCTCGATGTTGCTGCGATAGGCGAAGATCAGCACGGCCAGCATGGTGCCGAAGGCGAGGATGCCGATCAGTGTTCCGGTATCCATGTCGTCCTCCTTTCCGGCCGCTCCGGGGGATGGCCCCGCGCGGCCTCGGGATGGGTTTGGCGGGGCTGTCGCCCCGCGGCGTGGGCGAGGAGCTATGGCACGACCCGCGGCGGTGAACCGGGGTGTGCGGGATGGTCGCGCCCCGGGAGGCTGTCACGAAACCGGCGCGAATCCGGCGCGCGGCCGCGCGGGGAGGCCGGCACCCGCGGCGCGGTGCGGATCAGTCGGCCCAGCGCCAGCCGCGCCGCCGCGGCACCTTCACCGCCAGCAGCGGCTTCAGCCAGGGCGAGGCGAAGCGGTCGAGGTCGAGCGCCTCGTGCACCCCGACGGTTTCCTCGCCGGCGAATTTCGTGCGGACGGCGGAGCGGGTGTAGAACGGCGCGTCGAGCATCGCCTTGACCTGCCGCGGCCGGTATCCGGCATCGGCGCGGGTTTCGCGGCGCACGGCCCAGAGCGACCGTGCGAAGGGCGTCCGCGGCGGCGGCTGGATGGCCTGCGCATGCCCGTTCCCGTCGAACCGGATGCCGACGCCGAGCTCGCTGCCGTCGCGGCGGATCGCATCGTAGAAGCAGACCGCGCCCTCCGCGGCGGTGCCGGGCCGGGTGGGAAAGCGGCCCCAGGTCCAGTAGCGGAAATCGTCCTCCAGCGCGGCGGTGCCGAAATTGGCGTCGAAATAGCCGTGGCCCTTCCATGTCCAGCCGGTGCGGTCGGTCTCGACCGTCACCCGCGCCACCGGGGCGAAGGGGCGCCAGACATGGGCGCCGTCGGAGGACAGCGGCAGTTCGACCGCCGTTATGGCGGAAGGTTCCACCACCACCTGCCCGCGCAGCCGGCCGGGATGGGGCAGGGTGGCTTCATCGAAATCGACGATCAGCCGGCCGGCCTCCCATTTCACCCGGCTGGGCCCCACCCGCATCTCGTCGGCCGAGAGGCGCAGCGCGGCCTCGCCGCGGTCGGTCATCGTCCAGCGCCCGCCGCGGCCGTAGGTGACCACGTTGATGCAGCAGTGATCGGCCGGGTTGCGCCGTCCCGACCAGCGATACCAGGGCGAGAACACCGAGCCTATGAAGGCGATGATGGAGAGGGCGCGGGTGCCGTCGTCCGAGATCGCGTCGATGTACCACCAGGCATAGCCGTTCGGCGGGACGGCGATGTCGAAGCAGGGGCGTTCAGTATCGCCGCGGCCGCGTGCCGGCCGGAGAGGGTGGCCATGGGAATGCCCGCCCCCGGATGCGCTCCGCCCCCCGCCAGGTAGAGCCCCGGGAGGCAGGAGCGCGCTGTCGGCCTTGAGAGCGACGCCGTCAGCCCATGTGGGCTGCGGCCGTAGAGGGAACCGTCCGAGCCGGGGAACAGCGCCTCGAACCCCGCCGGTGTGGTCAGTGCCGCCGGCTCCGGCATCGGATCGAAGGTCAGGCCGGATCGGGCGAGGCCCCCGAACACCCTGTCGCGGAATTCCGGCATCCGACATGCGTCGTCCTCCTCGCTGCGCCCGGCCCGCAGCGGCGGGGCGTTCATGATGATCTCGAAGCGTTCCGGCCCCTGCGGTGCCCGCCCCGCGCCGCGATCCTGCGCGCAGACATACAGCGTGGGATCCTCGGGCAGCCGCCCCTGTTCGATGGGCCCGAATTCGCTGGCCGGGTCGGGGCCGAAGAAGACGTTGTGATGCACGAGGTCCGGCCCG
>SLBI01000235.1 GCA_007126375.1 Paracoccaceae bacterium
AGCGCGAGCCCGATCGTCACCCTCCACCAGGATCGGCACGAGCCCCAGCGCCTTGTCCTCCGGCATCGGCAGCAGCCCCTCCCGCGCCGCCCGCCGCCACGCATGCAACTGCGGCGCCGAGGCCGCCACCGGCAGCTTTCTTCTGGAACTGCAAGACGTGCGGGTGGTCGCCGCATGCGGCGATCCCTCCGATCCCTGGACGGCCTTGCTCGTCGGGAGCTTCATGGCGCAGAGCGCCCTTCCGCCCGACGGGACATTCGCCCTCGTCACGCCCTGTCCGGCCTGGACGCTGACCGGCGAGTTCGACGATTCCGCCGGCATGACCCCGGTGTCGTTCAACGGGACGTCACCGATCCCGGTGCCGGCGGCGCTGCCGCTGCAGACCGGCGGGCCGGGGATGTTGGGGATCATGGGCTTGCGCCGGTGTCGGCGGGCGGCCGACTGAGGCGACGGCCCCGACGGGCAAAGTGTGCGATCGCATTGTGCAGGGGTTGGCCATCGAGCCGCCCCGCTTGCGTTGCGGGGCCGTCCTGTCCGGGGGGCCTTGCCGCTCCAACGGGGCGGCCGGGGGGGGCGACACCGGCCAGCGCCCGGGGCCCTTGGTATAAGGTGGCTTCGAGTTCGGCGAGGCTATCGAAGTGCCTGTCGGCGACGAGGTGCTTGTCGACGCCAGTGGCGCGCTATCAGAAATTCGCGCCGGTGGCAGACGAGACGAAGGCGGTGACATGGAGCCATTCGAATCGGTGGTGGCAGGGTGCGACCGGGCAGTGGCCGTGCGGCGCCCAGACCCGGCGGGTGACCGGCTTCAGCCCGATGCGGTGCGCGTCGGTGCAAGGGACTCGATGGCCGCCCCGGGCGCGCGCGGCCTTTTCGGCGAGTTTTCTTGAACGCCGGCCGATCCTCTGGGCTGGCTGAACGCACGTGTCGGGGTCGAGGGCGCTGGATGATCCAGCCGATGGCGCGAAGAGCCTGCGGCGCAACAATCAGGGTAAGAGTCCGCGTCAATCTGGATGAGACGCCGCGGTGGGTGCGGGACGGAAGGAGGGCGTGGCCCGACTTCGGTCGCACAGCCAGCGCAGTGCGCTCTTCGGCGTCTGTGATCGTGGTCGATCCGATACGGTGGCGGTTTTCTGGAAGGGAGAACCACCTTCGTGCCGCGTTGCCATGTAACCGACCAACAGACGAGGCTTTTCATGTAGTTCCGGCAGGACGACTCCGTCGAGGTGGCCGTCGCCAAGGCGGATATCAGCCGTGCCACGGGCTTCCGGATCACGCAGGATCCGCGGCTTTCCACAGGGAAGGTGCCATGGCGTGAGCGGCGTCGTCCCGATCGTCTCGAACATATCTTCGAAGCGGAGATCGTGCCGCTGCTGAAGTCTGCACCGGGCCTGCCCCGCCGGTATCCTGGCCGACTTCTGAACCGCCGTTCTCACGCCCGCGGCCATGGCACATCGATGCCGCCGGGGTGGGCGTCCGTCCCATCGGTTACGATATGGCGGGTCTGTGACGCACCCGAAGCGCGCCGCGCCGGGCGGACGGCTATTCCGCGGCGCGCAGGGGCACAGGCGGATGCGGCGGGCTGTCCGGGTCGACCGGCGTGAGCTCGACCTCGGTGGCCTCGTAGCCGATGTCGGCCTCGCCTGCGGCCGCTGCCGGCCCGGGCGACGCGACGACGGTGGTGTCGAGGATTTCCGCGGCGGGCGGCTCCTCCCACAGGATCTCTGGCGCCTTCAGCCGGGCGGCGGCGCGCTCCAGCGCACGATCGCGTGCCAGCCGGCTGGCGCGTCCCAGGCCGAGCGCGGCGAGGCCTGCGGCCGAGCGATAGGCGCCGGCGGCGACCCAGACCCGCAGCGCAAGCATCGACGGCGTCACGACGAGTGTGAGCAGCGTGGCGATGCCGAGGCCGAAGACGACGGCGGTGGCAAGCTGCTTCCACCACATCGCCGTAGGGCTGTCGATGGTGTAGCCGCCGGCGAAGAAGTCGAGGCTGACACCCAGCATCATCGGCGTGAGGCCGGCCATTGTTGTCGAGGTGGTCAGCAGGACAGGACGTATGCGCGCTTCCACCGTGCGCACGATCGCCTCGATCCGCGGCATGTGGCGGGCGTATTCCTGATAGGTGTCGATCAGCACGATGTTGTTGTTCACGACGATGCCGGCCAGCGCGACGATGCCGGTGCCCGTCATGATGATTGAGAAGGGTTGATCCATCGCCAGCATGCCGATCAGGACGCCCGTGGTGGACAGGATGACCGCGAGCAGCACCAGGGCAGCGTTGTAGAAGCTGTTGAACTGCGCCAGCAGGATGAGGAACATCAGCGCCAGCGCGCCGGCAAAGGCCATCATCAGGAACTCGCCCGACTCGGCCTGTTCCTGCTGGTCGCCCGTCCATTCCCAGGTCACGCCTGCGGGCAGCGGTTGCTCGGCCTCCAGCCAGCCGGTCAGAAGTTCAATACGCTCGGTCGCGTTTATCGGCCGGCCGGCCTCGGTCGTCAGCCCGTCGGCGACATCGGCCTTGACATCGAAATAGCGTCGCTGGTCAACCCGGTCGATCTGGGCGAGGCTGGGCACCGGTTCGCGGGTGATGAAGTTCGACAGGGGCACCAGCCCGTCGCGCGTCTGCACCCGCAGCGAATCGAGCGTGGAAAGGACTCGGTCGGCCTCGGGCAGGCGGACGCGGATCTCGATCTCTTCGCTCGAGGTCGGCACGCGCATGGTATCGAGCAGGATGCCCCGGGTGACCAGCTGCACCATGCCGCCGACCGTGGCGACATCCGCACCGAAACGGCCGGCACGCTCGACATCCACCGCGATCTTCCAGTCGATCCCGGGCAGGGGACGCGTGTCCTCGACGGCGATCAGGCCCGCGGTATGCTCCATCTTCTCCAGCACCGTCGCGACGGCAGTGTGCAACTGCTCGAAGTCATCGGACTGCAGCCGCAGGTGGAGCGGTTTGGCCGCGCCCGGGCCGCCGGACTGCTCGAGGATCTCGGTGCGGATCCCGGGGATCGCGGCGAGCCGTTCTTCCATCGCCGCACGTATCGCCCGTCCGCGGAGGTCGGGGCGGCCAGTGCGCTCTTCCCAGCGGGTGAACTCGAACTGGACCTGACCGATGGTGTCGAGCGGGGCCTGCGCCCCGGCGGTGTTGGAGTTGAGCCCACCTTCGCCGGCGAAGGCGAAGACCGCCGCCACGCCCTCAGTGCCCATTACCGCCTGCTCGGCCTGACGGACCAGCTCATCCTTTTCGGCCAGCGAGAGGTTTCCGCGCGCCTGCACGTAGACGATGCCGCGCTCGGGTTCGGTCTCGACGAAGAAATCCACGCCCCGGTTGTTCTCGCCGTAATAGGTGAAGACGGTCATCACGAAGGCGGCCACGGCGAGGATGGTGACGATCGGCATGACCGGGTTGCCGACGAGGAACTGCATCGATCGGCCCACCCCGGTACGGCTGTGCCCGGCCCGCACGGCCTTTGCCCGACGCTCGATCCGCGCGCCACCCAGCGTGATCGAGGCGGCGATGGCGGCGAGCGAGAAGAGCAGCGCGCCGGGCAGGATCGCCGCCGGTCCCGAAGGCGCCGCCGAGCCCAGCAGATAGGCCGGATTGATCGTCTGCATCGCGCCGAGGAACATCGCATAGAGCGCGACCGGCACCAGCGCCGCCCGCGCCACCCAGGGCAGATGCGCCTTCAGCCAGTCCGAGGCCCCGGCGAAGGAGCGGCTCAGCCGGCCGGACACCCCGCCCACCACCGGCAGATAGACCAGCGCAACCACCAGGGCCGCGCACAGCACGAAGATCAGCGTGAGCGGCAGCATGCCCATGAACTCGCCGGCCACGCCGGGCCAGAAGAGCATCGGCAGAAAGGCGCACAGCGTGGTCGCCGTGGAGGCGATGATCGGCCAGAACATGCGCTTGGCTGCAGCGGCATAGGCGCGCATCGGCCCCATTCCCTCGCGGATGCGCTTGTCGGCGTATTCCACCACCACCACGGCGCCATCGACCAGGATGCCGACCGAAAGGATCAGGCCGAACATGACGATGTTCGATACGGCCACATCCATCACCGCAAAGAGCAGGAAGGTGAGGAAGAAGGACGACGGGATGGCGAAGCCCACCAGCAGCGCCGAACGAGTGCCCAGCGCGGCGAGGACGACGATCATCACCAGCGCGATTGCGGTCAGAACCGAGCCCTCGAGCTGGCGCACCATCGCCTCGACCTCGACCGAGCGGTCGAGCGAGGTGGCGACCTCGACGGCCGCCTGCAAGGGCTCCGGCCAGTCCGCGCGCACCTCCTCCACGGCGGCGCGAACCGCGGAAACCGTCTCGATCTGGTTCGAGCCCTTCCGCATCACCACCTGAAGCGCCACGGTCGGCTCGCCGCTGAAACGGGCGGTGGCGGTCCGGTCCTCGAAGGTGAGGCGGATTTCGGCAAGATCGCCAAGCGTGACCACGCTGTCACCGTTCACCTTGACCGGCAGCGCGTAGACATCGGCGGGCGAGGTGAAGGAGGCCGGCACCTTGACCGAGAAGGCGCCCGAGGCCGTCTCCACCTCGCCGGCGGCGACCAGCTGGTTGTTGCGGGTCACGACCTCGATCAGTTCCCCGGCGGTGACGTTGTAGGCCTCGAGCTTCAGAGGGTCGATCACCACTTCCAGCATCTCGTCGCGGTCGCCGGCGAGCTGTGCCTCGAGCACCGATTCTATGCCCTCGATCCGCTCCTGCATGTCGCGCGCGAGGCGCTGCAGCGTGCGCTCGGGCACCTCGCCCGAGAGCGAGACGATGACGATGGGGAACTGCGAGAAGTTGATCTCGTTGAGTGTATAGCGCTCGAATCCAGAGGGAAACTGCGCCTCGGCCCGGCTCATTCGGTCGCGCACCTCGGCCAGCGTCGCCTGCTTGTCCCAGCCGAACTCGAACTCCAGCACCACGCCGGCGAAGTTCTCGGCCGCGGTCGCGCTCATCCTCTTCAGGTCGTCGAGGTCGGCAAGCTCGGCCTCCATCGGCTTGACCAGCAGGCTCTCGCTGTCCTCGGCCGAAACGCCGGGGAAAGGAACGGAGATGAAGAGCGCAGGGATCTCGATGTCCGGTTCACCCTCCTTGGGCAGGCCGACATAGGCCGTGATCCCGGCGAACAGGGTGAGCGCGATGAAGGCCATGACCATTCGGGCATGGCGGGCGGCCCAATCGACGATGCCGGTCATTGGCCCGGCTCCGGAACGGTGTCGGCCTCTTCGAGTGCCTCCAGCAGGTCGCGTCCCGCGTCGGGGGGCTCGGGCGGGTCACGGAAGGTCGGTGCGACGCGCACCCCCTCGGTGACGAATTCCTGCCCGACGACAATGATGTCGGCGGTGTCGGGCAGCCCGGTGACCCAGACGCCTTCCGGCGTGTCGCGCACCACCTGAACCGCGACGAAGCGCACCCTCTCGTCGGCACCCACGGTGCGCAGGCCCAGGCGCCCGGCATCGTCCAGCGTCAGCGCCGATCCGGGCACGAGATGCGCGTCGGTGCCGGTGGCGGCGATGCCGATCTCTGCGGTCTGCCCGTCGCGAATGCTGCCATCGGGGTTTGGCACGGTGATCTCGACCCGGAACGTGCGGGTGGCGGGATCAGCGGCGCGGGCGATGAAACTGACCGTGCCCGCAACGGTGCGGCCACTGGCAAGCCGCGCGCCCGCGGGTGCCCCGGGCTCGATCTGATCCACCCCGGTCTCGGGAACGAACCCCACCAGCCGGATCGGATCGAGCTGGATCACGATGGCGCAGAGGGCGCCAGGCTGCAGCAGGCTGCCGCGTTCGGCCGTGTCGCTTTCCAGCAGCCCGGCGAAGGGCGCGCGCAGTGTCAGGCGGGCGATCTCTTCCTCGGCGGCGGCGACGGCGGCGGCGGCGCTTTCCAGCCCCGCCCGGGCGCCGGCGGCGCGCAGGTCGGAGGCGAAGCCACCCTCGGTCAGCCGTTCCGCCGCGCGGGCGTTAAGCTCGGCTTCGGCAAGACGTGCGCGCGCTTCGGACAGCCGAGCGGGGCGCACGCCGGGATCGATTTCGCACAGCAATTCATCCGCGTCGATCGCCGCCCCCTTGCGCAGAGGCTCGGAAATCACCCGCCCCGAGGTTTCGGCACGCACCTCCACCTGGCGGGCGGCCTGCGTGCGCCCGCGCAGGACCACCGCGCGGTCGATCGGTTGCACGCTGGAGCGTTGCGCCACCACCGGAACCTGCCGTTCCTGCCGCCCGGGTGCCGTGTCGGCGCTGGCCGCCGTCCCGGTTTCCGGCTCGGACGCGGCGGGCGGCTCGTCCGCCTGCCGAGGCTGCGGCTCTGCCCCGAGAGCGCCCCGCACGATGTCGGCAGCGGCGGTGCGGCCGAGGGCGCTGTGGTCTCCCTGCGCGAAGGCAATCAGTTGCGGGCGCTCCAGCACCACGAGATAGAGGGTCGCCATTACCAGAAAGGCCGTCAGGATAGAGACGATGCGCATCATCCGCTCCACGCCCGTGAGGCGCATACGATTCAAACGTCGCCAGTTCGGCGTTACACTCCGAAGCCGCGCGTGTTGCGGCACATAGGCGGTGCAGACGCACGCGACAAGGAACGTCAGGCATTACGCTGAACCGATCAGTTCAGATTAGTTCGTCAGGCAGAATTTCGCAAGCGGCGCCGCGCCGGTGCGGCCTGCCCGCGGGCACGGGGCTTGTCCCTGCGCCGGGCTTCGCGCTATGAGAGCGTCAAAGCCGGCCGGGCAGCGGCGCGGCGCGGGCAGGGCGGCGCGGAGCGGCAAGTGAGCAATCCCGAGAGCTTCATCCAGGAAGTGACCGAAGAGGTCCGGCGCGAACGGTTCTATGGCTGGTTGCGGCGATATGGCTGGATCGCGATCGCGCTGGTGCTGATCGTGGTCGCTGGTGCTGCCTGGAACGAATGGCGCAAGGCGCAGGCCCGCAGCGCAGCAGAAAGCTTCGGGGAT
>SLBI01000026.1 GCA_007126375.1 Paracoccaceae bacterium
CCCAGGGCGGGTTCGGATCGATCGAAAAGCTTCTGGCATTGCTGAGCTACGACCCCGCGATCGTGCTGGCGGCCTGGCTGCACTTCCTGGCGTTCGATCTGCTGATCGGGCGCATGATCCTCGAAGAATCGCAGACCTTGCAGATGCCGCATCGCCTCATGATCGCACCGCTTCTGCTGTGCTTCATGTTCGGCCCCGTTGGATGGTTGGCCTTCATCCTTCTGAAGCGCTGGAAGACCGGCCCGTTCTGACGAACCCGGCGATGCGTCCACCAAGATGATGGCCAATCTCCCGGGGCCGCAAGCTGCGATTAGCACGAACGTCTGGTCTGGTGGCGCCGTTTTGCGGCATGCCAGCGACGACGAACGGTAGAAGAGGCCGATGCCAGCCATTCAAGAGCATAAGGGAGCCGCCTCAGTGATCGTCACTTGAGGGCTCGGACTACACGCTGGGGTGAGGGAAACCGCGTGCTCGTGGTGTCCATGGTGCAAGACGACGCGAGTTCAGGCCCGTTCTGCCCCGTAGAACCCATGGCAAGCGATCGGTCGAACAAGTTCTCGATGATGGGAATGATGTTGGGCAGCCCGTCGCGCAGGCTGTATAGTTACGTCAAAAGAGTTACTTAGGTAAAAGGTTTGGTGGAGCCGAGGGGGATCGAACCCCTGACCTCGTCATTGCGAACGACGCGCTCTCCCAACTGAGCTACGGCCCCGTGCGGCGGTCTCTGACCGGTTTGCCCCGGGCTGTCAAGCCACACTCCGCGCACCCGGACGCGCACGCACGAAGGCCGCAATCTCTGCCGCAGGGCGGGCACCGGAAAGCCGCGCCACCTCCCGCCCGCGCGCGAACAGGATCAGCAGCGGGATGCCCCGGATGCCGAAGCGTGGACCGGTGCGGGGATGTGCCTCGGTGTCGATCTTGGCCAGCCGTGCCGTCGCACCGAGCAGTCCGGCCGCCTTGGCGAACTCTGGCGCCATCATGCGGCAGGGTCCGCACCATGGCGCCCAGAAATCGACCAGCAGCGGCCGATCGTCGGTCCGGATCGCACGGTCCAGCGTGGCGAGGTCGATTTCGGCCACCCGCCCCGCCGCCAGCGGTGCGCCGCAGACCCCGCATTTCGGCGCCGCCCGTACGGCGGCAGCACGGTTCACCTGCCCGCATGCAAGACAGGTCAGCTTCTCGTCTCCCGCCATCGACCCCTCCATGAAATTCACAATAAGGAATATATGGGGCCGGGTCGCCGGCGCAAGCCCTATTCGGCCGCCGTGGCATACTCCTCGACCGGCGGACAGGTACACACGAGGTGCCGGTCGCCGTGAACATTGTCCACCCGGCCCACCGGCGGCCAGTACTTGTCCACCCGGAAGGCACCCGGCGGAAAGCATCCTTGCGCCCGCGAATAGGCGCGGTCCCAATCGGCCACCAGATCCTCCACCGTGTGCGGCGCATGGCGCAGCGGGCTGTCGGCTGCGGCGATGCGGCCTTCCTCGACATCGCGGATCTCGGCGCGGATCGCCTGCATGGCGCTTGCGAACCGGTCGAGCTCGGCCCGCGTCTCGCTTTCCGTCGGCTCGATCATCAACGTTCCAGCCACCGGCCAACTCATCGTGGGCGCGTGGAAACCGCAGTCGATCAACCGCTTGGCGATATCGTCCACAGTGATCCCGGCGGCGGCGAAGGGCCGGGTATCGATAATGCATTCATGCGCCACCCGGTCGTTGCGGCCGCGGAAAAGCACGCCGAAATCCGCCTCCAGCCGCTTCGCGAGATAGTTGGCCGAGAGGATCGCCACCTTCGTCGCCTGCGTCAGCCCCGTGCCTCCCATCATCAGGCAATAGGCCCAGGAAATCAGCAGGATGGAGGCGGAGCCGTAAGGTGTTGCGCTCACCGCGCCCTCGCGACCGGTTTCCGGATGGCCCGGCAGGAAGGGCGCAAGATGCGCCTTCACCCCGATCGGCCCCATCCCCGGTCCACCACCGCCATGCGGGATCGCGAAGGTCTTGTGCAGGTTCAGATGGCTGACATCGGCGCCGACATCGCCGGGTTTCGCAAGACCGACCAGGGCGTTGAGGTTGGCACCGTCGAGATAGACCTGGCCGCCCTGGGCATGGGTGATCGCACAGACCTCGCGCACGCCCTCCTCGAACACGCCATGCGTCGATGGATAGGTGATCATGCAGGCCGCGAGACGCTCGCCCGCCGCTTCGGCCTTGGCGCGGAAATCTCCGAGGTCGATATCGCCGTTCGCGGCAGCCTTCACGACCACCACCTTCAGCCCGGCCATCTGGGCGCTGGCGGGGTTGGTGCCATGCGCCGATGTCGGGATCAGACAGACGTCGCGCCGCCCCTCGCCGCGGGACTGGTGGTAGGCCCGGATCGTCAGAAGCCCGGCATACTCGCCCTGTGCGCCCGAGTTCGGCTGCATCGACATTGCGTCATAACCGGTTATCTCGCAGAGCTTTTTCGAAAGATCATCGATCGCCTCGTGATAACCCGCGGCCTGATCCCGCGGCACGAAGGGATGCAGCGACGCGAATTCGGGCCAGCTCAGGGGAATCATCTCGGCCGCGGCATTCAGCTTCATGGTGCAGGAGCCGAGCGGGATCATCGCCCGGTCCAGCGCGAGATCGCGATCCGAAAGGCGGCGCATGTAGCGCATCATCTCGGTCTCGGCCCGGTTCATGTGGAACACCGGGTGCGCAAGGTAACCACTTTTTCGAGATAGATTTTTCGGGAAGCCCCATACACCCCTATGCGGTGGCAGCGTCTGGATTCCGAAAGCGCGGAGCACCCGGTGCAGCACCCGCTCGTCGCTGGTCTCGTCGAGGCTTATGCCGACCCGGTCGGAGCCGATCCGGCGCAGGTTCAACCCCTCGGCCCGGGCAGCGGCGAGGATGCCGGCCTGACCCACCCCTACCCGCACGGTGATCGTGTCGAAGAAGGCACGCGGCTCGACCTCGGCGCCGGCCACCCGCAGCGCCTTGGCCAGCCGCACGGTGCGAATATGCACCCGCTCGGCGATGGCACGCAGCCCCTTCGGCCCGTGGAACACCGCGTACATCGAGGCCATCACCGCCAGCAGCGCCTGCGCCGTGCAGACATTGGAGGTGGCCTTCTCGCGCCGGATATGCTGCTCGCGCGTCTGCAGCGCGAGGCGATAGGCACGGTTTCCGCGTGCATCAACCGACACGCCCACCAGCCGGCCGGGCAGCGCGCGCTTGAACGCGTCCCGGCAGGCGATGAAGGCGGCATGCGGCCCGCCATAGCCCATCGGCACGCCGAAGCGCTGGGCACTGCCGACCGCGATGTCGGCGCCCATCGCGCCGGGTTCCTTCAGCACCGTCAGTGCCAGCAGGTCGGTCGCCATCACCGCCACCGCGCCCTCTGCCTGCAGCGCGGCGATCTGGTCTGTGAAGTCGTGCACATGCCCGAAGGTGCCGGGATACTGGAAGATCGCGCCGAAGACGCGGCCGGGGTCCAGCGTCTCGGGCGGCCCGGACACGATGCGGATGCCCAGCGGGGCGGCGCGGGTGCGCATGACCGCGATATTCTGCGGGTGGCAGTTCTCGTCGACGAAGAACTCCCGCGCCTTCGACTTCGCCGCTCGCTCGGCCATCACCATCGCCTCGGCGCAGGCGGTCGCCTCATCCAGCAGCGATGCGTTGGCAACCGCCAGGCCGGTCAGATCGCTCACCATCGTCTGAAAGTTGAGCAGCGCCTCCAAACGGCCCTGCGCGATCTCGGGCTGATACGGGGTGTAGGCCGTATACCACGCCGGATTCTCGAAGATGTTCCGCAGGATGGCGGGCGGCGTTATGGTGCCGTGATAACCCTGCCCGATCAGCGAGGTCATCACCCGGTTCCTGGCCGCCACCTGCCGGATCCGCGCCAGCAGTTCCCCCTCGGACAGCGCTGGCCAGTCCAGAGGCTCGCCCTGCCGGATCCCCGCCGGCACGGTCGCATCGATCAGCGCCTCGAGGCTGTCGACCCCCAGCGTGGCCAGCATGCCGGCGATCTCGTCGGGTGCCGGTCCGATGTGGCGCCGGTTGGCGAAGTCGTAGGGGTCGTAGTCGGTCTCGATATCGGCCATGCCGGTCTCCGTCAGTCGGTCTTCAGGTGATGAAGTCCTTGTATTCGTCCTCGTCCATGAAGGCGTCGAGCACGCCGGCATCGTCGATCTTCATCTTGAAGAACCACGCCTCGCCGGTCGCGTCCTCGTTCACCAGCCCGGGGTTGTCGACGAGGGCCTCATTGACCTCGACGATCTCTCCGTCCACCGGGGCGAGGATGTCAGAGGCGGCCTTGACGCTCTCGATCACGCAGACCTCGTCGCCCTTCGCCACCTGGGCCTCGACCTCGGGCAGTTCCACGAACACGACATCGCCGAGTTGTTGCGCGGCGTAGTCGGTGATGCCCACCACGACGAGGTCGCCCTCGACGCGCAGCCATTCGTGCTCCTCGGTGTATTTCATGCGTCCCTCGTGCTGCTATTCAGGATCCCTTGCGATAGCCCGCCGGGCGGAACGGCAGCGCCGCGACGGCAAGCGGGAGTCGCCGGCCCCTCAGCGCACCGTAAACCCGTGTCCCGGTGCCGCAAAGATGGATCGGCAGGATCGCCGTTGCGACCGGCCGGTCGAGCGAGGGGGCAAAGCCGCCCGAGCCGATGCGCCCCACCGGCGCGGCATCGTCCTCGGCGGCGAAAAGCTCCACCCCCGCCCGCATCGGCGCCCGCCCCTCGGGCAACAGCCCCACCCGCCGCCGTGCCGGCCCCGAGGCGAGCTCGTCCAGCACCCGCTGCGCCCCCGGAAACCCGCCCGGCCGCGCCCCGTCCGCGCGGCGCGCCTTGCCGATGGCCCATGCCAACCCGGCCTCGGCCGGGCTCACGCCCTCGTCCATGTCCTGGCCCCACAGCGGCAGCCCCGCCTCCAGCCGCAGCGAATCGCGCGCTCCCAGGCCAGCCGGCGCGACGCCGGGCTGGGCCAGCAGCACCCGGGCAAGGCTCTCTGCCGACATCCGCGGCACCGAGATCTCGAACCCGTCCTCGCCGGTATAACCCGAGCGGGTGAGGCGCAGCCCCGCCCCCTGCCATTCGAAAAGCGCGGCATCCATGAAACGCATTCCCGCCACGCCGGGCAGCAGCGCTGCCATAACCTCGCCCGCGCCAGGGCCCTGAAGCGCCAGCAGGGCGCGGTCCCTCTCGTGCTCCAGCGTCACGTCGGCCGGCAGTCCCGCGCGCAGATGCTGCAGATCCACCGCCACCCGGGCGGCGTTCACCACCAGATGCAGCGCGTCGCCCAGCCGCAGCACCATCAGATCGTCCAGGATGCCGCCGGCCTCGGTGGTCAGCAGCCCGTAGCGCTGCCGCCCCTCGGGCAGGGCCAGCAGATCGGCCGGCACCAACGCCTCCAGTGCACGGTCGGCTTCCGCGCCCCGCAGCACAAGCTGGCCCATGTGGCTGACATCGAACAGCGCCGCCGCCGTGCGGCAGTGCAGATGCTCGGCCATGACGCCGGCGGCATACTGCACCGGCATCTCCCACCCGGCAAAGGGGACGAAACGCGCCCCCAGTTCCGCGTGCAGATCGCGCAGCACCAGCTGTTTCGGCTCGGTCATGCCCGCCCCCGTACGGCATTGCCGCGCCTCGATGGCGCAGCGCATGCCCCCTCTGTCCTTTCGCCTGAGATCGTTATCCCTTCGGCGGACGCCTGCGCGCCTCTCTCCAGAGTCTGCGGCCAGACCGGTCCCTTGCGCCTGAGAGTTTACCGGGGCGGTTGCTCCTTCGGCACCGGCCGCCCCACCCACGGGCGGGTCGCCGGGTTCTCCCTAGTCTGGCTCGGCCCTTCTAGCCCTTCGCCCCGGGCGCTGGCAAGGCCCCGCGCGGCGATAGGCTCTTGCGCGACCGGCCCCGGCTGTCGGATACGGGGACCATGTCGGACCCTTTCTTCTTCGGCTACGGCAGCCTGGTGAACCGCAGCACCCACCGCTACGGCGAGGCGTATCATGCCCGCGTTTCGGGCTGGCGGCGGGTCTGGCGTCACACCTGGCTGCGCGAGATGGCATTTCTGAGCGTCGAGCCTGCAGCCGGGATCGAACTCGACGGGCTGATCGCCGCCGTTCCGGGCGGCGACTGGGGCGCGCTGGACGAACGCGAGCAAGGCTACCGCCGCCACCGCCTGGAAGGCGGGCTGGCCCACGCCGCAACCCGGGCGGTGACAGCCGAGATCTACGCCGTGCCCGACAGCCACGCGGGCCCGCCCGGCCAGCTGAACCCGATCCTGCTGAGCTATCTCGACGTGGTGGTGCAGGGCTATCTGCGCGAGTTCGGCGAAGCCGGGGCGGAACGCTTCTTCGAGACCACCCGCGGCTGGGACGCCCCGGTGGCCGACGATCGCAGCGCCCCGCTCTATCCGCGCGCGCAGCGCCTGACCGCGCGGGAACGCGGGCTGGTCGATGCCGCGCTCGCCACGCTTGGCGTGCGCGTCCTCGGGCGCTGAGCGCGGCCATGGCCGAGCCCCGGACCGACCGCCTGCCGGACCGCGAGACGGCCGGCGCGAGGCTGGCCGAGGCGGTGGCAGGCTGGCTTGCCAGTCACCCCGATCTGCCGGCACCTGTGGTGCTGGCCCTGCCGCGCGGCGGGGTGCCGGTGGCCGCGCCGGTGGCAGCCCGGCTGGGTGCGCCGCTGGATCTGCTGCTGGTGCGCAAGATCGGTGCCGCGGGGCAGCCGGAACTGGCCGCCGGCGCGGTGGCCGAAGGGATGGAGGGACGGATCGAGAACCGCGATGTCATCGCCCTGACCGCGATGCGCGCCGCCGATCTGGACGCCGCCGCGACACATGAGCGCGCCGAGATCGCCCGCCGCCGCGCCCGCTGGCTGCCGGGCCGGGCGCCGCTGTCGCTGAGCGGGCGCACCGCCGTGGTGGTCGACGACGGCATCGCCACC
>SLBI01000378.1 GCA_007126375.1 Paracoccaceae bacterium
CACGTTCCCACGCGTTACTCACCCGTCCGCCGCTCACTCCGAAGAGTGCGCTCGACTTGCATGTGTTAAGCCTGCCGCCAGCGTTCGTTCTGAGCCAGGATCAAACTCTCAAGTTGAAACGGCCTGCAGCGCGACACCGAACGAAACCCGACGATCCGGATGTCTCCATCCGGAACGACAGAAAAAACGCCCGATGCCGCACAGGGCGGCCGTCCCCATGACGAGACAAAACCTGCGCACATCGTGCCAACGCTGCCCGCAGCCGAAACCACGGACAACAAAGGCACAGCCCTGTCCCTCACGGCCGAAACCGCAAGAAACAGCGAAGCTGACACCCGCGTCATCGCCACGCTCGCGCGCAACTAACGGGCCGACATGCAAACGGTCATCTCGCCGAAACAAGACAAAACCGCCCACATGTCCCTTCATCAAAAACAATCATGTCAAAAAGCGCGGCAGAAGGGCGATCGACCGGCTCGCGCCGGCCCGGGGCCCCAACTGCCAAGGAATTCTTCGAAGCGCGCGTTGGGCGATGGCCCCGTCTCGCTTCGGAGCCGGTATCTATGGCGGCGGGCCCGGCATTGCAAGGGAAATTTTCGTACCCAGGCCGCTTTTTCCCGATGCGGCGACAACCCATTGATAATGCAGAATAACGTCTTGGGGGGCAGACGACGATCAGAGCGTCTTGAGGTATTCGAGAACCGCTCGACGGGCGGCCGCGTCGAGTCGGTCGCCGAAGAGATGGCCGTCGTTGCCGTACCCTGGCCGTGTGGTGTCGATCACCCGGACGGCCTCGACCGGATCGTCGAACGCGTCCTTGCCGGCGTCCAGCACCTCCACATGCCAGCCCACGGCGTCAGGGTCATAGCTTTGCGGTGCCGCCGGCCGCCAGTACCGTGGCCGGAGCCGGCTGTCGAGAAGGGCGGCGAGGTTGGGCACCGAGCCGTTGTGCAGATACGGGGCCACGGCCCAGATCCCGTCAAGCGGCGGCGCAATGTACCCGCGCGCCGGCGCGGCACGCACGGTGCCGCCATGCGGCGAGTCCTCCACCCAGGCGTAGAACCGGTCCAGGCCACCGTCGGTTGCCGCCATCGCATAGGTCGGGTCGGTACCGATCTCGTCCAGTGGAATCACCTTGTTGGGATAGCTGGAGACGGCGCCATAGCTGCCGTGGCAACTCGCGCAGTGTTCGGCAAAGACGGCCCGGCCGGTCTCGGCCAGCGCGGCATCCACCGGATGGGGATAGGCGGGTGGGCGCAGATTGGTGATGAACGCGTGGATGTCGGCGGCATACGCGTCGATCGCCGCCAGTTCCTCGGTCGAATCGGCGCACAGAAGCGAGGCGAGCAACATGAAGCGCGAGTGATCGCCGCGGCCGATGGTGGTGTAGAACATCGCATTCTTCTTGCCCATCCACCACCATGGTGGAACCCGCAGCGGCACCGGCCGCTCGGGCGGCGGATCGATCAGCGGCGTATCGGACCACGCCATGGTGGCCGGGTCCCGATGCGCCATCAGTGCCCAGGTGAGGTTGGTCGCCGGGTTGCTGCCCAGCGTCTCGGTCTGGATATAGGGGGCGATTCCCTCGATCCGGTCGGCCCAGCGCTGCCATGCGGCCGTCTCCGACGGCCCGCGGACATAGGCGCCCGCCTGTGTGACCAACCTGCGCGGATCGGCCGTGAAATCGGCCTGCGCATTGCCGAGGCCGACCACAAGCTCGCCGTCGATGCGCCCCGCATGACAGGTCAGGCAATTGGTCGCCACCACCTCCACCCCGTCGGCGTTGACGTGGGCGGTAAGGAAATACGGCAACTCTGCATTGCGTCCCTCGCGACCGGGAAGCAGGTCGGCAGGATCGGTCTCGGGCGCGAGACGGCGCCAGGCCGAATAGGGCATGCCGCAGCCGACATAGGGCGCGTTCACCAGCGCCCGATACCCCGCATCCGCGTCGCCCGGGCGTTGCGGTGTCGCCGGCACCGCCCCCACCGGCGAGCGGAACCGGTCGCCATCGGCCGAGAAGGGACCAAGCCCGGCAAGCCAGGCTGCCGCCCCTCCGACCGCGAGGACGAACGCGGCGCCCGCCGCGAGCCTGCCCCACCCCCGAAAACGCTGTTTCATGGCGCTCCGTATCCCGTCAGTTGCAGTGTGCCGAGCCCCGCCACCGGACGGCCTTCGCGCATCCCCTCGGCACGAACAAGGCCGATCCAGACCGGCGCCGCGAAGGACCGCTCCCCCTCTGCGGCGACCGGTGTCACCGACAGATTCAGATCGCCGGCGCGCAAGGTCCAGGCGACGGGCCAGGCTGCGCCGCGCCCCTGCCATTCCCGTACGGGCTCGAACGAAACCGCCGCACTCTCCAGCGCACTGCCGGTACCGTCGGGACCGATCAGCACTCCCTCCACCGCCGGCAAGCCGCGCCCGTCGACCCGTCGCGTGCGCACCAGCGAGATATCACTGCCGTCCTCCAACTGCAGGATCAGACGGTCCGAAGCCACCGGGCCGGTCCCGGGCAACGGCAGTTCCCCCCACAGATGCTCGAACCACGCGCTGCCCTGCACCGACCGCTGCCCGGAGTCCGTGGCTATCGTTCCCGCCACCGCCAGCCGGGCAATTGCGTAGCCACGAAACGGCAGATCGTCCGCTCCGATGGCACCCGCCGGGCGCATGGGCTCCAATCGCAGATCGGCGCGCATTTCGCCGGCACGCGCGATGAGGCGCCAGCCATCGCTGTCGAATGCCAGCGACCAATCGTCGAGGCGAAGCGCGCCGGTCGTGCTGTCATGTCCGACGAGCCCGTCCATGCCACGGGCGAAGCGTTCCTCGCCGGCGGTCGCGTCCGCCTGGAGCACGACATGGCCGCGCCAGATCCCGCGCGCCAGCCAGTCCGAGCCGGCGCCCGCTTCGCCAGGCGGCAACAGCCCGAGGCGCAGGAGAGACATCTGCAGCCCCGCCGGCGCACCCGCCGAATCCCGCAGATGGGCCGAGAGTTGCCAGACCTCCGAGCCGGTCTCGGAATGCGGCGCATGGTCTTTCGGCAGCGTCGGTTCCCACGGGCCGGAAAGTCGCGCGAAGCCCTCGCCCGACAGCGCCGCCGCCGCGGCCACCCAGTCGGCGCTGCGCCGCTCCGGCTCGGACGCCGCGGCGGCACCAGTCGCCACGATCACGCCGACAGCGACGATCACACGGCAGCGAAAGGGCGGCGGAAACATCATTTCACGGGTCGATCCGGATGAGGCGCCATCATCGGTGAACATAGCGCGCTGCGGCCCTCTGCCCAAGGCGGCGCGAAACCGGCCGTCCGGCGCCGCACTGACGTCGGCCCCCTGCCACGCAACAAGACACCGTGACATGCTGCGCCGACATGCAATTCAGCCTGGACATACGGGTCCGGCCTGCTTCCGATCGCCGCAGCCTAGCGCAATCCTCAGCTTGGCATCGCGAACGGATCGCTCAGAAACCCACCCAGCGCATTGAGCCACAACGCCAGCGCGCCCGGCACCACCAGCAGAAGCAGAACGAGCCCGCCTAGCGTCAGGGCCGGCGCGCCCACGAAGGCGACCATGAGTTGCGGCATGGCGCGGTTGATCGCACCGAGAGCCATGTTGTAGATCAGCGCCGCGACGACGAACGGCGCCGCCAGCGAAAAGGCGAGCGAGAACGCCCGCGCCACCTGCGCCACGCCCCAGTCTGCAAGCGCCCAGCCCGGCATGAATACACCGGCCGGCATCAGCGCGTAGGAAAGCACGAACAATTCGGCCAGCCGCACATGCAGCCCGGCCATGACCGCCAGCGCAAGCCCGCCCACCACGAGCAGCTGCGCGATTGCCGGCTGCGGATCGACACCGGCCCCGCCGAAGAACTGCGCCAGCGAGGTCGCCTGCGCCGCCATCGTACCCGCCGTCTGCAGCGCCATGACGAACAGCCGCAGCGCGAGGCCAAGGGCCAGCCCGGCGGCAACCTCGGTGGCGAGCGCTCGGATCCAGCCGTTCGGGCGAGCGACCAGCGCTGCGGCCTCGGGCGCCACCGCGGGGGCCACGACCAGCGTAAAGGCCAGCGCCGCACCCAGTCGGACGCGCATCGGAACCACCTGCTCGCCGAAGGCCGGCAACACCGCCATGACAGCGCCGACGCGCAGGAAAACCACGAAGCCGGCCATCAACGCCTCACGCCCCAGCGCGAGCAGGCCGGCCAGCGCATCGGCCGTCTCCGCGGTCATGCGCCGCTCTGCGGCGCACGGTTGCCGCCCGTGCGCGGATCCATACCCCACTGCGGATCCGGATGAATCCGTCGGCAAGGACCTGCCGAACCACCGGTGCCGCCATCGGCGGATCGCGCCGCGCCCCGCACAAGGCAGGTTGCGTCCAAGCGCGCCGCGGACGCTGCGGCCACGCCGCCGCGCGGGCAAGCGACGCCGCCCGTGGCAGAGCGCCGGGACCGGGAGGCAGGCGCCTGCACGCGCCCACGCAGTCCGCAGAGGCGGTGGCCTGACGGAAGACATGCAGCCCGGCGCTGCATCGTCTGCACGGTCATGCCGCGACCATGCCGACGAGGGCCGGCCGCGCCTCCATTCCGATCTCCTCGTAGGAGAGGACCGGCACGGCCAGCCCCTTGGCCGCCAGCACCATTCGCAGAAAGCGGCGCCGGCGGGTCGAGGTCACCACCGCAGGCTGGGCGCCGCCATCGGCAGCCCGCGCGATCTTCTCGGCCAGCGCCCCGGCCAGCCGGTTGAACTCGGCGGGTGGCAGGGCGATGTCGGCGGCGCCGCGCTCGCCGGCAACCTCATGGCGGGCGAAGATCTGTTCCCATTCTGGGGCGAGCTGCACCAGCGGGATGGTGCCGTCGTCGCGCTTCAACTCGGCCACCAACTGGAAGCCAAGGCGTTGGCGGACATGCTCGCAGATCGCCTCGGGCGAGCCGTGGCTGGGCCGCGCCTCGGCGATCGCCTCCAGGATCAAGGGCATGTTGCGCACCGAAACCCGCTCCTCCAGAAGCAGACGCAGCACCGCCAGCAACAGATCCATCGGCACCTTCTCGGGGATGAGCTCGTCGAAGAAGCGCCGGTTGGCCTCGGCACGGGCCGGGTCCGACAGGGCGCAGAGCTCGTCCAGCAGCCGTCGCAACCCCTTGAGCGTCAGCAGCCGCGCCAGATTGCGGCGGATCACCTCCAGCAAATGCGTGGCCAGCACTTCGGCGGGGCTGACCACGGTGGAGCCGGCGAGCACCGCCGCCTCCTGCGATTCCGGCGGCAGCCAGCGCGCCGGCGCGCCATAGACGGGCTCGCGCACCTCTTCGCCTTCGGGTGCGTCCAGCGCATCCTCGGCCACCAGCGCCAGCACCCGTCCGGGGCGCAGCCGGTCGCGGGCCTGCACCACCCCCTGGATACGGACAACGTAGCTGCCCGGTGGCAGCCCGGCGTCGTCGGTCAGCCGGATCTCGGGCAGAACCAGGCCGTAATGACCGGCCACATGGGTGCGCATGTTGGCAATGCGCGCGTCCAGGCCGGTGGCCGGATCGAGCACCATGGCAACGAGATCGGGGGCGAACTGGACATGGATGTCGTCGAGATCGAGCGCGTCGCCCAGCGTCGCGGCCGGGGCGGCGGTCTCGGCGGCGGCAATGCGCTCCGCCTCTGCGGCGCCGTTCTCCCGACCGGCCTTCCGGGCAAGCGAGAACCCCGCCCAGCCCAGCGCGCCGGCGCCGAGGATGAAGGGGAGGAACGGCAACCCCGGCACGAAGGCGAACAGTGCCATCAGCAATGCCACCGTCACCACCGCCGCCGGATAGCGGCCGAGCTGCGTCAGGATCGCCGTGTCGGTGGCCCCGGTGGCGCCGCCGCGGGCCAGCAGCAGACCCGCTGCGACCGAGATGATCACTGCCGGGATCTGGCTGACGAGGCCATCGCCGACGGTCAGGATCGCATAGGTCTCGAATGCCGATCCCAGCGGCATGCCGTGCACCATGGTGCCGACGACCAGCCCGATGACGATGTTCAGCAGCGTGATGAGCAGCCCGGCGATGGCGTCGCCCTTGACGAATTTCGATGCACCGTCGAGCGAGCCGAAGAAATTGGTCTCGGCCTGCTCGCGCTCGCGGCGCGCACGGGCCTCGGCATGGTCGATGGCGCCGGCAGCCATGTCGCTGTCGATGGCGAGCTGCTTGCCCGGCATGGCATCGAGGGCGAAGCGCGCGCCGACCTCGGCCATGCGGCCCGCGCCCTTGGTGATGACGATGAAGTTGACGATCAGAAGGACGCAGAAGATCACCACGCCGAGGAGCACGCTGCCGCCCATGACGAACATCGCGAAGCCCTGAATCACGTCTCCGGCGGCATGGGTGCCCGAATGCCCCTCGCCGATGATCAGCTTGGTCGAGGAAACGTTGAGCGAGAGCCTGAGCATCAGCGAGGCGAGCAGAACCGTCGGAAAGGCCGAGAAATCCAGCGGCCGCTCGACGAACAGCGTGACGGTGAAGATCAGGATCGCCAGCGCGAAGGAGGCGGCAAGACCGATGTCCAGCAGCCAGGCCGGCACCGGCAGGATCATCATGACGATGACCGCCATCAGCGCCAGAGCCAGCAGGATGGTCGGGCGGAACAACGCCTCGAACGACAGGTTCATCGCGCGGCCCCCGTGCGGGCCGGTGGCGCCATGGGCTGGATCACGGTCTGGCCTCTCGACAGGCGGGATGACAGGTCATCGCAACGGCTGCGCCGCGGCCATCAGGAATGCCCCGCGCGCGCCGCCCAGAGGCACCAGCGAGCCCATCCCGGCCGGGGCGCCCCCCGCCAGCAAAGGATAGGGCTCCGGCGCCGGTCGCTCCGGCCGGCGGCCGTGTCCGGCGGCGGCGGACTGACCTCGCCCGGCCCCGGCCTGCGCC
>SLBI01000080.1 GCA_007126375.1 Paracoccaceae bacterium
GCTGGCCCGGCGCCGGTTCCGATCCTTGCTCCGCCCCCTGCGGGCCGGAAGCCGCGCGCGCCAACGCTCCTGCTCGAGAGCGGGGCCGGCCTGCCGCTCGCGCCACCGCAACCCTGCGCAAGGCCGGCACCGCAGGCGGCGGCACAGGCGGATCTGCGCGCGACGCCCGACAACCGCACAGGGATCGACAGCAGCGAGGCGCCGACGGCGCACCAGGGGCAAGCAGAAGCCGCACGGGACGGCTCCCCGTCGCACCGATCTTCCGCGGCAGCAGTCGCACGCGATGACGAGGGCGGAGCCGATGCCCCCGAGTTGCCGGTGCTCACCGGCGAAACCGCCCCGGACCTCTATCTCGCGCATTTCGGCCTGCGCGAACGACCCTTCTCGCTGGTCCCGGACCCGGGCTTCCTGTTCTGGTCGCGGGCGCATGCCCGGGCCCATTCGATTCTCGAATACGGTATCCTCACACGGGCGCCGATCACGCTGATCACCGGCGAGGTGGGGGCGGGCAAGACCACACTGGTGCATCACCTGCTGCGGCGGCTCGGCAGCGGGGTGTCGGTCGGGCTGATCTCGAACGCCCATGGCTCGCGCGGGGAGCTGCTGCGCTGGGTGCTGATGGCCCTGGGTCAGCCGGTGCCGGAGGCAGCGGATTACGTTACGCTTTTCTCGGCCTTTCAGCGGTTCCTGATCGAGGAATACGCCGCCGGACGCCGCGTCGTGCTGATCTTCGACGAGGCGCAGAACCTCGACCGCGAGACGCTGGAAGAGTTGCGCATGTTCACCAATGTCAACGCCAACAAGGACGAACTCCTGCAACTCGTTCTGGTGGGCCAGCCCGAGTTGCGCCAGATGATCCGTCGCCCGGACATGGCACAGTTCGCCCAGCGCGTCGCCGCAAGCTTTCATCTGCCGGCGATGGATATCGACGCGATGCGTGGCTACATCGCGCATCGGCTGAAGGTCGCAGGTGCGCAGGACATGCTGTTTCGCAACAATTCGCTCGGGCTTCTGCATGCGGCAACGGGCGGGGTTCCGCGGCTGGTCAACCAGCTGTGCGACCTCGCACTGGTCTATGCCTATACGCGAAACCACAAGACGGTCAGCAAGACCACGGTTCAGCATGTGCTCGACGACGGCGTGTTCTTCGGCGCGGGCGGGCTGACGGGGGACGACATCGCGGGCGATACCGGAGGACCCGGCCATGACGCTTGATTTCAAGTTCCTGCTGAAGCTGTTTCTGAGGCGTCTGCACATATTCCTGCTGCTGGCGCTGCCGGTGGTGAGTTTTGCCGCCTTTCTCGCCTATGCCCTGCCGCCCGGCTTCAGCGCGCAGGCACGGTTGCTGGTCGAGGCACCGCAGGTGCCGACCGAGATGGCCCAGTCGACCGTCAGGGTGAGTGTGACCGAGGTGTTGCGCGTGATCCAGCAGCGGGTTCAGACACGCGCCAACCTGCTGGCGCTGTCGCGGCAGTTCAGGCTGCATGCCGATCAGCCCGGGCTGAGCCCGGATGCCATCGTCTCGGACATGCGTCAGCGGCTGAGCATCCGTCTCCCCGGGCGCAACTCCAATGTGGTCACGGTCTCCTTCGAGGCCTCGAATCCCGGTGTGGCCGCAGAGGTCGCCAATGAGGTCGTCACCCAGATTCTGCGCGAAAACCAGCAGCTGCGGACGGCCGTGACCACCCAGACGCTGAGCTTCTTCGAGGAGGAGGTTGCCCGGCTCGACCGCGAGATCGGGTTGCAATCGACGCGCATCCTGCAGTTCCGCGAGGAAAACCGCGACGCACTCCCCGATGGACAGTCGGCACGGATCTCGCGGCGATCCAACCGCGAGCAGCGTCTCACGGCAATCGCGCGCGAGACCGAGGCGCTGGAAGAGCGGCGCGAGCGGTTGCAGCGGGTATTTGCCGAGAGCGGCCGGGTCGAGACGGATGGGGCGAACCTGACCCAGGCCCAGCGCGAGCTGCGCCGACTGGAAGGGGAACTGGCCAATGCGCTGGTCATCTACACCCCAGACAACCCGCGACTGCGGATCCTGCAGGCGCGCATACGCGCCGCCGAGGAGACGGTCGCCGCCGAGATGGCCGCCGGCGACGGGGCGGTGACGCCCGAGACGATTCTGCAGGCGCAACTCGACGACATCGACGCCCAGCTCGAATTCCTCGCCACCGAACGGGCCGAGGCCGAAGCCGAGATCGAGAGGTTGAACGAGGCCATCGCCCAGTCTCCGGCCAATGCCCTGGCGCTCGCGACGCTCGAGAGAGACCTGTCGAACCTCCGCAGCCAGTATGACAGCGCGGCCGGCCGGTTGGCCCAGGCCCGCGTCGGCGAGCGGATCGAGGCTCAGGCACGCGGCGCCCGGATCACGCTGCTTGAACAGGCGTCGCCGCCGCAATCGGCAACCTCGCCCGACCGGCGGCGTATTGCCATGGCCGGGCTCGGCGGCGGCATCGGCCTCGGCGCGGCCGTGGTGGCGCTGTTGATCCTGACCAACCGGGCCGTGCTGCGCCCCGTCGAGATCACCGCCCGGCTGGGCGTGACCCCGTTCGGCACGGTGCCATACTTCCGCACCCGCGGCGAGATCCTGCGCCGACGGCTGTTGTTCGGGGCACTGTTCCTGCTGATCGCGGTGGGCATCCCCGCAGCACTCTGGTGGATCGACAGAAACCACATGCCGCTCGACATGGCGCTCAACCTCATTCTGGAACGGTCCGGTATCGAGCGCATGCTGGAAACGCTGCGCGAGGCGCGCAGCTGACATCGCAGACGGGGTGGGGACCCAGGCAGAACTCCGCGACGGCACGGGCTGGCAAACGGCGGACCAGGACGGGAAACGGGAACCATGGACTTCATCCAGTCGGCAATCGAGAAGGCCCGGCGCGAGCGACAGCTGCGAGGCGGGGCGGCGCAGCCCGACCAATCGGTCCTGCTCGAAGGTGACGCGCCGCTGCCACCGCCACGC
The DNA here is from genome assembly GCA_007126375.1 of Paracoccaceae bacterium. Taxonomy (GTDB): domain Bacteria; phylum Pseudomonadota; class Alphaproteobacteria; order Rhodobacterales; family Rhodobacteraceae; genus Rhodobaculum. Next base: position 2,966 of record SLBI01000080.1, read on the forward strand.
AGGACCGGCGACGCGGCGCAGGCGACCCGTCGCGCCGCCGATCCGATCGGCGAGCGCGACGCGCTCTGGGCCGGCCTGCCGGAGTTGCACCTGCGCCGGGAAGATCTTGAGCGTCAGAGGGTGGTGGCCCTCGGCGGCGGCAGCGAGGCGGCGACCTTCGACATCATGCGCACCAAGCTCCTGCAGCAGATGCGCAGCAACAAATGGCGCCGCGTGGCAATCACCTCGCCCACTGCAGCTTGCGGCAAGACCACTCTGGCGCTGAACCTCGCCTTCAGCTTGGCGCGACAGCGCGACATCTACAGCATGCTGGTGGAGCTCGACCTGCGCCGACCGTCGATCTCCAAGGTTCTGGGGCTGCGCGAGGCGCGCCAGTTCGCCAAGGTGCTGGAGGGCAACGCCGCACCCGAGGAGCATCTGCTGCGCCATGGCCGCAACCTTCTGATCGGCCCGAGTGCGCATCGGACCGCCGATCCGGCCGAGCTTCTGCAGGCGGTGGAAACCGGTCGCATGATGGACGCGGTGGAAACCCGCTTCGCCCCGGACGTCATGGTCTTCGACATGCCGCCGATGCTGGTCAGTGACGACACGCTCGCCTTCCTCGACCAGATCGACTGCGTTCTGCTGGTGGCCGCCGCCGGCAGTTCGACCATGGCCGAGGTCACCCGCTGCGCCGAAGACCTTGCCGCCCGGTGCAATTTCCTCGGCGTCGTGCTGAACAAGTGCCGCTATCTCGACGGTGACGACGCCTATGGCTATGGCTATGGCCCGGGCAGCTATGGCCCGGGGTACTGACGCCGTCGCCGTCCCGGTCGATCAGTCTATTTGCCGGAATAGTCGCGATACCACTCCACGAAACGCGCCACACCGTCGCCGATGTCGGTGTCGGGTCGGTATCCGGTAAGCCGCTGCAGCAACCGCGCATCGGCCCAGGTGGCTGGAACGTCGCCCGGCTGGATCGGCATCAGATTGCGGATCGCGGTCCGCCCCGTCGCCGCCTCGATCGCCTCGACGAAGTCCAGCAGCCGCACCTTTTGCGAATTGCCGATATTGACGATGCGGAAGGGCGCAACCGGCGAAAGGCTGTCGCCTTCAGCGATATCTTCCGGATCCGCGGGGCGGACGGGCACGGCGTCGATCAGCAACCGGATACCACGGACGAGATCCACGACATAGGTGAAGTCACGATACATCTCGCCATGGTTGTAGATGTCGATCGGCCGCCCATCGAGCACCGCATCCACAAACTTGTAGAGCGCCATGTCAGGCCGCCCCCATGGGCCGTAAACGGTGAAGAAGCGGAACATCGTCACCGGCAGGTTCCACAGATGGGCATAGGCATGGCCCATCGCCTCACCGGCCTTCTTGGTCGCGGCGTAGATCGTCAGCGGCGTGTCGGCCTTGTGGATCTCGGCAAACGGCATCTCGGTGTTCGCCCCGTAGACCGACGACGTCGACGCCATCAGCAGATGCCGCACCGCGTGGCGCCGCGCCGCCTCCAGGACGTTGAAACTGCCGGTCACATTGGCGTCCACATAGGCGCGCGGGTTCTCGAGGCTGTATCGCACTCCGGCCTGGGCGGCGAGATGCACGATCACATCGGGCGCCGCAGCATCAACCGCAGCATCGAACCGCGGAAGATCCTCCAACATGCCCTCGGTGGCAGTGAAGCTCGGGGACTGCAGCAGCATCTGATGGCGCCGCTGTTTCAGCGCGACGTCGTAGTAATCGGTCATGCCGTCGTAGCCGTGGACGGCAAATCCCTCGTCCAACAGGAGCCGCGCAAGGTGGAAGCCGATGAAGCCGGCCGTGCCGGTGATGAAGATGCGCATGACCAAGTCCCCGCCTTTCCGCCATGGCCTGGCGCAGATCCTGCGCCGTGCCGCTCACGCGTGCGGCGGGAAACCCTCGGTCACCGTCCGCCCGTCAGGAGTTTGATAACGCCACGAAGTAACCACCAGCATCCGCCGCATGAACCCCTCCTCGATCCGGTCGCACATGTGCCAGAAGCCGGTGAATTCGACCAGCAGCGCCTGTTCGTGCTGCTTGCGGACCCCCGCATCCGCCTCGGCGGCTATGCCCGCCAGGACCTGGCCGAGACCGCTCCGGAAGGCGCCATCGAGCGGTGCCGCGAATTCGACGAAATACTCGGGCCGCGATTCGGGATCCTCCCAGACATGCAGCTGGATGCGATCGCCGCTGTCCCATACCGGATGCGGAAAGACATGCGCCAGATGCACTTCCATCGCTCCGAGGCGGCGAGCCTGCGCCCAGGCCGCCTCGAGTTCCGTATCCCTGAACCTGCCCGTCTGCATTGCGCGCCACCGCACCTCTTCCGTATGGCCGCAAGGCGCGTGCACCCGGGCGGAATCGCCGAGAACGGACCCGCCCCGTCACGCCGGCCTGCGGCGCCTGACCTCGAGCAGCCATGCGCGATTGCGCCGGCGGGTGCAAGCCGCAGGGCAGCCACCGAGGCCACGCCACCGGCGCAGTGCGGAAATCCGCACCCCGCGTGGTTTGCGGCGCCTTCCCTGACGTGGCCGCACTCGCCGCCACCCTGCCCCGGCTTCGCCATGTCGCGGCCAGCATATCCTGTTCGGATTGCGCGGATCCCGAGCCTCCGGCATGCTGCCCCGAAAACAAGGAGTTCGTTGCCATGTCATTGCCCGCAAACACCTACACAGCCGGCCTTGGACGGCTGCAGTTCGCCGGCCCTTTCCGGTTTCATCCCGACGCGAATCTCGGCGATTTCACGCTGACCTTCGCCCCCGGGGCGGATGGTGTGCCGGACCCCTCGGGCGATTTCACCATAACCTTTCCACAGGAGGGATCGGCCGACACCACCGTCGTCAGCCTCGACGGCGGCGCCACCTGGACAAGTTTCACCGTTGTCTCCGGCGGGGTCGTGTCCGACAAGCCCTTCAACAAGAATTTCTTCAAGGATTTCGAGGAGTTCTCATCTACAAACCCGCCAGATTACCTGGTCCTGGACATCGACGGTCAGCAGTTCATCTTCTTTCCCGACTTCCGCGAGACGACCGGCGGGCTCAGCGGGATCATAATGCTCGACGAGGGCACGATCGACGTCGTGGTCTGCTTCGCAGCCGGCACGCTGATCCAGACCGATCGCGGCGAACGGCCGGTGGATACGATCGCCGCCGGTGACCGCGTACTCACCCGCGACCGCGGCTTTCAGCCGGTGCGCTGGGCAGGCCGTGTGCTGGCGGCGCCGGGACCGGCCACCTGGCCGGTGCGAATCACCGCCGGCGCGCTGGGCGAAGGGCTGCCCGCGCGGGATCTGCGCGTCTCGCCGCAGCATCGGGTGCTGGTCTCGGGGGCGCGGCTGCGGCTGGCGCTGTCGCTGCCCGAGGCGCTGGTGCCGGCGCGGCATCTGGTGAACGGAACCACCATCCTGCGCGAGGCGGGCGACCTGCCGGTGTCGTATCACCACCTGCTGTTCGACCGGCACGAGGTGATCTACTCCGAGGGCGTGCCGACCGAGAGCTTCCACCCCGGCCGCTGGGGCCTCGGCGTGCTGGCCGAGGAGGCGCGGGCCGAGGTGCTGGCGCTGTTCCCGGAACTCGCACGCGACCCGATGGCCTTCGGTCCGGCCGCCCGCCCCTCGCTGCGCAGGCACGAGGCGCTGGCGGTTCAGCCACACTGAATTCGGCGCAGGCAGACACCCCGCATTGCCGGTCGTCGCGAATTGAGCACGCTGCCCGATCCGGCGATGGCCCCCGATCCGGGCGTCCCGGCGCTGTGGTGCCCGGCGCCGATGTGCACGCCCAGGGAGAGACAGCTGTCGAGGGCGGCCTGGCGCTGCGCGCCTTCCCTTCCGGGCTGGCTGCCACACCCCGTCGTTGGTTGGTCTGGTTCTTTCGCGGGAAGGAAAGGAAGCACGATACGACAAGATCGTCACGGCCACGCCACGACCACGGTCAGAGCTGCAATACGGGAATGGCAAGCTTCGCTCGTGCAACTGAGCTGGCAGCGGGCCTCAATCAAGGTGCTCGGTGTGCCGGCTGAGGCTCCGCGGGTTTTGCTCTGGCCCCTCTGGACAGCCGACCGACCCTCGGCTAAGTGCACCGAACCCAAGGCGGCATAGCCTTCCCGTGCCCGGGTAGCTCAGGGGTAGAGCAGTGGACTGAAAATCCTCGTGTCGGTGGTTCAAATCCGCCCCCGGGCACCACTTCAACGCATTGTCTGCGCTTGCCTTTTACATCTGACTGATGTGCCTCTCTGATCAGGTTTGAGGCTTTTCGGCGGAAGGTTTAACAACCTTCGTCCTCGATTTGTTCGCCCGCGCCGGGGCGAGCACCGTCTTCTTGGTCTTCGCGGCGAGGTTCGCGTCGCGGCTGTCGTGCCGCGCCATGGCGGGGGTCTTCTGCCCGAGAAGACCCGGGTTGGTGCGCTCGTCGCCACCGTGTGCCACAGCCCCTTGGGGGTCAGGGCGGCGCCGATGACGCCCTCGGCCTCGAGCTGCGGTGCCAGACGATCGAGAAGCCGTCATAGGTCCATGCGGTGCCCTTGGAGCTGGCGAGGATCGTCCCAGCGTCGTGGCGCGGGGCGGCGTCCAGGGCGGCGCGCAGGGTCGGGCCGATGGGAATGGGCACCTCCACCCCGGTCTTGCCCCGGACGCCACAGATCACGCCATCCGCGATCTTGTCCCGGCGCAGGTTGAGCGCGTCGGACGGGTCCAGCCGCGTGTTCGCCATCACCGCCAGAACGGCGCGCAGATGCGGCCCGGCGCGGTGGAGCACCGCAAACAGTTCCTGCCACGACCAGGGCCGATACGGCCGCAGGCGAGCCTTGGGGCGTGGCTTGGGGATGACGGCGGTCGCGAAGTTGCTGGCGATCAGACCTTTCGGGATGCAGTGCGGCACCGTTGCACGGATCGGGTGACGGACAGGGCTCCCCGTTCCCCGGACGGACTTGTCGCACGGCTTCTGTTGGCGGGATGCCGAGCGCGGTGAAGCCGTCCGGGACGGCCACGCGGACGTGGAGCTCTGCGACCTGACGTTCGAACTGGCGCGCGGAGAGGCGCTGGATGGCTGCATCGCCATGGTCAGCCTGGCGGCCGCGCTTGCCGGTGGGCGCGGCCAGCCAGGTCATGGCGGGATCGAACCAGATCGTCAGCGAGCCGCGGCGCTTGAGCGCTTCGTTGCAGGCTGGCCAGTTGCGGGTCTTGTATGCAGGCGGTGTCGGTCTGCTCATGACCCCGGGTGTCACGCCGGAGCCGCGACATGACTCCCCTCAGACGATTTGTGCAACTGAGCCGCGGGGGCGGGAGCCGGCGTTCGTCGCACCCGCGAATTTTCCCGGTCCGGCGCGCAGCGAGACGTGCGGCGATGCCGAAAGGCCGGGGATGCCGTGGCGGACGGCGGCGGCTCCGGCACAGAGCCCGCATGTGATCCGCCTCAGGCAGGCTGCCAGTCGCGCAGCCGGGCGACGTAGCGGGCGAGGGTGTCGATCTCGAGATTGACCGGATCACCGCGGGCCACATCGCCCCAGGTCGTCACCTCGCGGGTATGCGGGATCAGGTTCACACCGAATTCCGTGCCCTCGACCTCGTTCACCGTCAGCGATGTGCCGTTCAGCGCGATCGAACCCTTGGGCGCGATGAAGCCGGCCAGCGCCTCGGGCGCACGGAACCGCATCCGGAGGCTGTCGCCCTCGGGTGCCAGCGCCACCACCTCGGCAACGCCGTCGACATGGCCCGAGACGATATGGCCGCCCAGTTCGTCACCGACCCGCAGCGCCCGCTCCAGGTTGACGCGGCGACCGGGTACCCAGCCGCCCAGCGTCGTCTTCGACAAGGTCTCGGCCGAGAACTGCACCGAAAACCACCCCCCCTCCTCGGGCCCGGTCGCGATCACGGTGAGGCAGACCCCGTCGCAGGCGATCGAGGCGCCCAGATCGATGCCGCCGGTATCGTAGCCCGTCGCGATGCGCGCTGTCGTGTCGCCGCGCCGCTCGACCGAGAGGATGCGGCCGATGTCGGTGATGATGCCTGTGAACATGGGTCAGAGCTAGCCCGGCAGGGTGACGGCGGCAAGCGCGCCGCGTCGTCGCCGCAGTTATGCCATGACGCAGCTTTACGCAGTGTTCATCAATGCGGATCAAGGCTGCCAGCGGCCGCCGACATCGCCGTGGCCGGACGGGGTTGGCCGATGACACAGCATGCGGGACCGGAATCACAGAGGGGACGGCGCGTGTTCCTGTTCCTGCAGGGTCCGCACGGTCCTTTCTTCGCCGGCCTCGCGGCCATGCTGGGCCGTGCCGGAGCGGAGATCTGGCGCGTCGGCTTCAATGCCGGCGACCGCGCGTTCTGGTCGGACAGCGGACGCTACATCGCCCACCGTGACGGCGCCGAAGCATGGCCCGCGCATTGCGCGCAGCTGATGGCCGAAAAGGGCGTAACCGATCTGGTGCTCTATGGCGATACCCGGCAGGTGCATGCCGCATCGGTGAGGCTGGCCCAAGACCGCGGCATCACCATCCATGTCTTCGAGGAGGGGTATCTGCGCCCCTACTGGGTCACATATGAGCGTGGCGGGTCGAACGGCAATTCGCGGCTGATGCAGCTCGGCGTGCCAGAGATGCGCCGGGCGCTGGAACGATGCGACATGGACATTCCCGACGCCCCGGCGCGCTGGGGCGACACACGGCAGCATGTCTTCTACGGCGCGCTCTATCATGCCTGCGTGCTTCTGGCGAACCGCAGCTATCCCGGCTTTCGTCCGCACCGGAGGCTGAGCGTGGGCGCCGAGTTCCGCCTCTACCTCGCGCGACTGCTGCTGATGCCCGTGCACGGGCTGGAACGCCGGATCGCCACACGGCGCATCCGGTTCGGCGGGTTTCCCTATCATCTCGTCCTGTTGCAGCTGGAACATGATGCAAGCTTTCGCGATCACGGGCCGTTCGCGACGATGGCCGAGTTTCTCGAAGTCGTGGTGCGCGGCTTCGCCGAGGGGGCGCCGCGGCATCATCACCTCGTCTTCAAGGCACATCCCCTCGAAGACGGGCGCGTGCAGTTGCGCCGCGCCATCCTCCACCTCGCCCGCGCGCACGGCGTGGCCGAGCGCGTGCACTTCGTTCGCGGCGGCAAGCTTGCCGGCCTCCTCGCCGCCGCCCGCAGCGCAGTGACCGTCAACTCCACCGCGGCGCAGCAGGTGTTGTGGCGCGGACTTCCGCTCAAGGTCTTCGGCGAGGCGGTCTATGCCAAGGCCGAGTTCGTCTCGCCGCAGCCGCTGGCCGACTTCTTCGCCGACCCGATTCGTCCCGACAGCCGCGCCTACCGTGACTTCCGGCACTATCTTCTGGAAACGTCGCAGCTAGCCGGCGGTTTCTACTCCTGGCGCGGGCGCCGCCAACTGTTGCGGCAGGTGGTCGATCTCATGCTCGCCGCCGAGGATCCCTATGACGCGCTGCTGGGGGGCAGAGCGGCACCGCGGCAACAGTTGCGGCTGGTGAAGTGACCGACGGCGACCTCGGCTGGCCAGAGCCCTGCAGCCGGGTTAAGCTTCGTGCCAAAAATAACTGAGGCAGAAGCAGAAACCTACGGGAGCCCGGCAGTGACATCGATCCCCAGCCTGGGCGCGCGAGCGATCGCCCTCGTTGCGCTCATGGCGTTGCTTGCGGCCTGCGGCCTGCCCCGGTCGGGGCCGGACAAGGGCGAGATATTCGCCGGCGCGGTGCAGAACGAAGGCGATGTTTTCGTCGTCGCGGTCAGCGACCGTGTTGCGCGGGCAACCGCGGTGGTGCCCGCGCTTGGCTTTTCCGACACGCTGCGCAGCGGCGGCCGCCTCGGCGCCGACACCATCCGGTCAGGCGATTCGCTCTCGCTGTCGGTCTACGAGAACGTCACGGAAGGACTGCTGGTGGGCCAGGGGCAGAACGTTGCCCGGCTCGACGAGGTTCAGGTGGACGACGCGGGTTTCATCTTCGTACCCTACGCCGGGCGCGTCCGCGCCGCGGGCCTTACACCCGACCAGTTGCGCGAGGAGATCACCGAACGGCTCGGCACGCAGACCCCCGATCCGCAGGTTGCGGTCCGTCGCGTGGCCGGAGACGGCGCCACCGCCTCGGTGATGGGGTCGGTCGGCAGCGCCGGGGTCTATCCGATCGAGCGGCCGACCCGGACACTCGCGGCGATGCTGGCACAGGCTGGCGGCGTCACCTCGCCTCCTGAGGTCACCCAGGTGCAGGTGATCCGCGGCCCTGTCACCGGACGGATCTGGCTGACGGACCTTTACGAGAGCCCCGTGCTGGACATCGCGCTGCGCAACGGCGATCGCATCCTCGTCAAGGAGGATACCCGCGCCTATACGGTACTGGGTGCCACCGGCGCGCAGAGCCGGGTGACCTTCCGCACGCATGTCCTCTCTGCGCTCGAGGCGCTCGCGCAGGTCGGCGGGCTCAACTCCAACCTCGCGGACCCGACCGGCGTCTTCGTGCTGCGCAACGAACCTGCGGCCATTGCGCATGAGGTGCTCGGGCGCACCGATCTCGTCGGCGACCAGCGCATTGCCTATGTGCTCGACCTGACCGCACCGACCGGGATGTTCCTCGCCCGCGATTTCGTCATTCGCGACGGCGATACGCTCTATGTCACCGAGGCACCCTTCGTGCAGTGGCAGAAGACCCTGTCGGCGGTGACCGGCAGCCTCGCCCCGGCAGGCACCGCGGCGAATCTCGCGAACAATTTCTGAGCGCGGCATGGCGGGAACGCCCGCCGCACGGCTCTGCCTTGTCAGTGCGGGGCTCCTCGGCCCCGGCGTTCGCGCCCGCCGGGTCAGGCGCATCCTCGCCCTCGCCGGGCTTCCGGCACGGTTCGGCTGGCCGGGGCCGGGCGATGCGGTGGGGGTCTGGGGGCGTACCGGCGTCGCTGCCCGGAGCGAGGCGCTGGCGCGACACAGCGGTGCCACGCTGGTGCGTCTCGAAGACGCCTGGCTACGCTCGGTCCGGCCGGGGCGGCAGGGCAGTCCCACGCTGGGCCTGCTGATCGACCGGACCGGCGTTCACTACGATGCTGCCAAGCCCAGTGATCTCGAGACGCTTCTTGCCCGGCACCCTCTGGACGACACGTCGCTGATTGCCCGCGCCCGGCAGGGAATCGCCCGGCTGATCGCGGCCGACTTGTCAAAATACAACATTCACGACGCGGATGCTGCGCCTCCCAAGGCGGGTTACGTGCTGATTATCGATCAGACGGCAGGCGATGCTGCCGTCAACCATGGCGGGGGGGCCGACGCTTTCCATGCCATGCTGTCGGCGGCCCGCGCGGCGCATCCGGCCGCCCGGCTGCTGATCCGCGCCCATCCCGAGACCGTCTTCGGCCTGCGTCCGGGGCATTTCACCCGCGACGACGGCGATTTCGCCGATCCGTTCGTCTCTCCGTGGAAGCTGCTGGAAGGCGCCATCGCGGTCTACACCGTCTCGTCGCAAATGGGATTCGAGGCAGTGCTCGCCGGGCATCGGCCGCATGTCTTCGGCACACCGTTCTATGCCGGCTGGGGCCTGACCGACGACGTCGTTGCGCTGCCCCGCCGCGGGCGGCGGCTGACGCGGGCACAACTGTTCGCCGCGGCGATGTTGCTCTACCCGATCTGGTACGACCCCTGCCGCGATCGGCAGGCCAGTTTCGAGCAGGCGGTAAACCAACTCGAAGCCGAGACCCGGGCCTATCGCGAGGACAGGAAGGGCTATCGGGCGCTGGGCATGCGCCTCTGGAAACGACCGGCGCTGCAGCGGTTCTTCGGCCGCGAGGGGCGGTTGCGATTCGTCCGCAGTCCGGATGGCGCGGGCGGGCGTCTGATGGTCTGGGCCGGGCGCGACCCCGGCGGCCTGCCCGACGGCACCCTGCGCATCGAGGACGGGCTGATCCGGTCGCGCGGCCTCGGCGCGGAGCTGGTGCCGCCGCTGTCGCTGGTGCGGGACGATCTGGGCATCTACTACGACCCGACGCGGGAAAGCCGGCTGGAACGCCTCATTGCCGAGCCGCTGCCGCCCGGCGGCAGCGAACGCGCCGCGCAACTGGTGGCAGCCCTGGTCGCGGCAGGTGTGACGAAATACAACCTGCTCGGCGCGGCGATGCCCGAACTGCCCGCCGGCAGGCGCATTCTCGTACCCGGACAGGTCGAGGACGACGCCTCGGTCCGCCTCGGCGCCGGGGCGGAACGTGGCAATCTGGCGCTGCTCGAAAGGGTGCGGGCCGAGAATCCGGACGCAGTGCTTCTCTGGAAACCCCATCCGGATGTCGAGGCCGGTCTGCGCCCGGGTGCCGTGCCGCCCGAGGCGGTGGCGCGGCTCGCCGATGCCACACTGGCCGGCATCGATGCCGCGGCGGCACTGGCCGCGGCGGACGAGGTCTGGACGATCACCTCCACCCTCGGCTTCGAGGCGCTGTTGCGCGGGGTGCCGGTGACCTGCCTTGGCGCACCGTTCTATGCCGGCTGGGGGTTGACGCGCGATCTCGGTCCGGTGCCCGCGCGACGCACCGCCCGACCGGACCTTCACGGCCTTGTCCATGCCGCCCTCATCGCCTATCCGCGCTATGACGATCCGGTCACGCGGCACCCCTGCCCGCCCGAGGTGATCGTCGAGCGATTGGCCTCGCGGGCTTCGATGCCGCCCCGCCCAAGCCTGCGCCTGCTGGCCCGCCTGCAGGGCGCCCTGGCCGGCCACAGCTGGATCTGGCGGCGCGGGTGATTGCGAAATATCGACCGAGGAAGCCTGAATCTGTCCGATACAGACATTGAAATCACCAATATCCGACTATCGGCCCTCGATCCGCTCCCAGTGCTGCAGCAGGTCTTCTCCCACCTCCTCTACACCGAGCAAACGGAACCGCGGCGCCTCAGCCAGCCGCTCCAGTCCGAGCGCACCCACCGCCGGGCGCCCCTCTTCGCCCAGCGCCAGGCCTGCCCCGAAGAGCCAGAGTTCATCCACCAGCCCGCTGCCGAGCAGCGCCGAGGCAAGCGTTCCCCCGCCCTCGCAGAAGACACGGGTGAGGCCCTCGGCGCCCAGCACGGCCAGCATCGCCGCCGGGTCGAGACCGCCCCCCCCGGACGCCACCGGCAAGAGCCGCGCTCCCGCCGCCTGCCAGGCGGCGCTGCGCGCGGCCGGCGTCGCCTCCGGATCATGCAACAGCCACAGCGGAGACGCCCCTGCCGTGCGTCCCAGTGCCCCGCCGGGATCAAGGTCGAGCCCGCGCGCCGCCACCACCCGCACCGGCTGCGGCATCGTGCCCAGACCGCGCACCGTCAGCAGCGGATCATCCGCCCTCGCGGTACCCGCCCCCACCAGCACCGCATCGTGACAGGCGCGCAAGGCGTGCACCCGGCGGCGCGATGCGGTCCCGGTGACCCATCGGCTTTCGCCCGACGCCGTCGCGATTCGGCCGTCGAGGCTGGTTGCAAGCTTCAGCGTCAGCATCGGCCTGCCCGCCGTCTGACGCAGCAGGAAGCCGCGCTGCAGCCGTGCCGCCGCTGCCGCCTCCACCCCGGTCGTCACCGCGATCCCGGCTGCCCGCAGCCGCGCATGCCCTCGCCCCGAGACCCGTGGGTCGGGATCGTCGAAGGGGGTGACGACGCGGACGACGCCCGCCGTCGCAAGCGCATCGGCGCAGGGTGGCGTGCGGCCATGATGGGCACAGGGCTCGAGGCTGACATAGGCTGTCGCGCCAGCCGCCGCAGGGCCCGCGCGGGCCAGCGCCACCGCCTCGGCATGCGGACGCCCGCCCGGCTGCGTCCAGCCGCGCCCGACGACGCGGCCGGCACGGACGATGACACAACCAACGGCCGGATTTGGCCAAGCCCTGCCGAGGCCGCGCGCGGCAAGGCCCAGCGCGTGGCACATCCAGCGGACGTCGGCCTCCGGCCCGTCGATCACTCGTCGCCTGCGGCCTGCGGACGCAGCTCGGAGACAAACTTGTCGAAATCGTCTGCCGCCTGGAAATTCTTGTAGACACTGGCAAAACGGACATAGGCCACGGTATCGATGCGGGCCAGCGTCTCCATCACGATCTCGCCGATGGTCCTGGACGGCACGTCGGTGTCGCCAAGCGATTCGAGGCGCCGGACGATGCCGCTGATCATCTGGTCCAGCCGCTCGGGCTCGATCGGGCGCTTCTGCATGGCGATCCGAATCGAGCGTTCCAGCTTGTCGCGGTCGAACGCTTCGCGCTTGCCCGTGGTCTTGATCACAACCAGATCGCGCAGCTGCACCCGCTCGTAGGTGGTGAATCGGCCACCGCAGGCCGGGCAGAACCTTCGGCGACGGATCGCCACATGGTCCTCGGCGGGGCGCGAGTCCTTCACCTGGGTATCGATGTTGCCGCAGAATGGACAGCGCATGCCCCCTCCCCCCGGTAGTGACAGACCCGGTTTCCACGAGGACTATAGGCGAACCGCGATGGATTGGGTAGAGGGCTCGCCGGCCCCAATATTTGGTGTTGTCGCCCGACGGGCCTTGCGCCCGTCGACACAGCGGGAAAGACTCGGCGCATGCAGCGGGAGAGGAACGCCCGGATGGAAGCTGGCCACCCACCGGAGCTGAAGTTCCTGAAACTGCTGGTGGGCACGCTGGCCCTGGTGATGATCGGCGGGATCCTCGCCATCGTGGCGCTTCTCGCGCTGCGCCTGCCAGGGCAGCCAGCGCCGCTCGCGCTGCCGCCCGGGCTCGAGTTGCCCGAGGGCGCGCGGGCCGAGGCGCTCAGCTTCGGCCGCGACTGGGTGGTGGTGCTGACCGAGCAGGGCGAGGCGCTGGTCTATGACCGCGCGACCGGCGCATTGCGCCAACGCGTGAGGCTGGAGACGGAAGACTAGCGCAGGATCGGCTCCAGCGGATCGTAGAGCAGGCCGGCACCCCATGCCGCGGCGGCAAGGCTGTCGGGCTTGTGGCGCAGGCCCTGCAGTTCCGCCGCGGTGACGAAGCGGCGTCGGCTGACCACCCCCGCCGGATCACGCCAGCCGTCGTCCAGCCGGCCGGCGACGATGCGCGCCCGGAAATAGACATCGCACTGGTGAAAATCGCCATGCGGATCGTGAAATTCGTTGACGAGACAGGGGCTGTCCACGGCGATGGTCAACCCGGTTTCCTCGGCCACTTCGCGGATCAGGTTTTCCGGCAGCGAGCTGCCGGGCTCCACCCCACCGCCGGGGGCGCACCAGAGGTCGCTGGCGGCGTCGCGCCAGGCGTTCACGATCAGGAGCCGCCCATGCTGAAGGACAACCGCGCGCACGGCAAGCCTGACCGGGCGGCGCGGCGCGGCCGGCGGGCGCGTTTCGATCGGGGCAGATGGCTTGGTCATCGGCGCTCCTGTTCGCGCGGCCCGACGGAATTGTCCATGCCGCGGCATCGACACCCCTCGCGTTCGCCGGCATGCGCCCCTATCCTTTGGGCATGATCGATCTGCGCATGCTCTTCCTCGCCCTCGGCCTGCCGGCGGCCCTGCCGGCCCACGCCTCGACCGATTGCGTGGTATTGCTGCACGGGCTCGCCCGCAGCGAGGTGTCGCTGATCGCGATCGAGGAGGTGCTGGAGCGGCGCGGATACCGCGTGGTCAACGACGGCTACCCCTCGCGCGAGGCCTCGATCGCCGAACTCGTGGGCGAGGTGGGCAGGGCAGTGGACCGGTGCGGCGAAACGCGGGTGCATTTCGTCACCCATTCGATGGGCGGCATCCTGCTGCGGGCGTGGCTGGCCGAGCATCGTCCGCCCCGGATGGGCCGCGTCGTGATGATGGCGCCGCCCAACGGTGGCTCCGAACTGGTGGACATCTTCGGCGCGTGGGAACCGTTCCGCTGGATCAACGGCCCGGCGGGCCTGGAACTGGGCACGACGCCGGGCTCCACCCCCAACCGGCTGCCCCTGCCCGACTACGAGCTTGGCATCATCGCCGGGGATTTCTCGCTCAATCCGGTCTATTCGTCGATGATCGAGGGCGACGACGACGGCAAGGTCTCGGTCGAGAGCACGCGGCTGGAGGGCATGACCGACCACATCGTGCTGCCGGTCAGCCACTCCTTCATGATGCTGAACATGCAGGCGATCGCGCAGGTGGTGCTGTTCCTCGAACGCGGCGCCTTCGATCCGGATCTCAGCCTCGGGCAGGCCATTGCCCGGATCATCGACTGACGGCGACAGGACCACGCTGCGGCTTCAGCCGGCGCGCAGACGGTTGACATGGCCCATCTTGCGGCCGGGACGGCTCTCGGCCTTGCCGTAAAGATGGATCATGGCGCCCGGTTCGGCGAGGATCTCGGGCACGCGCCCGACATCGTCGCCGATCAGGTTTTCCATCTCGACATCGGCATGCCGGGTGCCTGGCCCGAGCGGCCAGCCGGCGATGGCGCGGATGTGCTGTTCGAACTGATCGACGGCACAGCCAAGCTGGGTCCAGTGCCCTGAATTGTGCACCCGCGGCGCGATCTCGTTGACGAGCAGGCCCGTGGGCGTGACGAACAGCTCCACCCCCATCACCCCGACGTGGTCGAGCGCGGTCAGGATCTGCCCGGCGGCCAGCACCGCCTCGGTGCGCCGCACCGGGCTCAGCCCGGACGGCACCATGGTTCGGCGCAGGATCCCCGCCTCATGCAGGTTTTCGCCCGGATCGTAGCAGACCACCGCGCCTTCGAGCCCGCGCGCCGCGATCACCGAAACCTCGGTCGTGAAGGTGACGAAGCCTTCAAGGATCGCCGGCGCACCGCCGAGCGCCGCGAAGGCCTTGCCGGCATCCCCGGCCGACATGATCCGCGCCTGGCCCTTGCCGTCATAACCCATGCGCCGGGTCTTCAGTATGGCCGGCGTGCCGATCTGCCGCAGCGCGGCGTCAAGGCTGGCGGCATCCTCGACCGGCGCAAACGGCGCGGTGCCGAGGCCGAGGCGGGCAAAGAGCCGCTTCTCTTCCAGCCGGTCCTGGGCGGTGGCGAGGGCCGTGCGGCCGGGCCGCACCGGACGCAGCGCCGCCAGCGCATCGACTGCCGCCAGCGGCACGTTCTCGAATTCGTAGGTGATGACCTCCACGCTTTCGGCAAAGCGTCCGAGGGCCGCCTCGTCATCCCAGGGGGCGCAGACATGACCGGCGGCGACCAGCGCCGCCGGAGCCGCGGGATCGGGGTCGTAGATCCGGGTGATCAACCCCAGCCGCGCTGCCGCCATGGCCAGCATGCGCCCCAGTTGCCCGCCGCCAAGGATGCCGATGGCGCCGCCGGAGGTGAAGGGCGCGCTCATGGCGCGCCGTCCTGCGGCACCTCGGCCACCGCGGCGGTCAGCGCCGACCGCCAGGCCGCCAGCCGCCGCGCCAGCGCCGCATCCGACACGGCGAGGATCTGCGCGGCCATCAGCGCCGCATTGGCCGCCCCGGCCGCGCCGATCGCCATCGTTGCGACCGGGAAGCCGCGCGGCATCTGCACGATGGAGTACAGGCTGTCGAGCCCGCCCAGCGCCCGCGTCTCGACCGGCACACCGATAACCGGCAGCAGGGTTTTCGAGGCAAGCATGCCGGGCAGATGCGCCGCGCCGCCGGCCCCGGCGACGATCACCTTCAGCCCGCGGCCGGCGGCCTCGCGGCCGTAGCTCCACAGCCGGTCCGGGGTGCGATGGGCCGAGACGATGCGCGTCTCGTGCGACACGGCCAGGTCGGCCAGCAGCTCGGCAGCGGCGCGCAGGGTCGGCCAGTCCGACTGGCTGCCCATCACGATCCCGACCTGCGGCGTCTCCATCTCAACGCTCCCCGCTTGCGCGGCGCACTATACGGGGTGCAGGAGCGGCGACAAGCCGGACCGCAACGGGCTCAGGCGATGATGTCGGGGGTGAGGATATCCTCGATCCGCGCGATCTGATCCTTTAGCTGAAGCTTCTGCTTCTTGAACCGGCGCAGGGTCAGCTGATCGGCCGTGCCGCGGTCTTCCAGCGCCCGGATCGCGTCGTCAAGGTCGCGGTGCTGGCGGCGCAGCACCTCCAGCTTCACGCGCAGCACCTCCTGACGGTCGAGTTCGGTGGGGGCATTCATGGCGAAGGGCGATCCCGGAAAGAATCGGACAAGAAGCGCCGATGCAATCTAGCCGCATTGCCGCGGCCCGCAAAGGGCCGGTTGCGGCGCACGGGTCGGGCCAGGGCCTGCGGTGACCTTGCCGGCCGCAGCCGGCATCCCCATATGCGGATCGGGCAGCCGCATGGCGGGGCCAAACGGCAATGTCGCTTGATGCAAGGACATGCGTGATGACGAGACCGAATTTCGGGGCACATCCCTTCCTGCTGGGTTTCGACCGACTCGACCGGCTGGTCGAGCGGACGGCACGGGCCGGCTCGGACGGATATCCTCCCTACAACATCGAGTTGCTGGGCGAGAACGCCTGGCGGGTCACGCTCGCGGTGGCGGGGTTTGCCGCAGCGGATCTCTCGGTCACCCTCGAGGATCGCCAGCTGGTCGTCCGCGGCCGCCAGGCCGAGGATGACGCAAGCGATCGCGTTTTTCTGCATCGCGGCATCGCCGCACGGGCGTTCCAGCGTGCTTTCGTGCTGGCTGAGGGGGTCGAGGTCGCCGGAGCGAGCCTGACCGACGGTTTGCTGCATGTCGAGCTGAGGCGCACCACCCCCGAACCCGAGGTGCGCAGTATCGAGATCGCCAGGGCCTGAGCGTTCGCGCCGGGCCCCACAGTCCCTCAAGGCAGGCAAGGAAGGGAGCAGGAGAGATGGACCACAAGACCGAAGTCGCCGAAACACTGGGCAAGCGTGTCGTCTATGTCCGCCCGGTGGCGGTTGCCGATCTGCCGGCCGACATCCGCGCGGCGGCGCACGGGATCGACACGCTCTACGCCGTGCACGATGCCGATGGCGAACGGCTGGCGCTGGTGCGCGATCGCGCACTGGCCTTCGCACTGGCAAGGCAGAACGATCTGGCGCCGGTGCACGCGCATTGATCGCCGCCACGATCCGCGGAACATCCGCGTGACCATGCCGCCGCGCACCTTTGCAGCGGCCCCTGTCGGGACCGGCCGCCCGTGTCTCGTGCAGGCCGGCCTTTTCAGCCTGATGTTGCCCGTCTTCGCCGCCACCGCCACTGTCGCGCAGGATGCCGGTTATCCCTCCTTGCAGCCATTGGAGGAGTTGCTGGCACAGCAGGGCGACCGGGCCCTGCAGGCCGAGGATGCATCCGCGCTGGCCGCCCGGGCGGCCGCGCTGGCGCGACGAGCCGCGGCGCTGCGCACGGCCTCGCCGATCGACGCCGAGACGCGCGAGCGCTTTGCCACACTGCGGGCGCGACACGCCAGCGACTGACATCCGTCGGTGGCGGCGGGCCATGTTGCACCCTCCCGGGTGAGCGGGTAACAGGCGCGAGCCGGCAGCCCGGGCACTCTGCCCCGTCACCGAGGAGTGCATCATGTCGAACCCGTTGCGCCTCGGCGTTGCCGGCCTCGGAACGGTCGGGGCCGGAGTGGTGCAGATCCTTCAGCGACACGCGGCGCTGCTGGCCTGCCGGGCCGGCCGGCCGCTCGAACTGGTGGCCGTCTCGGCCCGCGACCGCAGTCGCGACCGGGGCATCGATCTTGCCGGCATCGACTGGGAGGACGACCCGGTGACGCTGGCCCGCCGCGGCGACATCGACGTCCTGGTCGAGCTGATCGGCGGCAGCGACGGGCCGGCCCGGGCAGCGGTGGAGGCGGCGCTGGCCGCCGGCCACGACGTGGTGACGGCCAACAAGGCGCTTCTCGCGGTCCACGGTCAGGCGCTGGCGGAAACGGCCGAGGCGGCCGGTGGCGTCCTGCGTTTCGAGGCGGCGGTGGCCGGCGGCATTCCGGTCATCAAGACGCTGACGGAGGCGCTGGCCGGAAACGCCATCCGCCGGGTCGCCGGCGTGATGAACGGGACCTGCAACTACATCCTGACGCGCATGCAGGAGACCGGCCTGCCCTATGACGCGGTTTTCGCCGAAGCGCAGGCGCTGGGCTATCTCGAGGCCGACCCGACACTGGATGTCGGCGGTATCGACGCGGCGCACAAGCTCGCGCTGCTCGCCGCCATCGCCTTCGGAACCCGCGTGGCTTTCGATGTGGTCGAGATAGAGGGGATCGAGCATGTCTCGATCGACGATATCCGCCAGGCCGCCGACATGGGCTTCGTCATCAAGCTTCTGGGCGTGGCGCAGATAACAGGGCGCGGGCTGGAGCAGCGCATGTCGCCCTGCCTCGTGCCGGCCGAAAGCCCGCTCGGCCAGCTGCCGGGCGCGACCAACATGGTGGTGATCGAGGGCGACGCGTCGGGCCAGATCGTGCTGCGCGGCGCCGGCGCCGGGCAGGGGCCCACGGCCTCGGCAGTGATGTCGGACATCGTCGAGATCGCACGCGGCCTGCGCCTGCCCACCTTCGGCCAGCCCGCCCCGAGCCTCGCCGGGGTTCAGCCCGCCCGCGGCGCCGCGCCGCTGGCGTGGTATCTGCGCATGACCCTGCTCGACCGGCCC
>SLBI01000289.1 GCA_007126375.1 Paracoccaceae bacterium
CCCGCCCGCCCCGCGCCGCCTGACGGTCGCGGGGCGGCGGCGCGAGCCGGGTGCGGGGCGGGGTATGATGCAGCGCCGGGCACAGTCCTCCGGCCGGAGTCGCCGGCCTCGGTCAGGGGCCTCGCAAGGACTGGGCGGATTGCGATGAGCCCACACTCCTCTGCGGACGCGCTGGCGGGCCACGGTCCTGCCCGGCGCCTTCCGTGCACCGGCGCTGGCCTGCTGCGGCGTGGCCAGGGTCCGGGAGGGCTGAGGGCGGCGGTGGCTTTCAGGCCAGCTTGGCCAGAAGCGCCTCGCGCACGGTGGGGGTGACGAATTTCGAGATGTCGCCGTCGAGCCGGGCGATTTCCTTCACCAGTTTCGAGGCGATCGCCTGGTGCCGGGCCTCGGCCATCAGGAACACCGTCTCGATGCGGTCGTTCATCGCCCGGTTCATGCCGACCATCTGGAACTCGTATTCGAAATCGGCGACCGCCCGCAGCCCGCGGATGATCACCTGCGCGCCGACCTCCTCGGCGCAGTCGATCAGCAGGTTCTCGAAGGGGTGGGCGATGATCTCGACGCCGCTCTGCCGGCTCAGCGCGGCGGTTTCCACCTCGATCATCGCCACCCGCTCCTCGAGGCTGAACAGCGGGCCCTTGTCGCGGTTGATCGCGACGCCGATCACCAGACGGTCCACCAGCCGGGCGGCGCGGGTGATGATGTCCATGTGTCCGAGCGTGAGCGGATCGAAAGTGCCCGGATAAAGCCCGATTCGCATGCCGTTTCCCCGCCATTGCCCGCATCTTCGGCGCCGGTGGCAGGCAACGCGATCCGCGGCCGGGATGCAAGCCCCGCCGCGCCCGATCCGGGGCGGCGGTGCGACCGGCTTGCGGCGCCTTCGTGACCATGAAGATTTCCGATTGATTGCACAAAAAAGCCGTGCAGCTTTGTCTTGCTGGTGCTGCGGCCACGCGCCATCCTGCGCCGGCTTCTCCTTCGTTGTCGGGACCGATGTTCACCTCTGCAGAGCAATTCCAACTCGAACGCATCAACCGTGCCCGGCTCGACCCGCTGTCCGAGGCCGCGCGGCTTGGGATCGATCTGGATCAGGGCCTGCCGGCGGGCACGCTGGACGGCGGCGCGCGCCAGCCGCTGGCGCCGAACGCGCTGCTGACCGTCGCGGCCGAGAAGCATTCGCAATGGATGCTGGCGGCCGATGTCTTCAGCCACACCGGTGCCGGCGGCAGCGGCATCCTCGACCGTATCCTCGCCGAAGGCTACACCGCGCAGGCGCCGCGGATGCTGGTGGGCGAGAACCTCGCCTGGTCGGGCACCACCGGCACCATCGACCTGAATGCGGCCATTGCCGAGCATCACGACGGGCTGTTCCTCAGCCCCGGCCACCGGCGGAACCTGCTGAACGGCGAGTTCCGCGAGATCGGCATCGCCCAGGAGCGCGGCACCTTCGCCCCGGACGGCACGCCCTATGACGCCTCGGTGCTGACCAACAAGTTCGGCGTCACCGGCACCGCGCTGTTCCTGACCGGCGTCGCCTTCGACGATGCCGATGGCGACGGGCTCTATTCCATCGGCGAGGGCGTGGCGGGCGTGCGCTTCGCGATCGACGGGCCCGGCGTGCTGACCGCCTCGGCCGGCGGGTACGGGCAGGTGCTGGCCTCGACCGCGGGCAGCGTGACGGTCACCGTGACCCGGGGCGAGACAGTGCTGCGGGCGGCGGTGGAGGTGGCGGGCGGGAACGTCAAGCTCGACCTGATGGACGGGGTGCGGCTGCTCTCCTCGGCCAGCCTGACGTTGCTGGAGGGCGCCGGCGAGGCGGCGCTGCTGGGCGTGGCCGATCTGACGCTGACCGGCAACGACGCCGGCAACCTGCTGATCGGCAATGCCGGCGACAACATCCTGACCGGCGGCGCCGGTGACGACGTGCTGCAGGGCGGGCGCGGCGACGATACCCTGTTCGGCGGCGGCGGGCGGAATATCGCCGTGTTTTCGGCCGCAGCGGCGCAGTATGCGGTGACCGAAGAGGGCGAGGCGGTCGTCGTCGCCGATCTGCGCGACGGCGCCGACAGCGAGGGGGTGAACCGGCTGCACGACATTCATGTCCTGCGCTTCGCCGATGGCGATGTGGTGCTGGTGCCCGAGCCGGGCGGCGTCACCGTGGCGGGGCGTGTGGTCGACCGGAGCGGGCAGGAGATCGCCGGCGCGGCGGTGACCTTCACCCCCGAGGCGGGCGCGGCGCGCGAGGCCGTCAGCGGTGCGGACGGTGCCTTCGCGCTGGATCTCGATGCCGGCGCCGCGGGCCGGCTGGACCTCGCGCTGGGCTGGAGTGCGGGCGCTCCGGCGGTGACCACCGCCTCGGCGCTGGAGGCGCTGCGGCTGGCGGTCGGGCTGACGCCGTCCTGGGGCGAGGCGCGGGCGGAGGATTACATCGCCGCGGATTTCGACGGCGACGGCCGGGTCACTGCCGCCGACGCGCTGGGGATCCTGCGCAGCGCGGTGGGGCTGAGCGGGGCGCACAGCCCGCGCTGGGTGTTCGTCGATGCCGCCGATCCGCTGGACGGCATCGCCCGCGACGCGGTCAGCTACGAGCAGGGGGTCGTCTTCGCCGGGCTTGAGGCCGATCACGGGGTGGAACTGACCGGCATCCTCGTGGGGCAGTTGCTGGCCTTCACCTGATCGGGCATCCGGTCCGCCCGCCGGGCCGCGACGCCACGAAATCGCCGCGGCGCCGTCGCATCGCCGCGCGTCTTGCCGCGCAGGCTTGGCGCCGGGCGGACCGGCCGCCGGCCTTCGGACTGCGGTGGGAGGGGTGAAGATGGCGTCGCAGGATCAGATCGCACAGCACGGGCTTGCCGGGGCGGCACCGCCGCCGGGCGTCAGGGCGCAGTTGCGCCGGGGGGTGTTCGGGCTGATCGCCCTGGTGATCCTGCTCGGGCCGGCGCCGGGGCAGCTGTTCGGGCTGCATTCGCCGGCGCTGCGGGAATGGGTGATGTATTCGGGGGTCGGTGTCGGCCTGTTGCGCGGCCGCTTCGTTATCGAGGAGGCCGGGCGGGAGATCGCCGCGATGACCCCGCTGCAGGCGCTGGACCTGAAGCGCTATCCGAAGGTGAAGCACTATTTCTTCGAACACCGCGTGTTCGCGCCGGCAGATCTGGCGGGCTATGCCGCCGGGCTCTGCGCCGCGGCGGGGCCGGGGCAGACCGTCGCCTATCTGGGCGAGGTGGGCACCCGGCAGGGCTGGCAGCCGCTGGCGGTGGCCGATGTCTGTGCCGCGACGCTGCCGGAGGCCGGGCAATGAGCGCGGCCGCCGCGCTGCGCGGCCTGTCCGCCTGGGGGCCGGAGTTCGAGGGCTCGACCCGGCCGGCGGCGCTGATGCGGATCGGCATCGCGCTGATGGCGCTGGTGCGGTTCGCCGACGAGCTGTCGCTGTTCAATGCCAACAACGCCACCGGCGCGATGATCGGCGTGGCCTTCTTCGGCTGCGCCGCGGCGGCGCTGCTGGGCCTGCGGGCGCGGCTGTCGACCGGCGCGCTGGGGGCGGTGATCCTGTCGCTCTATGCGCTGTCGGTGACGGGGACGGGGCAACCCGGCTGGGGCCATCATCATGTCTATCTGCTGGGCGTGGCCTGCCTGCTCCTGTCGCTGACCGAGTGCGGGCGGTCCTATTCGGTCGATCGCTGGCTGGCGCTGCGCGCCGCGCCCGCGGGCCGGCCGCCGGCGGAGCATGGCCGGCTGTGGGGCCAGCGGCTGATCCTGCTGCAGCTGTCGGCGCTGTATTTCTGGACGGCGGTGGACAAGACCGACTGGGCCTTCCTGTCGGGCCAGCGGCTGGAGCAGACCTTCACCTGGGTCTATTCCGGGCGGTTCCTGGAGCTGCTGCTGGGCTGGCCGGCGCTGCTGGCGGCGCTGTCGATCCTGGTGGTGATCGTGGAATACTGGCTGGCGGCGGCGCTGCTGATCGAACGCTGGCGGCGCTGGGCGGTGCCGGTGGGGTTGTCGCTGCACGCCACCTTCTATCTGCTGCTGCCGGTGGATACCTATTCGGCGACGGCCATGGTGCTGTATCTCGCGCTGCTCGATCCGGCCGCGGTGCATCGCTTTCTCGACCGGATGCAGGGGCGATGAGCGACGCCCGGCCCGAATTGCGCATCGTCTATGACGGCGAGTGCCCGTTCTGCGCGCGCTATGTCGCGCTCATGCGGCTGCGCGAGGGCCATGCGGTGCGGCTGATCGACGCCCGGCGCGAGCCGGAGTTGGCGGCGTCCTACGGGCTGGACCTGAACGCGGGGATGATCGCCGATCTGGACGGGGCGGTGCATCACGGCGCCGCGGCGGTCGCGCTGTTGTCGCGGCTGTCGCGGCGGCCGGGGCCGCTGGCATCCGACCGGCTGGCGCGGGCGGTCTATCCGCTGATGCGGGCGGGCCGCGGGCTGGCGCTGAAGCTGCTGGGCCGGCGGCCGATCTGACCTGCCCTCGGGGGGGCATTGCCAAGTTGGCGCGGCCGCGTCATCACTGCCGAAGCCGGCAATGGGGGGCATGCGATGCGCAGGATACGGGCGGCGGTGTGTCACGAGTTCGGGGCGCCCCTCGCGGTCGAGGAGGTGGGCCTGCGCGCCCCCGGCCCCGGCGAGGTGGAGGTGGCGCTGGAGGCCGTTGCGGTCTGTCATTCCGACATCAGCTATGCCGATGGCGCCTGGGGCGGCGATCTGCCGGCGGTCTATGGCCATGAGGCGGCCGGGCGCATCGCTGCCGTCGGCCCCGGCGTGACCGGCTGGTCCGAGGGGCAGGCGGCGATCGTGACGCTGATCCGCGCCTGCGGCGTCTGCGGCACCTGCGGCGGCGGTGCGCCGGTCTATTGCGCGACCGATCTGGGCCTTGCCCCGCCGCTGAGCACCGTCGCGGGCGGGCCGGTGAAGGCGGCGATGGCCTGCGGCGCCTTTGCCGAGCGGGTTGTGGTGCATGCCTCGCAGCTCGCCGCGATTCCCGACGAGATGCCGATGGAGGCGGCCTGTCTGCTGTCCTGCGGGGTGATCACCGGGGTCGGTGCGGCGGTCAACACCGCCCGGGTCCGGCCGGGCGAGGTGGTGGTGGTGATCGGCGCCGGCGGGGTTGGGCTGAACGCGATCCAGGGCGCGCGCATCGCCGGCGCCGCGCGCATCGTCGCCGTGGACCTCAGCGCCGAGAAGCTGGAGGCGGCGCGCGCCTTCGGCGCGACCGACGGGGTGCTGGCGACCGAGGCGAAACCCTGGCGTGCGGTGCAGGCCGCGACCGGCGGGCGGCTGGCCGATGCGGTGTTCGTCACCGTGGGGGCGATCCCGGCCTATGAGGTGGCGCCGCGCTATCTGGCGCCGCAGGGCCGGGTGGTGATGGTGGGCATGCCGCATTCCGGCGCCATGGCGGCCTACGAGCCGGTGGTGCTGGCGGCGCTGGGGCAGGGGATGGTCGGCTCGAAGATGGGCGATGTGGTGCTGGCGCGCGACATTCCCTGGATGATCGACCTGTGGCGGCAGGGACGGCTGAAGCTGGAGGAGCTGGTCTCGGGCCGCTGGCCGCTGGATCGGATCAACGCGGCGATCGCCGACACCCGCGCCGGCGCGGCGCGGCGCAACGTGATCGTGTTCTGATGCGGCTGGCCGGGCTGGAGATCATCGTCACCGCGCCGCCGGCGCCGGGCTGGGGCGGGCGCTACTGGATCCTGGTGAAGCTGACCACCGCCTGCGGCATCCACGGCTGGGGCGAGGTCTATGCCGCCGCGGTGGGGCCGGAGGCGATGCGCGCGGTGATCGCGGATGTCTTCGCCCGGCACATGGCCGGCGAGAGCCCCGAGAACATCGAGCGGATGTTCCGCCGCGCCTATTCCTCGGGCTTCACCCAGCGCCCCGATCCGACGGTGATGGGCGCCTTCTCGGGGCTGGAGATCGCCTGCTGGGACATTCTGGGCAAGGCGCGGGGCCGGCCGGTCTGGGCGCTGCTGGGCGGGCGCATGAACGACCGCATCCGCGCCTATTCCTATCTCTATCCCGGCCCCGACGACGACATGGCCGGCTTCTGGACCGATGCGGAGGCGAATGCGCGGGCCGCGCTGCGGCTGGCCGACCGGGGCTATACCGCGGTCAAGACCGATCCGGCCGGCCCCTACACGATCCGCGGCGGGCATCAGCCGGCGCTGCGCGACATCTCGCGGTCGGTCGAATTCTGTGCGGCGATCCGCGCGGCGGTGGGCGACCGCGCCGACATCCTGTTCGGCACGCATGGGCAGTTCACCCCGTCGGGCGCGATCCGGCTGGGTCGGGCGCTGGAGCCGCACCGGCCGCTGTGGTTCGAGGAGCCGGTGCCGCCGGACGACCCCGCCGCGATGGCCGAGGTGGCGCGGGCGGTGGCGATCCCGGTCGCCACCGGCGAGCGGCTGACCACGCGGGCCGAGTTCGCCGCCGTGCTGCGGGCGGGTGCGGCGCGCATCCTGCAGCCGGCGCTGGGGCGCGCGGGCGGCATCTGGGAAGGCCGCAAGATCGCCGCGCTGGCCGAAAGCTTCGGCGCCGAACTCGCACCGCATCTCTATGCCGGGCCGGTGGAATGGGCGGCCAACATCCACCTTGCCGCGAGCGTGCCGAACCTTCTGATGGTCGAGTGCATCGAGACGGAATTCCACGACGCGCTGATCGGCGGGACGATCCGGGTGGCGGGCGGTTTCGTCCGCCCGCCCGAGGCGCCGGGGCTGGGCATCGAGGTGGACGAGGCGCTGGCGCGGGCGCATCCCTACACCGGCGAGGGGCTGCATCTGGAGATGCAGGAAGCGCCCTGCGACTACACGAATGGCAACAA
>SLBI01000313.1 GCA_007126375.1 Paracoccaceae bacterium
CCCCGCAGGCGCCCCCGCCGCCGCCAGCGCCTCCACCAGCACCATCGCGGTCAGGGGCGCCCGTGGCGCGGGCTTCACGATCGCCGGCCGTCCGGCCCGCAACGCCACCGCCAGGACCCCCGCCATCAGCGCCGGATGGCCCGCCACGGTGCCCAGCAGGGCCAGCGCCCCCGGCGGCAGCGCCCCGGCATCGAGCGCGGCGTACGGTTGCGACACGACCTCTGCCGCTACCGTTTCGAGACGCCGTGCCGCGGCCAACTCCTGGGCTCGCGCCGCCAGTTCCACGCCGAAACGATCAGCCAGCGCCGCGCGATCGGCCGCCGGCATCGCCGCAAGCTGTGGCGCTGCCGCTTCTGCAGCGGCCAGTGCGCGGGCAAGATCGTCGGGGCCCGCCTCCACCAGCCGGCCGATCAGCCGGCCGTCCGGGGCCAGCAGGTCGCGCATCCCCTGCGCCAGCGGCGCACGCCAGCGCCCCGCGACATGATGGGTCAGCAGAAGCTCGGAGAGATTCTCCAGCATGCCCGCGCCCCCCAAAAAAGGAAAAAGGGCGCGGCCCGAAGCCGCGCCCCCGTGGCGTCACCGTCGTCCCGGCCTCAGCGCTTGGAGAACTGGAAGCTGCGCCGGGCCTTGCGCTTGCCGTATTTCTTGCGCTCCACCACGCGGGCGTCGCGCGTCAGGAAACCGGCTGCCTTTAGGGCCCCGCGCAGCGACGGCTCGTAGATCTGCAGCGCCTTGGAGATGCCGTGCTTCACCGCGCCGGCCTGGCCCGACAACCCGCCACCCTTCACCGTGGCCATGACATCGAACTGATCGACCACACCGGCCACCTGGAACGGCTGGCGCAGGATCATCTGCAGCACCGGCCGGGCGAAATAGGCATCCATTTCCCTGCCGTTCACGGTCACCCGGCCATTGCCCGGCCTGATCCAGACGCGGGCCACCGCATCCTTCCGCTTGCCGGTCGCATAAGACCGGCCGAGCGCGTCGCGTACCGGCTCGCGCGGGGCCTCGGGTTCGGCGGCGGCAACGGCGCCGGGCATCGCCGTGCCCAGATCTTCGAGGGTCTTGACGTCGCTTGCCATGCTCATGCGCTCCGGGTGTTCTTGCGGTTCATCGCCCGGACGTCCAGCGCCTCGGGCTGCTGCGCCTCATGCGGGTGCTCGGTGCCGGCATAGATGCGCAGATTGGTCATCTGCTGGCGCGACAGCTTGCCGCCGGGCAACATGCGCTGCACTGCCTTCATCACCACGCGTTCAGGATGCGCGCCCTCGAGGATCTGGCGCGCGGTGCGCGACTTGATCCCGCCGGGGTGGCCGGTGTGCCAGTAATAGGTCTTCTCGGCACGTTTGCGACCCGTCAGCTGGATCTTGTCGGCGTTGATGACGATGACGTTGTCGCCCATGTCCATGTGTGGCGTGAAGCTTGGCTTGTGCTTGCCGCGCAGCCGCATGGCGACGATCGAGGCGAGCCGGCCGAGCACGACGCCCTCGGCGTCGATCAGGATCCATTTCTTCTGGATGTCCGCCGGCGTAGCGGAGAAGGTTTTCATGTCATGTCCCGTGATGCGTGGGACGGACCAGCGCCCGCCCGCAGTGGAGATGCGCCCTTCTACAGCATGCCGGATCACAGTCAATGCCTCCGAACCAATATTTCCTTTTGTTTTACAGTCTATTACAAATACGGTATCATATTACCGTATTCTCTCCACCTCCGGGCCGGCCTCGGCCCAGCGAATGCGCCCGTGGTCGAAGCCCTTGGCGATCAGCGGCTTGATCACCGCGAAATAGGGCGAGAGGTCGAAGTCGCGCGGCGTGTAAAGCGAATGATGCCGGATGTGCCAGACCTCGCGTCGGGCAAAGCGGGTGCTGTCGCCGGGCCGCAGGCGCCGGATCTCGGGCAGGATCGGATAGCGCACCGACTGGAACGCCTGCGCGATCAGCGACGAACAGATCGCCCGTGTCGGACTGCCCGATCCCAGCGCCAGCATGCGACGGCGTAGCCGGATCGGCACTGGCGGCGTCGGGATCAGATAGCGCGCCAGATCGACGATGTTGCGCCGGTCGTAGCCGATGCCGATGCGGTCGATCATGAAACGCGCGACCGCCCGGCGTTCAGCATCACCCAGGCTGACCGCACGACAGATGCGTGTGTTGTGCCGCGCATACCGTGACAGCGTCGCTGCGGCGCAACCGTCGCGCAGGGTCACCTCCACCAACCGGCAGGGCTCACCGCCATCGGCCGGCGGCGGCAACATGTCGCCGACATAGAGCGCCGCATGTGACCAGGTGCTCTGCGTCAGATACTTGATCGCGGTGGAGATCTGCGCCCGGCCTTCCACCAGCAGGACATCGCCGATCCGCAGCGTTGCACAGAGCGTCTCGAAATCCGATGGGGTATAGGGCTGGAAATCCTCGTCCTCGCGCTCCAGCCAGCGGCCCAGCGCAGCGCCACTACGTGCCAGCAACCCGACCCGCCGATCACCTTTCCCCATGACCGCCCTCCCCTGCCCCGCTCAACGTAACCGTGGCGGCCGCTTCGGATCGAGGCCGGGCGGCGTTACCGCCGCGGTCGCAGGAGGTTCGGGGATGTCGAAGCGCAGTCCGACGCGGGCGAGCCGGGCCTCAAGCGGATCGCCCTCCGACAGAAACGCCACATCGACCGGCCCCGCCCCGGGCGTGCCGGCCAGGCTCACCGCCGCGCCTACCGCCTGCACCAGCGCTGCCTCGGCCGCCGGCACGGCGCCGGTCAGAACCAGCAGATGCGCAGCGCTGCCGTCGCGGTGGCGCACCGCACACAGCCATGCCCGGCGCGCCAGCCCCTCGGCCCGCGCCAGCCGCGCGTCCAGCGCCTGCACCAGCGCTTCGGGCAGACACGGCGGCGACAGTTCCTCCGCTGCGGCGGTCATCGGCTCGGGTTCGGCCTGCAGCGTCTCGGCCAGCCAGTCGATCAGTTCTGCAGGCAACAGCGTCGCCGAAGGCGCCACCTCGAAATTGAGGCCCAGCCCGATTCCCTGGCCCGCCAGCAGACCGACCAGCCGCCGCCCCGGCAGCGCCGCATAGGGCGCCGGCGCCGCAGCGAACTCGGCCAGACGGGCCTCACTGTCGAAGGCCAGCACCACCGCGCCGTCCTCCAGTTCATAGAGCCGCGGTGTCAGGCTGTCGCCGACCGGCTCTTCCTCCAGCAGCAGGAACAATTCGGAAGCGGCGAAGGCGGCGTGAAAGGCGCGACGTGGCGCTTCGGCCTCGGGGACGGCCGTCATCGCCGCATGGGCGGTGTCCAGCGGGGTTGCGCGGTCAGTCATCGGTCAGCACCTCGCGCAGGGCGGCTCGCAATGCCGGCAGCGTCTCGGCCTCGAACCAGGGATGGCGGCGCAACCATCCGGTGTTGCGCCACGAGGGATGCGGCAGCGGCCAGACCCCGCGCGCGGCATGCGCCCGCCAGTCGGCCACCGTGGCGGTGACGCCGCCGCGTGTGCCCAGATGCCAGCGCTGTGCCGCGCCGCCGACCGCCAGCACCAGCCGCACCCGCGGCAGCGCCGACATCACTCGCGCCCGCCAGATGGCGGCGCAAAGCGGCGGCGGCGGCAGGTCGGCACCGCGCGTATCATAGCCGGGAAAGCAGAAGGCCATCGGCACGATGGCGATGCGCGACCGATCGTAGAACTGCGCCTCGGTCAGCCCCAGCCAGCCGCGCAGCCGCCGGCCCGATGCGTCGGCAAAGGGCACGCCAGCCGCATGCACCCGCGCGCCCGGCGCCTGCCCGGCGATCAGCAGCCGCGCGGCAGGCCGGAACCAGATGACCGGCCGCGGAGCATGCGCCGTCGTCGTGGCCGCAAACCGCGGCGCGCAGGCCCGACACGCACCCAGTTCGGCGCAGAGCGTATCGTCCGATGCAATGGTGTCGGGCGCTGGCATGCCCTCGACATACCCTGCCCGGCCGGCGCTGCAACCCGCGATTCGCGCTTGCCATGCATCCTATATTTCTATAATTATCGAATCATGAAGCAGTCCATCCCGCCCCCTTCCACCGAAATCGCCGCCGCGGCCTTCGCCGCGCTCGGCTCCGAAGCCCGCCTCGCTGTCCTGCACGCGCTGGTGCGTGCAGGGCCCGAGGGGCTGGCCATCGGCGATCTGGGCGCACGCTGCGGCGTCGCCGGCTCCACCCTGACCTTCCATGTGAAGATCCTTGCCCAGGCCGGGCTCGTCCGCCGGGTTCGTGACGGTCGGCGCATCCTCTGCGCCGCCGATGCCGACGCCCTGCGCAGGCTCGGCGATTACCTCCTCGCCGGCTGCTGCGCCGACGCCCCCTCCGCCGAAAAGGACGCCGTTCATGGCTGACAGTTCCCCCACCCTCCCGCGCGGCTTCGACTGGCGGCGGATCGACCGCGTCGCCGCCGTCATCTTCGCGATTCTGCTTGCCGTGGCGCTGCTCGATCCGGCGCGGTTCCTGCCCACGATCGATTTCGCCGCAAGCGCGCTGATGCGGACCGCGCCGATCATCCTCTTCGCCACCTTCGCCATCGCCTATGTCAAGGCTGCAGGGGTCGAATCGCTGGTCGGCCGTGCGTTCCAGGGCCGCGAGGTGCCGATGATCCTGCTCGCGGCGGCGGCCGGCGGGCTCTCGCCCTTCTGCTCCTGCCAGGTGATCCCGTTCATCGCCGCGCTTCTGGTGATGGGAGCGCCGCTGTCGGCGGTGATGGCCTTCTGGCTCGCCTCGCCGCTGATGGATCCGGCAATGTTCCTGCTCACCGCCGGCGTTCTCGGCGTCGATTTCGCCGTCGCCAAGACCCTCGCGGCGGTAAGCATCGGGCTGATGGGCGGCTTCACCGTGCGCGCCTTTGCCGGCGGCGCGATCTTCGCCGACCCGCTGAAGGCCGACCTCGCGCCGCGCACCTGCTGCGGCAAGGTCAAGAACCCCTTCGCCGGGACGCCAGCATGGCAGTTCTGGCGCGAGGCCGAGCGGCGCGGCGTGTTCGCCCGCACCACAGGCGAGAACCTGCTCTTCCTCGGCAAATGGCTGTCGCTTGCCTATGTCATCGAGGCGCTGATGGTGAACTATGTGCCCGCTGCGGCGATCGCGCAGGTTCTCGGCGGTGCCGGGCTTCAGCCGATCCTCGTCGGCGCGGCCGTCGGGGCACCGGCATATCTGAACGGCTATGCGGCGGTGCCGCTGATGGGGGCGCTGCTGAACCAGGGCATGGCTGACGGTGCGGCAATGGCCTTCGTCGTCGCGGGGGGCATGACCTCGGTCCCGGCCGCGATCGCCGTCTGGGCGCTGGTCAAGCCGCGGGTGTTCGGGGCCTATCTGGGCTTCGCCTTTGCCGGGGCCCTGCTTGCCGGCCTCGCCTGGGGTTTCTGGGCCGGCAGCCTCGTCGGCTGATCCCCACGCCGCAGCACGATGGCGTGCTCCAGGGGCCGCAACCCGTTGCCGGGTTGCGGCTTTGTCGCCATACTTGTGCCCCGGGGCGGGAGTATGGGGGTCCGTTAACCTTCCCCGGCGATACCCCGGGGGCAGGCAGCAAAGCAACAGGCGGCTTCCGCCGGGGCCCGGGCGACGTGGATGATCGAGTTCGTGAATGTCAGCAAGTCCTTCTGGACCGGGCGGCAACGCAAGGTGATCCTCGATCGTGCCTCGTTCCGGGTCACGCCGGGGCGCTCCACCGGCATTCTCGCGGCCAACGGCACCGGCAAGACGACGCTGATCAACATGATGGCCGGTCTCGAAAAGGCCGACGAGGGCGAGATTCGGCGCTCCAGCCGCATCTCCTTCCCGCTCGGCTTCATGGGCGGTGTCGTCAACCGCCATTCGGGGCGCGAGAACGCTCGTTTCATCGCCCGCCTCTATCGGCTCGATCCCGACTACGTCGAGGCATTCTGCCGATGGATGTGCGACATCGGCGATTATTTCGACATGCCCGTGGGCACCTACAGCCAGGGCATGCGCGCGCGCTTCTCGCTGGCGCTGATGCTGGCTGTGGAATTCGACATCTATCTGATCGACGAGGGAATGCCGGCCACCACCGACGTCGCCTTCAATCGCCGCGCCGGCAGGATCCTGCGCGACCGGCTGGAACGGGCCACGGTCGTGATCGTTTCGCACCAGGCCGAGACGCTGGAGAAATTCGCCCGCTCGGCCGCGGTGCTCCGTGGCGGCCGGCTGACCATGTTCGACAGCCTCGAGGAGGCGAAGGCAGTCTATGACTACGAAGCCCAGGGTTAAGCGCTTCCGCATCAGCCGTGGCGTGCCGGCGGACGGCACTGCCGATGGGCCGATGCCGCCCGACGGCCCGCCCACAGCCTCCGCACCCGACGACCGCCCGGACGGCGACGCCCCCGACGAGGTGCTGGGTCCGCAGGAGCTTTCGGCCGAGGCCGCGCGTGCGGCGATCCGGGCCGAGGGGCTCAGCGCGCGACAGTTGCGCATGGCCCGCCGGGTGGCGCAGCGCCATGGCATGGATGGCACGGACGAGATCGAGGCGGTGCGCCTGCTGCGCGCCCGCGGAATCGATCCGTTCCGCCCGGCCGGCATCCTTGACCTGGTCCCGGTCGAGGAGAAGACCGCGGGCAGCGCCGCAGACGACGGGCCGGCCCGTCTGCCGCAGACCTGGCAGCCGGCCCAGACACCGGCCCGCACCCCGGCGGGCCGGCCGCCCTCGAACACGCCTGCCGCACCGCCCCGCCCGCCGGCCAGCGAAAGTGCCCAGATCCGCGAGATCCAGCGCGA
>SLBI01000211.1 GCA_007126375.1 Paracoccaceae bacterium
ATGGCCACAGCGGATGGATTGCCTGCCCGCAGCGCAACGGCGATAAGCACGGGCGATGAGCCTCGACCTGCGTTATCCAGCGATGTCGGATCTGAGCGCCGCCGCCCGCCGGCGGCTGCCGCGCTTCGTCTGGGACTATCTCGACAGCGCGACCGGCACGGAGTCGGTCAAGCCGCGCAACCGTGCCGCGCTCGATGCGGTGCTGTTCCGCCCGGCCGCATTGCGTGGCCCGATCGCGCCGGATCTTGCCACGGATCTTCTCGGCCGCCGCTTTGCCATGCCCGTGGGAATCGCCCCGGTGGGCATGTCCGGCCTGGTCTGGTCCGGTGCCGAGGCGGTGCTCGCCCGCACTGCCGCCGACTTGGGCCTGCCCTATTGCCTCTCCACCGTTGCCACCCGCACGCCCGAAGAGATCGGGCCGCTTGCCGGGCCGATGGGCTGGTTCCAGCTCTACCCGCCGAAGGATCCGGGCATCCGCCGGGACATCCTGCACCGTGCCCGGGCTGCCGGGTTCGAGGTGCTGGTACTTACCGTGGATCTGCCCGGCCCCTCGCGCCGCGAGCGGCAGCTGCGCGCCCGGCTGACGATCCCGCCCCGGGTCACACCGACCATGCTTGCCCAGGTGGCACTGTGCCCCGCCTGGGCGCTGGCGATGGCGGGCGAGCTCCTGCGCGACGGGATGCCCCGGCTTCGCCTGATGGAAAGCTATCTCACCACCGACGGCCCCACCGGATCTACCGCGCATGCCGGATACATGCTGCGCACCAACCCCGACCGGGCCTATCTGCAGGCCGTGCGCGCGGACTGGTCGGGACCACTGATCGTCAAGGGTGTCATGGAGCCCGAGACGGCAGCGCAGGCACGGGCGCTCGGGGCCGATGCCGTGTGGGTATCGAACCACGGCGGACGGCAGTTCGACGGCGCCCCCGCAAGCCTCGACGTGCTGCCCGGGGTCCGCGCCGCGGTCGGGCCGGACCTGCCGCTGCTGTTCGACGGCGGCGTCGAAAGCGGGCTCGACATCCTGCGCGCGCTCGCGCTCGGGGCGGATTTCGTCATGATGGGGCGCGGCTGGCATGTGGCGCTGGCGGCGCTGGGCCCCTCCGGCGCTGCGCATCTGGCAGAAATCCTGCGCGTTGATCTGATCGCGAACATGCTGCAGATGGGCATCGGCCAACCGGCCGGGGCTGCCGGACGGCTCTGGCAAGCGGCGGGCTGACCGGCAAACGCGCAGCCCGGAACATCCGCCCGCGCGCCGGCCGATCGGCTCGGCACAGGCGGCGGCGGCAGTTCCGCGGGGCCGGGCGGGCGGAGGGGCTGCGACCGGGAAAACGCGCAAGAATCTTTCGCCCTCCGTCGGGTGCCCGGCACTATCGAATTGTGCTGCCCTGCAGCGAGGGCTATCACACCGCTGTCACCTCGGCCCCGAACCGGAGCGCCCCATGCCTGACTTTCGCAAGATCCTGATCGCCAACCGCGGCGAGATCGCCATCCGGGTGATGCGCGCCGCGAACGAACTCGGCAAGCGCACCGTTGCCGTCTTCGCCGAGGAGGACAAGCTCGGCCTGCACCGTTTCAAGGCCGACGAGGCCTACCGCATCGGCGAGGGGCTGGGCCCGGTGGCGGCCTATCTCTCGATCCCCGAGATCATCCGCGTGGCGAAGCTCTCGGGCGCCGACGCGGTGCACCCCGGCTATGGGCTGCTGTCGGAGAACCCCGATTTCGTCGAGGCGGTGGCGGCCGCGGGGCTGACCTTCATCGGACCCACCGCGGACATCATGCGTCGTCTGGGCGACAAGGCCAGCGCCCGCCGCGTCGCCGAGGCCGCCGGCGTGCCCGTCATCCCCGCCTCGCCGGTGCTGGGCGAGGACATGGCCGAGACCCGGAAATGGGCCGAACAGGTCGGCTATCCGATGATGCTGAAGGCCAGCTGGGGTGGAGGCGGCCGCGGCATGCGGCCGATCCGCGCGCCGGAAGAGCTGGAGGGAAAGGTCCGCGAGGGCCGGCGCGAGGCCGAGGCCGCCTTCGGCAACGGCGAGGGGTATCTCGAGAAGATGATCGAGCGCGCCCGCCACGTCGAGGTCCAGATCCTCGGCGACACGCATGGCAATCTCTACCATCTGTACGAACGCGACTGCACCGTGCAACGGCGCAACCAGAAGGTGGTGGAGCGTGCCCCGGCTCCCTATCTGACCGATGCCCAGCGCGCCGAGCTTTGCGAACTCGGCCTGAAGATCGGCCGCGAGGTCGGCTATCTGAATGCCGGGACGGTCGAGTTCCTCATGGACATGGATACGGAGCGCTTCTACTTCATCGAGGTCAATCCCCGGGTCCAGGTCGAACACACGGTCACCGAAGAGGTGACCGGCATCGACATCGTCAAGGCGCAGATCCGCATCGCGGAAGGTGCCAACCTCTCCGAGGCCACCGGCGCCCCCAGCCAGGGCG
Source organism: Paracoccaceae bacterium (assembly GCA_007126375.1). Taxonomy (GTDB): domain Bacteria; phylum Pseudomonadota; class Alphaproteobacteria; order Rhodobacterales; family Rhodobacteraceae; genus Rhodobaculum. The sequence goes on from SLBI01000211.1 coordinate 2,446, forward strand.
ATGTGCAGCTTTCGGGCCACGCGATCCAGTGCCGTGTCACGACCGAAGACCCGATGAACAATTTCGTGCCGGACTACGGGCGCATCACCGCCTACCGCTCGGCCACCGGCATGGGCATCCGCCTCGACGGCGGCACCGCCTATTCGGGTGCGGTGATCACCCGCTACTACGACTCGCTGCTGGAAAAGGTGACCGCCTGGGCGCCCACCCCCGAGGAGGCCATCGCCCGGATGGACCGGGCCTTGCGCGAGTTCCGCATCCGCGGCGTGGCGACGAACATCGACTTCGTCATCAACCTGCTCAAGCACCCCGAGTTCCTGGGCAATACCTACACCACCCAGTTCATCGACACGACGGACGCGCTGTTCCGCTTCCGCAAGCGGCGCGACCGGGCGACCAAGATCCTCACCTATATTGCCGACATCACCGTGAACGGACATCCCGAGGTCTTCGGCCGGCCCAGACCCCGCCCCGACATCAAGGCCCCGCGCCCACCCGAGTTCGGCGCCGCGCCGGCGCCGGGCACGCGCACCATCCTGGATCGCGACGGCCCGCGGGCGCTGACCGCCTGGCTGCGCGAGCAGAAACATCTGCTGCTCACCGACACCACCATGCGCGACGCGCACCAGTCGCTGCTGGCGACCCGCATGCGCTCGATCGACATGATCCGGGCGACACCCGCCTACGCCAGCGCGCTGCCGCAGCTCTTCTCGGTGGAATGCTGGGGCGGGGCCACCTTCGACGTGGCCTATCGCTTCCTGCAGGAATGCCCCTGGCAGCGGCTGCGCGACATCCGCAAGGCCATGCCCAACGTGATGACGCAGATGCTTCTGCGCGGCGCAAACGGCGTGGGCTACACCAATTATCCCGACAACGTCGTGCGCTTCTTCGTGAAGCAGGCGGCCGAGACCGGGGTGGATGTGTTCCGCGTCTTCGACAGCCTGAACTGGGTCGAGAACATGCGCGTCGCCATGGATGCCGTGCTCGACTCCGGCAAGGTGCTGGAGGGCGCGATCTGCTACACCGGCGACATCCTCGACCCGAACCGCGCCAAGTACGACCTGAAGTACTACATCGCGCTGGGCCACGAGTTGCGTGACGCCGGCTGCCACATCCTCGGGCTCAAGGACATGGCCGGCCTGCTGAAGCCTGCCTCCGCGAGCGTCCTGATCAAGGCGCTGAAGGAAGAGGTCGGCCTGCCGATCCATTTCCACACCCATGACACCAGCGGCCTTGGCGGCGCCACGATCCTCGCTGCCGCCGAAGCCGGCGTGGACGTGGCCGATGCGGCGATGGACGCGCTTTCGGGCAACACCTCGCAGCCGACGCTGGGCTCCATCGTGGAAGCGCTGCGCAACACGCCGCGTGACACCGGCCTCGACATGGAGGCGATCCGGCGGATCAGCGACTACTGGGAACAGGTCCGCGCCCATTACGCCGCCTTCGAGACCGGGCAGCAATCGCCCACGTCCGAGGTCTACCTGCACGAGATGCCGGGCGGTCAGTTCACCAACCTCAAGGCGCAGGCACGCTCCATGGGGCTGGAGGAACGCTGGCCCGAGGTCGCCCGCGCCTATGCCGACGCCAACGCCATGTTCGGCGACATCGTCAAGGTCACGCCCTCCTCCAAGGTGGTGGGCGACATGGCGCTGGTGATGGTTGCGCAGGGGCTGACCCGTGCACAGATCGAGGATCCGGCGGTGGAGGTCTCCTTTCCCGATTCGGTGATCGACATGCTGCGGGGCAACCTCGGCCAGCCCCCGGGCGGCTGGCCCGACAGCATCGTGCACAAGGCACTCAAGGACGAGACCCCGTTCACCGATCGCCCCGGGCTGCACGCCACCCCGATCGAGCTGGAGCCGACCCGGACGAAGCTGATCGAGGATCTCGAGGGCTTCCGGGTCGATGACGAGGATCTTGCCGGGTATCTCATGTATCCGAAGGTCTATCTCGACTACATGGGCCGGCATCGCATCTACGGCCCGGTGCGCACCCTGCCCACCCGCACCTTCTTCTACGGAATGGAGCCGGGCGAGGAGATCGCGGTCGAAATCGATCCGGGCAAGACGCTGGAGATCCGCCTGATCACGGTCGGCGAGACCAGCGAGGAAGGCGATGTGCGCGTCTTCTTCGAACTGAACGGCCAGCCGCGGGCGATCCGGGTTCCCAATCGCAAGGTAAAGGCCGAGGCCCCGGCCCGACCCAAGGCGACCGAGGGCAACCCCGCCCATATCGGTGCGCCGATGCCCGGCGCCATCGCCGCCGTAGCGGTCAGCGTCGGACAGAAGGTGGCCGCGGGCGACCTTATCCTGACCATCGAGGCGATGAAGATGGAAACCGGCCTCCACGCCGAGCGTCCGGGAACCGTCAAGGCCGTCCATGTCCAGCCCGGCGCCCAGATCGACGCCAAGGACCTCCTGGTGGAACTCGATCCGGAGAGCTGAGCGCCGCTCCGCCGTCGAGCCTCGCCGGTGCGGATCAGGCGTTGCGCCGGCGGCGGAGCGTGCCTGCAGCGACGCCCAGCGCGAGAACCGACAGCAGCAGCATGCCCGACGCCGGCAACGGGATCATCGCGTAGCCGGCGTTGCGCAGAAGTGCGCGGTCGCCCGCGCGCGGCCATTTCCGCTGGCCGTACTCGATTTCCCGATACATCAGATCGTCCGGGTTGTCGGAGTGTTGCTCCACCGACATCATGTGCACGACCTCATGCATCAATACGGTCCAGAAATCCAGCTTGAATTCGTCCACGAAAAACGGATTGAAACCCCACACCTCGCCGGTATTGAAATAGATTTCGTTGATCGGATAGTGCGCGTGCGGCCATGGCACGCGCGGCGGGCTTTCCGAATCCCCCTTGTAGGTCAGGGCGAAATGATCGCTGAAATCGAATTTCTTCCTTTCCTGCTCTCCGGTTCCCTCGAAGAATTCCGGATCGGTGGCCGGCCAGTCACGAAAGAAGTCGCCGCCCGCCCAGCGTAGCGTGAAAGCGGGTACCTTCGGAGCCGGCGGACCATCCTCGGAACCGGTGCCCGCTGAGGTGCCCCCGGTGATCTCGACGAACGGAACCGAAAAGAGGAATTGGGCGCCCAGATGGGCGATTGCAGAACGGGCGACGGACTTCTGCTGTTCGGTCCATTCGATTCCGTCCCAGGACGTCATGAAGGCGTAATGGACCGGCAGGGAGCGTTGTACCGAGTAGCCGCCGGGAAATGGATCAGCATGCACCAGCGCTGCCGATGCCGCTGCCGGCAGCATCACCGCAGTCAGCACTCCGGCAGCCAGGCAGCCCCTGACACAGGTCTCGAAAATTACCGGTTCCAGCCGCGATGTGCCCATGCCGTCAGATGCCGCGGCGCGCCCGGATCAGTCAAGGGAGCAAGGCGTCGCATATGATCGGCGAATGAGGCCGTCAGCGAATGCGCGGCGATGCGCTGCCCGCAAGGCGGGATCGCGGCCCGTGCGCACCGAGGCGGGCTTGCGCAGCCTGCATGCCGAACGCCGCGCGTGGCCGCATGTCACCCGGAAAATTGCCGGGGCTGCCGCCACCCTGCGCGGCGGGGGGGCGCGCAGACCCGGCGCGGCAGCCGCCTTAACGCATTGTTCGCAGTTCTGCCGCATTCCTTGACGCCGGGGAAAAACACCGGGGGGTGGCATGGACGATGGACTCGCCGATATCGTCGAGGGATTTCTGGTCGAACACGTGATGGTGGGGCTGGGCAATATCCGCACCCGCATCGACCTGCTGGAGGCCGAGCGGATCGCCGCGGACGAACCGCCCCTGCTCGACCTGCGCGCCATCGCGGGCCAGATCGACCGGCTGGAAAGCCGGGCGCGTGCGGTCCGGTTCCTGCTGCGCGATCATCCGCGGCAAGCTGCCGTCACCGCGGCGCCACCCTTCACTCCGGCTGCCACCGCGCCCGCGGCCTTGCCCTGCGCAACCGGCCCCGTGCCGGACGACGACACGCCGGATGTCGCCGCGCCCGCTCGCCCCGAAGGACCGGCCAGTGCGGCCCCGACGAAAACAGGCGACAGCGCAGCACCGGCCCCCGTCGCGGCGGTTGACGCGGGCGGGCCTGCCAGGGCCAAGGGGGGGCAAGCCACACCCGACAACACACCGGACACGGGGCGCGCAAGCCTGACAACGGCCGCGGATCCGCTTCGGCATACTGCGGAAGCGGCGGCACCGGCACCCGCAGCGGAGACCTCCTCTGCCCTCGCCCCGGATACGACGCCGGAGTCCGCGGACAGGCCGTCCGAGCCTGTCGGTACCCCCGGGGAACGACCTGCAGCCTCGGCCCCTGCCGGCGATCCGGACGGGCTGCTGGCCTCGCTGGTCGCCCGTCTTGATCGGGATGGGGCGGGGCCACCGGAGGCGTCGCCCCGAGATGCCACTCCCCCCCCCGATGCCGCGGAGGCCGTCGACACCGGCGACGCCATGACATCGCACCCCGCCAGCACCGACACCGAAACCGCATCACACCGGGACGTGACGCTGACCGACCAGTTGCTGAAAGCGATCGCCACCGAACTGGGCACCGACGATCCTGCAGCGGCGGCAAGCCCCGCCGGGGGGCCGCAGCACGCCGACAAGGCCGCAGCGCCACGCACAAAGGCGGTCGACGAGGCGCAGAAACCTGCCGACGACCCGGGGACCGCCCCCCCGCAGGCAGCGCCCGCACAGACCGCACCCGGAGTAGCGGCCGACCGGCACCCCGAGGCAACGCCGGTGACAGCACCGCCAGGCGTTCCACGGGACACGGTTCAGGCGGCGACCCGAAGCACGGGCGAAACGGCAGGGGAGCAGGAGGCCGTTGCACGGGCCGCACCGTCGATGCGCCCCCTGCTGCTCGTCGATCCCACGCGGGCGGCTTGCGTGCCGGGCCCGGCGACCCTCACGGCGATGCCGGTCTTCACCTCGCGGCGCCGGCGCTCGGCAGGCTGAGCATCGCCTGCGGCATCCGCGCGTCAGCTGTTTTCCGCAAGACCCCGAACGGCTATGATGAGGGGGTGCGGAACAGGCTGCAACATGTCGCCGCGCCAGCAAGGATGTCCCGCCGGACGGGCGCAACGGGGCGGGGCGCAGCACGGCCAGGCGTTGGTTGCGTCACTGTCGGACCATGACAGGGAAGCCGAAAGCCGATGATGCCATTGCTCACCGAACCCCTGACCGCCGCCGCCTTCGAGGCGTTCGGGGACGTGCTGGAGGCCGACGGGCCAGCCGACCGGAGGATAAACGCGGGGCTCTGCGGGCGATTCCATGACCGTGCACGGCTTGACTTCGGCCCGGACGGCCGTGCCGGCATCTCGATCTTCGACGCACGCCCGCGCGCCCTGCCCTACGCGTTCGACCTGGTGGAGCGTCACCCGGACGGCAGCCAGGCCTTCATACCGATGACCGCATCGCCCTTTCTCGTGATCGTCGCGCCGGACGACGGCGGCATACCGGGCCCGCCGCGTGCCTTCCTGACAGCACCCGGACAGGGCATCAACCTGCTGCGCGGCGTATGGCATGGAGTACTGACGCCGCTGTCCGCCCCCGGCCTCTTCGCCGTGGTGGATCGGATCGGCGGCACTCCCAACCTCGAGGAGTTCCGCTATGCCACGGCATGGGAGGTCCGGCCCGCCGCGACGGGGCCGATAGCACCTTGACGCCTCACCCCACGCTGCCTAGGGAAGTGTGAAGGCGAGTTGGCGGAGTGGTTACGCAGCGGATTGCAAATCCGTGCACGGGGGTTCGATTCCCCCACTCGCCTCAAACACTTGGCAGGGTTCATGGGGTGCGGTTCCGGCGCGGGTTCCGACATTCACTGTTCACCCCGTGTTCGTTCCGGCGCAGACCCACGGGTTCGCCTCCCATGCGTCCGGCACGGTGGGATCGAAGTGCCTAGGCCCGGAGTAGAACATCGGCCTGTCCTCCACACCCCCCGAACAACTTGAGCTCTTCGACATCCTGAGCCTGCCCAAACCCGCCTGACAGCGCCCGCGTAGTCACAAAATGGCAAATCCCGCCATAACGGACTCAATCACTTAGCGGTTTTGCTGTCGAACTTGGGACGCCCGCCCTCAGCGACAGCGACCGTGGCTGTCCTTCGAGACGTCCAATCCGATGAAGAGTTCGCCATCCTCGACCACGGTTCGCCCTCCTGGCTTGAGGCTCTGCTCCTCCGAGCAACCCTCGTTGAAAGCTGCCAGTGCAGGGCGAACCACCCCGTCACAGGCCAGCCCCGGAAGGACATACGGTCTTGCAGTTCCGGGGGGACCTCACCAGGCTCAGGATCAGCGGGTCCGGCGCCGTGGACCGCGCCGCTGCCCTGCGCGCCCCGCCGTGGAGCGGCCTGCGACCTTCACCGCGGCTTCGGCCGCATCGGCCACGGCCGATTGGCGCGTGAGCGGATCGTCGCTGATGGCCAGATCCACCGCTTCCAGGCGGCGGATCTCGTCGCGCAGACGCGCGGCTTCCTCGAATTCCAGGTTCTCGGCCGCCTTGCGCATCTCCGTGCGCAATCCGTCCAGATGCGCAGCGAGGTTCGCGCCGACCAGCGGTTTGTCGACACGGGCTGTGACACGTGCCATGTCGGTGTCGCCCTGCCACAGCCCGGCGAGCACATCCTCGACATTCTTGCGCACGGTCTGCGGCGTTATCCCATGGGCCTCGTTCCACGCGATCTGCTTGGCGCGGCGCCGCTCCGTTTCGGAGATGGCGCGCTGCATCGAGCCGGTGATGCGGTCGGCATACATGATCACGCGCCCTTCGACGTTGCGCGCCGCGCGCCCGGTTGTCTGGATCAGCGAGGTCTCGGAGCGCAGGAACCCCTCCTTGTCGGCGTCGAGGATCGCCACCAGACCGCATTCGGGAATGTCGAGCCCCTCGCGCAGCAGGTTGATGCCCACCAGCACGTCGAAGGCCCCCAGCCGCAGGTCGCGCAGGATCTCGATGCGCTCGATGGTGTCGATGTCGGAGTGCATGTAGCGCACCCGCACGCCCTGCTCGTGCAGGTATTCGGTCAGATCCTCGGCCATGCGCTTGGTCAGCACGGTGACGAGGACGCGCATGCCTGCGGCGGCGACACGGCGCACCTCGTCGAGCAGATCATCCACCTGCATTGCCACCGGGCGTATCTCGATCCTGGGATCGACGAGACCGGTGGGGCGGATAACCTGCTCGACGAAGACGCCGCCGGCCTGTTCCAGCTCCCAGGCTGCCGGGGTGGCCGAGACGAAGACAGACTGCGGGCGCATCGCGTCCCATTCCTCGAACTTCAGCGGCCGGTTGTCCGTGCAGGAGGGCAGGCGGAACCCGTGTTCGGCCAGAGTGAACTTGCGCCGGAAGTCGCCGCGATACATCCCGCCGATCTGCGGCACGCTGACATGGCTCTCGTCGGCAAAGACGATGGCGTTGTCGGGGATGAACTCGAACAGCGTCGGCGGCGGCTCGCCCGGCGCGCGCCCTGTCAGATAGCGCGAATAGTTCTCGATGCCGTTGCAGACGCCGGTCGCCTCCAGCATTTCGAGGTCGAACTGGGTGCGTTGTTCGAGGCGCTGCGCCTCCAGCAGCTTGCCCTCGGATTCGAGCTGCTTGAGGCGCTGGCGCAACTCCTCGCGGATGCCCCGTATGGCCTGCTGCAGCGTCGGGCGGGGAGTGACGTAATGCGAGTTGGCGTAGATGCGGATCCTTTCCATACGATCGGTGCGCTCGCCGGTCAGCGGATCGAATTCGACCATGGATTCGAGTTCGTCGCCGAAGAAGCTGAACCGCCAGGCGCGGTCTTCGAGGTGGGCGGGCCACAGTTCCAGCACGTCGCCGCGCAGACGGAAGCTGCCGCGCTGGAAGGCCATGTCGTTGCGCCGGTATTGCTGCGCGACGAGTTCGGCCACGACCTTGCGCACGTCGTAGACCTGCCCCGCGACCAGATCCTGGGTCATTGCCGAATAGGTCTCGACCGAACCGATGCCGTAGATGCAGGAGACCGAGGCGACGATGATGACGTCGTCGCGCTCCAGCAGCGCCCGCGTCGCGGAATGGCGCATGCGGTCGATCTGCTCGTTGATCTGGGATTCCTTCTCGATATAGGTGTCGGTGCGCGGCACATAGGCTTCGGGCTGGTAGTAGTCGTAGTAGCTGACGAAATACTCCACGGCGTTGTCGGGGAAGAAACCCTTGAATTCGCCGTAGAGCTGCGCGGCGAGCGTCTTGTTCGGCGCGAGAATGATCGCCGGGCGCTGGGTTTCCTCGATCACCTTGGCCATGGTGAAGGTCTTGCCGGTGCCGGTCGCGCCAAGCAGCACCTGATTGCGCTCGCCGGAGATGATCGCGCCGGACAGTTCGGCGATGGCGTGGGGTTGGTCGCCGGCCGGCTGGAATTCCGACTGCATGACGAAGCGCCGCCCGCCTTCCAGCTTCTGGCGGGTGCTTTGGGCGCCCGGCGGTCGGTCGCGAAGCTGTTCGGGCGGGCTGTCTGGCATGGATCTCCCTCCGCTGTCGCAGGTGGAGCTTAGCGCGCCGCGTTCAAGGAGGCGAGGGTGGGCCCGCCGGGCTGCGATGCGGCTGCGGCGGTTGTGGCGCGCAAGGCGGCGGGCTAGGCTGGCCCGCGCCGCAGCGCGGCGGGGAGCGCAGGTCCGATGCTAGTCGTCAACTCAAGCGATCTGATGCCGCCGGACTGGCGGTTTCTGGAGCCCGCCTGCGATGATCCGGAGATCCGCTGGCGTCATGTCTCGGGGCGCCCTGCAAACATGGTCGAGCGCCTCGTGCGCCGGCCCTCTCTGGCGCGGTGGCGCGCCGCAGCCCGGATCTGCGCCGTGGCGCGCGAGCGGCCGGAGGAGAGCGTGATCGTCACGCATCTGCCGGGGATGACAATGGCCGCAGGGCTGCTGAGGCGCCGCCTGTGTCCGGAGGTGCCACAGATCGCCTTCTCGTTCAACTTCACCACCCTGCCGGGTGGAGTGCGGCACCGGATGATGCGCGATGCCTTTGCCGGGATCACGGAGTTCGTGGTCTATTCGCAGTTCGAGCGTGCGCTCTATGCCGAGCGCTTCGGCATGGATCCCGCGCGTTTCCGGTTCCTGCCATGGGCGATGGAGCCGCCGGTGGCCGGACCGGACCTGCCCGCCGGGATGCCGGCGGCGCCCTATCTCTGTGCCATCGGCGGCGAGGGGCGGGACTATCGCAGCCTCGCCGAAGCGATGCGGAAGCAGCCAGGATTGCACATGGTGGTGGTCGGGCGATCCTACAGCGTCGCGGGCATCGATTTTCCGGCCAATGTCACGGTGCACGTCGATCTGCCGGCGCCGCAGACCTGGGCGGTCGCGCAGCAAAGCCTCGGCATGGCGATCCCGCTGCGCACCGCCGAGACGGCGTGCGGGCATGTGACGCTGGTGGGCGCGCAGCTGTTGGGAATACCGCTGGTGCTCAGCCGCTCCGTGGGCATTTCCGACTATGTCACCGACGGCACCACCGCGCGGCTTGTGGAGCCGGGCGATCCGGCAGCACTTGCTGCGGCGCTTGCGGCAATGGTCGAGGACCGTGCGGGCAGTGCCGCGATGGCGCGCCGTGGTCGTGAGGCGGCAGCGATGCGCAGCGATCCGCGCCGATGGGTGGACTATCTGTCGGAACTCAAGGGCCGGCACGCCGCGGGTACACTTCGGCCCCCCTGATCCGGGCGCTCGGGCCGAAGCGCATGGGGCTCCGGTGTCCGATGCGTCGCCGCGGCGCGGCCCTGGCCGATTGCGCCGAAGGCCCCGCCCGCGCTAATAGGTTCAGGGAGTCGAGGAGAGTTCGCATGCGCGCCCGCATCTATCGTCCAGCCCGTACCGCCACGCAGTCCGGGACCGCCCGCACGCGCGAGTGGCTGCTCGAATTCTCGCCCGAAGCGCCGCGCGAGGTCGACCCGCTGATGGGCTGGACCAGTTCGCACGACATGAATTCGCAGGTCCGGTTGCATTTCGATACCCGCGAGGCGGCCGAGGCCTATGCCCGCGAAAAAGGCATCGACCATGTCGTGCTGGAGCCGAAATCGCGCCGTCCCAACATCCGCCCGCGTGGCTATGGCGAGAATTTCGCCACCGATCGGCGCGGCGCCTGGACCCACTGAACCGTGTTGTGGCGTAGTCGACGGAACGCAAGGCGTCGGTGATCGCGAAGATGCTGCCGCTGCGCAACATGCCGCTTGGGCAGCTGTCGCGGGAAGAGGGCATCTCGGAAGGGACGCTGTCACGATGGCGGGCGCAGGCGTCACGTTCACCGACGGCGTCGTCCACCGCGACGCCGTCGAAAGCCGCGCCGCCTGACGGAGCCGCATCACCCGGGCTCAACCATGGCTCCTTTCCAGACGTGCGGGATCGATGATGAAAACGTCCGCACTGCCATGAACACATGTCTGAAATATCTTGCTTTTTTCCCAGGCGCCGTGCCGCCTCGCGAAGCGGCGATCCACTCCGGGCCTGACCGTCTTTCGCGTGTCTGGCCAGTTTTTCCGGACAGAAGGGTTGCAATCTCAAGATAGATTCGTAACCTCGCCTCCACGTTGCAAGCGAAAGCAGGTAGCTCTGCGTTGTGACAACATAGCCGTTTGACAAGGCCTGGGATACGGGCCGTTCGGCGCACGGGACGCCCGCACGCGGCGATCCTGCAAGCACAGAGAGTGACGGGTGCACACAGGCGCGGGATGGCGCGCCTGCAGTCGCGTTTTGCGCGGCCTCGATCCGTGCGACCCGCTCAGGGCAAGGAGTGACACAGATGGCCGCCCAGAACGCGGAATTGACGCTGAACACCCAGGTTTATGGCGAAGACCCGCTCGCGGATCGTGACACCGATCACTACCGCAAGGAATATGTCATGTCCTTTGTGGACAAGTGGGACGAGCTGATCGACTGGCGCGGTCGGGCGGAAAGCGAGGGCCAGTTCTTCATCGATATTCTGCGGGCCCGCGGTAGGGAGCGCGTGCTGGATGTGGCCTGCGGGACAGGGTTTCATTCGGTAAGGCTGACCGAGGCCGGGTTTGATGTCACGGCCTCGGACGGCTCGGCGACGATGGTTGCAAAGGCGTTTCAGAACGGGCGGGCCCGCGGCCTCATCCTGAAAACGGCGCAGGCCGACTGGCGCTGGCTGAACCGCGACATCCATGGGAAGTATGATGCGATCATCTGCCTGGGCAACTCTTTCACCCATCTCTACAAGGAAAGCGACCGGCGCCGCGCACTGGCGGAGTTCTATGCTGCGCTCAAGCATGACGGCATCCTGATTCTCGATCAGCGCAATTACGACGCGATGCTCGATCAGGGTTTTTCTTCAAAGCACAAGTACTACTATTGCGGCGATCAGGTGTCGGCCGAGCCCGAGCATATCGATGACGGGCTGGTGCGGATGAAGTATTCCTTCCCGGACGGGTCGGACTACACGCTCAACCTGTGCCCGATCCGCAAGAACTACATACGGCGCCTGCTGTCCGAGGCCGGGTTCGAGCGTGTGCGCACCTATGGAGACTTTCAGGAAACCTATGCCGAGGATGATCCGGATTTCTTCATCCATGTGGCAGAGAAATCGGCGCTTCAGATCATGCGCTGGGGCAAGGGCTCGGACGATGCGGCCGACGACATCCGCAACGTCACGGAGAGTTATTACGACAGCGACGACGCCGATACCTTCTATTCCACGATCTGGGGGGGAGAAGATCTGCATATCGGGCGCTATTCCGACACACGCGACATCCGCACGGCGTCCGACCGCTCGATTGATGCGATGATCGACCGGCTGCCAGAGCTGGGCGCCGAGGCGCGGGTGCTCGATCTTGGCGCAGGCTACGGCGGTGCGATGCGCCGGCTGGTGGCCAGAACGGGATGCAGCGCCGTGTGCCTGAACATTTCCGAGACCCAGAACGAATACAACCAGAACAAGATCCGCACGGCCAAGCTGACCGACCGCATTTCGGTCCGGCACGGTGTCTTCGAGGATGTGCCCGAACCCGATCACGGCTTCGATGTGGTCTGGAGCCAGGATGCGTTCCTGCACTCCGACCAGCGTTCGGGCGTACTGTCCGAAGCCTGGCGCGTGCTGAAGCCCGGCGGGCATCTGATCTTCACCGATCCGATGCAGTCCGATACGGCCGATGCAGGCGCGCTCAAGCCCGTTTATGACCGGCTCCAGCTCAACAGCCTTGGCAGCCCCGGATTCTACCGCGACACGGCCATGGCGCTGGGCTTCGAGGTGGTAGAGCAGGAGGAGGCGACCGAGGATCTGCGCACCCATTACGATCGCGTGCGCCAGGAATTGCTGGCCAATTACGACAAGCTGCGCGATTCTGGCTGCACGGCCGAATACCTCGACAAGATGACGCTGGGACTCGAGAACTGGGTCAAGGCGGCGGATGCCGGGCAACTGTGCTGGGGCATTCAACTGTTCCGCAAACCCCTGCGCTGAGCGCGGGCCAGATCCGACATTGCTGGAGCCTCCCATGACACAGGATCTGTGCGTCTCGTTCGAGCTGTTCCCGCCAAAGACCGAAGCCGGCATCGCGCGGCTGTCCGAGGTCGCCCGGCAGTTGCGAACGGTGGGGCCGGAGTACTTCTCGGTCACCTACGGGGCCGGTGGCAGCACCCGCGACCGGACCGCGCGTGTGGTGGCAATGCTGGCGCAGCAGACGGGCGTGCCCGTGGCGCATCACCTGACCTGCGTGGGCGCCAGCCACACCGAGATCGACCGGCAGGCCGAAGCACTCTGGGACGCCGGGATCCACAGGATCGTCGCGCTGCGTGGCGACCTGCCTGCGGGTGACCGTCTGCACCCGGACGGGTATGCCGATGCGGCCGAGCTGGTCGCAGGGCTGCGGCGGGTCGCGGATTTCGACATATCAGTGGCCGCCTACCCCGAGGTGCACCCCGAAGCCACGAGCGCCCAGGCCGATCTCGACCACCTCAAGCGCAAGCTCGACGCCGGCGCGACGCGGGCGATCACGCAATACTGCTTTGATACCGACACGGTGCTGCGCTTCGTGGATCGCGCCCGCAGCGCCGGGATCGAGGCGCCGATCATTCCCGGCATCATGCCCGTGGCGCATTTCGGCAAGCTTCGGCGGTTTTCCGAAGGCTGCGGTGCATGCGTCCCGCGATGGCTGGAGGAAATGTTCCAAGGGCTCGACGAGGCGCCCGACATGCGCGCCATGGTGGCGACCGCGCTTGCCACGCAGCAATGCCGCCGGCTGATGGCCGAGGGGCTGAGCACGCTGCATATCTACGCGCTGAACCAACCGTCGGTCCCGCTGGCGCTGTGCCGCGCACTGGGGGCGACGCCACCGATACCGGCAGAGGCTGCCGCTTGAGGATGAATTGATGACCGATCACGACATTGCCGAACATGCCGCCCGCCGGATTCTGGTTCTGGACGGGGCCATGGGGACGATGATCCAGCAATCGAAGCCGGATGAGGCCATCTATCGCGGCACCCGTTTCGCCGATCATCCGCAGGACGTGGGCGGCAACAACGAACTGCTCAGCCTGACGCAGCCGCAGATGATCCGCCAGATCCACGAGGATTTTGCCGCGGCCGGCGCCGACATCCTGTGCACCAACACCTTCAACGCCAATGCGATCTCGCAGGCGGATTACGGCATGCAAAGCCTCGTGGCCGAGATGAATGCCGAGAGTGTGCGCCTCGCCCGCGAGGCCGCCGAGGCGGCCGCAACGCCGGACCGTCCGCGCTGGGTCGCAGGCGGGATCGGCCCCACGAACCAGACGGCCAGCATCAGCCCCGATGTGAACAATCCAGGGTTTCGCAGGATCGGCTTCGACGATCTGGCCGCCGCCTATGGCGAGGCAGCGCGTGCATTGATCGAGGCCGGGGCCGATCTGCTGCTGGTCGAGACGATCTTCGACACGCTGAACGCCAAGGCTGCGCTCTATGCCATCGACAGTCTGCACGACAAGGGGCTGGACGTGCCGCCGCTGATGATCTCGGGCACCATCACTGATCGGTCGGGCCGCACCCTGACCGGGCAGACGCCCGAGGCGTTCTATGTCTCGATGATGCATGCCAACCCGTTTTCCATCGGCCTGAACTGCGCGCTTGGCGCCGAGGAGATGCGCGCGCATATCCGCGCCATCGCCGGGCTGGCCGAAACCCGTGTCAGCGCCTATCCCAACGCCGGCCTGCCCAACGAGATGGGCGGCTATGACGAACAGCCGCATGAGACGGCGGGCCATCTGGGCGAATGGGCCGAGGCCGGGCTGGTCAACATTGTCGGCGGCTGCTGCGGCACCACGCCCGAGCACATCGCCGCCATCGCCCGCGCGGTCGCGGGCAAGGCCCCGCGCAAGGCGCAGCCCCCGGCGCGGCGGATGCGCCTGTCCGGGCTGGAAATGTTCGAGGCCGCTGGCACGGGCACCCCGGGCGGAGAGGCTGCATGACCGGCGTCAGCAACTTCATCAATATCGGCGAGCGCACCAATGTCACCGGCTCGGCCCGTTTCAAGAAGCTGATCCTGAACGGCGATTACGACGCCGCGGTCGAGGTCGCGCGCCAGCAGGTCGAGAACGGTGCGCAGATCATCGATGTGAACATGGATGAGGGGCTGCTGGACGGCAAGGCCGCGATGGTGGATTTCCTGAACCTGATCGCCGCCGAGCCCGATATCAGCCGCGTGCCGGTGATGATCGACAGCTCGAAATTCGAGATCATCGAGGCCGGACTGAAATGCGCGCAAGGCAGGTCCATCGTCAATTCGATCTCGCTCAAGGAAGGCGAGGCCGAGTTTCTCGAACAGGCCCGCATCTGCCGCCGCCACGGCGCCGCAGTGGTGGTGATGGCCTTTGACGAGAACGGGCAGGCCGAGACCGCGCAGCACAAGTTCGAGATCAGCAAGCGCTCGCATGATCTGCTGACGCAAAAGGCGGGGTTCGCGCCCTGGGATATCATTTTTGATCCCAACATCTTTGCGGTGGCGACGGGGATCGCTGAGCACAATGACTATGCCAACGCCTTCTTCGACGCGATCAAGCTGATCAAGGCCGAGATGCCGCATGCCCATATCTCGGGCGGGCTGTCGAACCTTTCCTTCAGCTTCCGCGGCAATGACCCGGTGCGCGAGGCGATGCATTCGTGTTTCCTCTATCACGCGATCCCGCTGGGCATGGACATGGCCATCGTCAACGCCGGGCAGATCACGGTCTATGACGACATCCCCGATGAGTTGCGCGACCATGTCGAGGATGTGCTGTTCAACCGCCGCGAGGACGCCACTGACCGCCTGCTGGCGATTGCCGACAAGTATCGCGGCTCGGGCGCGGCGACGCAGGTCTCGGACCCCAAGTGGCGCGAACAGCCGGTCGAGAAACGGCTGGAACACGCGCTGGTCCACGGCATCGTCGATTACGTCGTCGACGACACCGAGGAATGCCGCCAGCGCGCCGACAAGCCCCTCGATGTGATCGAGGGGCCGCTGATGGACGGCATGAATGTCGTCGGCGATCTGTTCGGCGCGGGCAAGATGTTCCTGCCGCAGGTGGTCAAGTCCGCCCGCGTGATGAAGGCCGCCGTGGCCCATCTGCTGCCCTATATGGAGGAGGAAAAGCGCCGCTCCGGCGACACCTCGGCCAAGGGCAAGGTGCTGATGGCCACGGTGAAGGGCGATGTGCACGATATCGGCAAGAATATCGTGGGCGTCGTGCTGCAGTGCAACAATTACGATGTGGTCGATCTGGGCGTGATGGTCCCGACCGAGGATATCCTGCGCCGCGCGCGCGAGGAAAAGGTCGACATCATCGGGCTGTCGGGGCTGATCACCCCATCGCTCGACCGGATGGTGGATGTCGCGGCGGAAATGACCCGGCAGGGTTTCGACATCCCGCTGCTGATCGGCGGCGCGACGACATCGAAGAAGCACACGGCGCTGAAGATCGCGCCGGAATACGAGCACGGCGCGATCTATGTCGAGGATGCGTCGAAAGCGGTGGGCGTGGTCTCGAAGCTTTTGTCGAAGACCGCGCGGCGCGATTACATCGACGGGATTGCCCGGGAATACGACCGGATGCGCAGCGGCAACGCACAGACGCTCGAGCGCCCGACCACGCCGCTGGCCGAGGCCCGCGCCAGGGCCTTTGACGGCGGTTGGGAAAGTTACACTCCGGCCGCGCCCCAGACCCCGGGGCTGACTGTCATCGACGACATGCATCCCGCCGCATTGCGCGATTACATCGACTGGACGCCGTTTTTCTCCACATGGGAGATGAAGGGCCGGTATCCCCAGATCCTGGAGGATCCAGTCAAGGGCGCGACCGCGCGCGAGCTGTTCGACGCCGCCCAGACCATGCTCGACCGGATCGAGGCAGAAAACTGGTTCACCTGTCGCGGCGTGGTGGGGCTGTGGCCCGCCAACAGCGATGGCGATGACATACTGGTCTGGACCGATGAGGCGCGCCGCCGCGTCTGGCACCGCCTGCCCATGCTGCGCCAGCAGGGCAGCAAGTCGGGTGACCGGGCAGCGCTGTGCCTGGCCGATTTCATTGCGCCCGAGGGCACGCCCGACTGGATCGGTGGCTTTGCCGTGACGGCCGGCCGCGAAGTGCACAGCATCGCCGCGCAGATGAAGGCCGAGGGCAATGACTATGACGCGATCCTCGTGCAGGCCCTGGGCGACCGGCTGGCCGAGGCCTTCGCCGAGGCGCTGCACGAGCGCGTGCGCCGCTCGCTCTGGGGGTTCGCGCCCGAGGAGCGGCTTACCAACGAGGAGCTGATCGCCGAGGCCTATCGCGGCATCCGCCCGGCGGCGGGCTACCCGGCCTGCCCCGATCACACTGAAAAGGGGACGCTGTTCGAGATGCTCGACGCCCCGCGCCACACCGGGCTCACGCTCACCGAATCCTACGCGATGTGGCCTGCCGCGGCGGTCTCGGGCCTCTATTTCGCGCACCCCGAGGCCAGCTATTTCGGCGTGGGCCGGATCGGCCGCGACCAGGTGGCGGATTACGCGGCCCGCAGGGGCATGTCGGTGCCCGAAGTCGAGACCTGGCTGCAACCCAGCCTGAGCTACACGCCAGAACGCGCCAGCCCTGAGCTCGAGCGCAAGATTGCCTGAAGGATCAGGCACCAAGCAACAGGACAGGAGGAGTTACATGCCCGGCAAGACTTGGCTCTTTACCAGCGAATCGGTCTCGGAGGGCCATCCGGACAAGGTGTGCGACCGGATTTCCGACACCATCCTCGACGCCTATCTTCAGGCCGATCCGCAATCGCGCGTGGCGTGCGAGACGCTTGCCACCACCGATCGCGTGGTGATCGCTGGCGAGGTCCGCGGTCCCGGCGAGGTGCGCCAGCATGTCGAAGAGCTGGCCCGAAACGCCATCCGTGAGATCGGCTATGAACAGAAAGGCTTCTCCTGGAAGACCTGCGCGGTCGAAAACCTGCTGCATGAGCAATCGGCCGATATCGCGCAGGGCGTGGATGAGGGCGACAAGGGCGAGGAAGGCGCCGGCGATCAGGGCATCATGTTCGGTTTCGCCTGCAATGAAACCGATGCGCTGATGCCGGCGCCGATCCAGTTTGCCCATCGCATCCTGCGCCTGATGGCCGAGGACCGCAAATCCGGCAAGGTGGCCGAGTTCGGCCCCGACGCCAAGAGCCAGGTCACCCTCACTTATCGGGACGGCCGACCCGTGGGGCTCGATACGGTC
Source organism: Paracoccaceae bacterium (assembly GCA_007126375.1). Taxonomy (GTDB): domain Bacteria; phylum Pseudomonadota; class Alphaproteobacteria; order Rhodobacterales; family Rhodobacteraceae; genus Rhodobaculum. The sequence continues at coordinate 20,101 of SLBI01000211.1, forward strand.
GTGGTGTCCACGCAGCACGCCGAAGGGATTGGCCAGGCACGGGTGCGCGAACTGGTCCGCCCGTACATCGAGCGCGCCTTTCCGGCAGGCTGGCACCTGCCCGAGGAGAAACTGATCGTGAACCCGACCGGCAAGTTCGTGATCGGCGGCCCCGATGGCGATGCCGGGCTGACCGGGCGCAAGATCATTGTCGACACCTATGGCGGTGCGGCCCTGCACGGGGGCGGCGCATTTTCGGGCAAGGACCCGAGCAAGGTTGACCGCTCCGCCGCCTATGTCGCGCGGTATCTGGCCAAGAATGTCGTGGCCGCGGGGCTGGCCGACAGATGTCAGATCCAGCTTGCCTATGCCATCGGCGTACCGGAACCTGTCGCCCTTTATATCGAGACCGCGGGCACGGCGCGGGTCGATACCGACAAGCTGGCTCGGACGCTGCGCGAGATGGTGCGCCTGACCCCACGCGGCATCCGCGAGCATCTCGGGCTCTTGCGGCCGATCTATGCGCCGACTGCGGCCTACGGTCATTTCGGTCGCGCGCCCACCGACGGTGGTGGCTTTTCCTGGGAACGCACGGATCTGGCCGCGGAACTCGCGGGCCACTTCGGCGCTACCCGCGCGGCGGAGTGACCCGCCGGTGCAGCGTCTTTGCAGGGTCTGACCAGACCGCGCTGCATGCGGCCGACATCCCGGGCCACACTGAATACGATGGCGGGTCACGCGCCGCCATACGCAACATCATTGCCCGCGAGCGGGCACAGGACTGACGAGGTAGGCATGAACAAGCCAGAACGGTTCAACCCCGATGACAGCGCAATCAAGGATATCACGCTGGCCGACTACGGCCGCAAGGAGATCGCCATCGCCGAGACCGAAATGCCCGGGCTGATGGCGCTGCGGGAGGAATACGGCGACAGCAGGCCGCTCGAGGGCGCGCG
>SLBI01000255.1 GCA_007126375.1 Paracoccaceae bacterium
AGGCGCAGCAGGGGCGCGTTCTCGCCGTCGGCGAGCACATAGACGAAACCGTCATCCGGGCCGACCGCCACGTCGCGGATGCGCCATCCGCGTCCCTCCAGCAGCCGGACCGGCGCCGAGACATCCTGCCCTGCCACCGCGAAAAGGCCGAGATAGCGCTGGTAGAGCCCGCCGATCAACAGGTGCCCCTGCCAGTCGGGGAAGGCATCGCCGTCATACCAGGCCATGCCGGAAGGCGGGAAATGATCGTCCCGGCCCGGCGGCCAGTGGAACACCGGCGCGACGAAGCCGTCGCCCTCGCGGTGCGGCTCGGCAAAGGGCTGGCCGGTGCGGTAATCCACCCCGAAGGCGGCGAGCGGCCAGCCGTAGTTGCCGCCGCGCTCGACCACGTTGATCTCGTCGCCGCCGGCCTCGCCATGTTCGGCCAGCCACAGCGCGCCGGTTTCGGGATGCACCGCCATCGCCTGGATGTTGCGGTGCCCGTAGGACCAGATCGCCGGGGCCGCGCCGTCCACGCCGACGAAGGGATTGTCGGCCGGCACCGCGCCGTCCAGCGTCAGCCGGATCACCGTGCCGTTCTCGCTGGAGAGATCCTGGGCGATGTGGTCGGGGCCGAAGTCCTTGCGATTGCGGTCGCCGAAGCCGACGAACAGATGACCGTCCCGGATCACGATGCGCGAGCCGTAATGCGCCTGGCTGTCCAGCGCCGGGCTGACGCGGAACAACACCTGCAGATCGCTCAGCGCCTGCGCCTGCGGATCGAAGCGGGCGCGGCCGAGATGGGTTGTGGTGCGGCGGCCTTCCACCGCGGCCGACCAGGTGAGGTAGACGGTGCCGGTTTCGGCGAAGTCCGGGGCGGCGGCGACATCGAGCAGGCCGCCCTGCCTCCGGCTGTCCACCTCCGGCGCGCCGGACACGGCGACCATCTCGCCCGTTCCCGCCTGCCACAGCATCAGCCGCCCGGTCTTGCCGGTGATCAGCAGATCACCGCTGCCCGGCAGGAAGGTCATGCCCCAGGGCCGGTCGAGCCCCTCCGCAAGGATTTCGGTCTCGTACTCCTGCGCCAGCGCCGGGGTCGCGAGGAAAACGGCGGCGGCAAGCGTTGCACGCAAGCTCTGCATGGGGGCCTCCAGTTCCTTGGGTCCGCCACTTGAGCCTAGCACGGCGCCGGCGATGTCAAACCGCGGCGCCCCGATCCGCGGTCACGCTCGGTTGAGCGCCCCTGTCCGGCGCCGCCCGCCCTGCGCCCTTGCCCTCGGCCCGGCGCTTGCCTATCCCTGCGGAAATTCCCCGCAGCCCGGAGCGCCCGATGAAACAGCCCGTATTCGACGCGAACGCCTCGGCCGGAGGCTTCGGCGACCTGCCGGAATGGGATCTGGGCGATCTCTACAGCGCGCCGGACGCGCCGGAATTCGCCCGCGACATGGCCTGGCTGGAAACCGAATGCGCCGGCTTCGCCGCCGAGTACGAGGAAAGGCTCGCCGGGCTCGACGCCGCCGGTTTCCTCGCCTGCGTGCAGCGCTACGAGCGGATCGACACCGTGGCCGGGCGGGTGATGTCCTATGTCGGGCTGCGCTATTACCAGAACACGCTGGACCCGGCGCGGGCCAAGGCGATGGCCGATGCGCAGGACCGGATCACCGCCTACACCACGCCGCTGGTGTTCTTCCGGCTGGAGGTCAACCGGATCGACGATGCCGCCTATGCGGCGCTGTTCGCCGACCCCCAGCTCGGCCGCTACAAGCCGGTGTTCGACCGGATGCGGGCGATGCGGCCGCACCAGCTTTCCGACGAGCTGGAGAAGTTCCTGCACGACCAGTCCACCGTCGGCGCCGCCGCGTGGAACCGGCTGTTCGACGAGACCATGGCGGGGCTGGCGTTCGAGGTGGAGGGCGAGACACTCGCGCTCGAATCGACCCTGAACCTGCTGACCGATCCGGAGCGGCCCAGGCGCGAGGCAGCCGCCCGGGCGCTGGCGGCGACGTTTCAGGACAATCTGCGCCTGTTCGCCCGGGTCCACAACACGCTGGCCAAGGACAAGGAGATCGAGGACCGCTGGCGCAAGATGCCCAGTCCGCAGCATGGCCGGCACCTTGCCAATCATGTCGAGCCCGAAGTGGTGCAGGCGCTGCGCGACGCGGTCGTCGCCGCCTATCCGCGGCTGAGCCACCGGTATTACAAGCTGAAGGCGAAATGGCTGGGGCTGGAGCGGCTTCAGGTCTGGGACCGCAACGCGCCGCTGCCGATCGAGCCGCCCCGCACCATCGGCTGGGACGAGGCGAAGGAGACGGTGCTGTCGGCCTATGCCGAGTTCGACCCGGAAATGGCGAAGCTGGCCGAACCCTTCTTCGACAAGGGCTGGATCGACGCCGGCGTGAAGCCGGGCAAGGCGCCGGGCGCCTTCGCGCATCCGACCGTGACCGAGGTGCACCCCTACATCATGCTGAACTACCTCGGCAAACCGCGCGACGTGATGACGCTCGCGCATGAGCTGGGCCATGGCGTGCACCAGCTTCTGGCCGCAGGACAGGGCGAGCTTCTCTCGGCCACACCGCTGACACTGGCCGAGACCGCGAGCGTCTTCGGCGAGATGCTGACCTTCCGCCGCCTGCTGGCCAACGCCCGGACCGAGACCGAGCGCAAGACCCTGCTGGCCGGCAAGGTCGAGGACATGATCAACACCGTCGTCCGGCAGATCGCCTTCTACGATTTCGAATGCAAGCTGCATGCCGCGCGCCGCGAGGGCGAGTTGACGCCCGACGACATCAACGCGCTGTGGATGAGCGTGCAGGCCGAGAGCCTGGGTCCCGTCTTCGAGTTCATGGAGGGCTATGAGACCTTCTGGTCCTACATCCCGCATTTCGTGCACTCGCCCTTCTACGTCTATGCCTATGCCTTCGGCGACGGGCTGGTGAACGCGCTCTATGCCGCCTATGAGGAGAGCGGGCCGGAATTCCGGCCGAAATACTTCGAGATGCTGCGCGCCGGCGGCTCCAAGCATCACAAGGCGCTGCTCGCGCCGTTCGGCCTCGATGCCTCCGATCCGGCCTTCTGGGACAAGGGCCTCGCCATGATCGCCGGGTTCATCGACGAGCTGGAGGCGATGGAGGGCTGATTGCGGGTTGCCGGGCGGCGGAACGGCGATATCTGACCCGCCATGGCCACAGCCGGGAGAATGCGACGATGGGAGCGAGCGCGGTGCAGGACGACGAGGCGGTGCATTTCACCCCCGGGCCGGATACCGCGACCCTGTTGCGGGAGGCGCTCGGCCGCTTCGTCACCGGGGTGACCGTGGTCACCGTGCCCACCTCGGACGGGCCGATGGGCATCACCGCCAACAGCTTCGCCTCGGTCTCGCTCGATCCGCCGCTGGTGCTGTGGTGCCCGTCGCGCGCCTCACGCCGCTTCGTGCATTTCGCCGATGCGCCGCATTTCGCGATCCATGTGCTGGGCCGCGAGCAGTTCCCGCTCTCGCGCCGCTTCGCCTCCGGCGCCGGGCTGTTCGACGAGACGCCGGCCGGCCGCTCGCCCGAGGGGGTGCCGCTGCTGCCCGATCCGCTGGCACGCTTCGATTGCGCGCTGCATGCCGAACATGACGGCGGCGATCACGTGATCGTCGTCGGCCGGGTGATCCGCGCCACCCTGCGCGAGGGTGCGCCGCTGGTGTTCGCCGGCGGCGACTATGGCCGTTTCGCCTCGGGCGTCTGATCCGGCGGCGCCTGTGCGTCGTCGGCCACCACCACATCGACGCGGAACCGGGTGTGCCCGCCGCCATGCCGGTCGCGCAGCGTGGTCCAGAGGACATACGCCCCCGGCGGCGCGGTCAGCCGATAGGTGATCTGCACGCCCAGTTCCAGCGCCCGGCGGCGCGAGCGTTGCGACAGCACCATCACCCCGGGCAGCCGCACCACCCGCTCGGCCTGCGGCGTGAACACGTCCAGATCGACGTCGAGATCGATCGACCACAGCCCCGGCGCCACCTCGGCATGGCCGAAGCCGAAGGGTTCGGCATAGATCACGATGGGTTCGCCGGGGGCGTGGACATTGCCCTGTCGCACCTCGAACCGGCCATAGCCCGCCGGCCCCGGTTCGCTGAGGGTGACGAAGCCGACCCCCAGCCCTGCCGCCTGCCCGACCGTCTCGGCCAGCCGCCGCGCCATGGCCACCGCGCCGGCGCCGTCGCGGGCCGCGAGGCGGGCCTCGATCTCGGCGGCCAGCGCGGCCGGACTGTCGGCGCCCACCGGACCGGCTGCGCCGAGGGCAAGCGCGCCGAGGGCAAGCGCGCCGAGGGCGCAGCGGATCGGGCCGGCACGGGCCATTGCGGCCTCCTCGCGGAAGATTGCAGCGATCCTAACGCCGCCGGATCGTGCCGCAAGCCTTCCCGACGCTGGCCGCCCCGCGGGATCGGTCTATCTGCCAAGGCTCCGGCCGCAGGGAGGGCCGGCACTCGATCCAAGGGAGGACACAGCATGATAAGACAAGCCATGATCGCCGCCGCGCTGACGCTGCCGATGATCCCCGCCGCCCATGCCGCCGAGCGCACCCCGTCGGCCGAGGGCGCCGAGGTGTATTTCGTCAGCCCCGCCGAAGGAGCCACCGTGTCCAGCCCGGTGACCTTCCACTTCGGCCTGCGCGGCAAGGGCATCGCCCCGGCCGATGTGGACTGGCCCAACACCGGGCACCACCACATGTTCATCAATGTCGATCCGGCCACCCTCGACATGAACGACAGCATCCCCGCGACCGAGAACATCCTGCATTTCGGCGGCGGCCAGACCGAGGTCACTCTGGACCTGCCCGCCGGCACCCACAATTTCTGGCTGCTGCTCGGCGATCACAACCATGTGCCGCATGATCCGGCGGTGGTTTCGGCGCCGCTTACCCTGACCATCGAGTAACCGGCGCGGCCGGCAGCCCGGCCCCGCGTTGCGCAAAAGGGCTTGCATACCGGCGCGCCCGGCGTCATGTTGGGCGCGCAAGGTTACTGACTATCGACTGCTATCTCCGTCTTCGGCCTGAGGCGTTCGATCTTTCTGCTGACTGCGCCGGGCTGCCGCATACCGCGGGCAGCGACCAAGACAGGAGACTTCACGATGGCCAATGGCACCGTGAAATGGTTCAACGCCACCAAGGGCTTCGGCTTCATCCAGCCCGACGGCGGCGCGAAGGACGTGTTCGTCCACATCTCGGCGGTGGAGCGTGCGGGCCTGCGCGGCCTCGATGACGGCGCGAAGGTGACCTTCGACCTCGAGACCGGGCGTGACGGCCGGCAGTCGGCGACGAATCTCGCGCTCGTGCGCTGAGGCGACAGCCGCGCCACCGACGCGACGACGACCGGACAAGGGCGGGGGCTTCCCCGCCCTTCTTCATTGCCCGCGGGCTGTCCGGCCCGCCTCCGTGATCTCGGGGCGCCTCAGAGCTGGGCATGGATCGGCAGATGCCCGATCACCCAGGAGGTGCCACGGCGCACCGCGCCCGCCTCGGGCTCGTGCAGGATCGGCGCGCCGCCGGCCTTCGGGCCCGGCGCCCAGCTCAGCCGCCCCGCCTCCAGCCCCAGCGCATACGACATGTCGGCGGCGATGCAGCGGTCGACCTCGGCATCGAAGGCCGCAACCAGCGCGGCATCCTCGAACAGCACCCCGGCCTCGATGTTCAGGAAGGCCGAGCGCAGGTCGAAGTTGAACGAGCCGATGAAGGCCAGCCGGCCATCGACGCTGAACCCCTTGGAATGCAGCATCTCGCCGCGCCGGCCGCCCCGGTCGGGCGGGGCGAATTCGAAAAGCCGCACGCCCTCGGCGAGCAGCCCCCAGCGATACCGCCGATAGGCGCCGTGCACGACGGTGTGGTTGATCGCCGCCAGCGAGTTGGTCAGCACCTCCACCCGCACGCCGCGCCGGGCGATGTCGAGCAGTTGCTGCACGCCATCGCGACCCGGCACGAAATAGGGCGTCACCAGCCGCAGGCGGCGCCGCGCCGAGGCCATGGCCGGCAGCAGCGTCGCCGGCAGCCAGCGCTCGCGTTCCGCGGCCAGCGCCTTTTGCGGCGGATCGGCGACCAGCCGCGCACCCCGGACCCAGCGCAGCGTCTCGGGCAGCGGCCGCGCCCCCTCCGCCGCGGCCAGCAGCGCCCGCGCCTGTGGCAGCGCGGCGTTGTCCTCCAGCCGGGCGCGGAACCGCTCCAACCCGGCCTCGTAATCGCGCCAGAAGGCGGCGATCGGCAAGGCCTGGTCCGAGTTCCAGTAGCTGTCGAACAGCGCCGCGGCCTCCTCGGCCAGCGGCCCGGCGAGGCAGATGTCCATGTCGCGGACGTTGCGCTTGCGCGGGTTCGGCACGTCGAAATAATCGTCGCCGACATTGCGCCCGCCGGTGATCGCCACCCGGCCGTCGGTGATCCACAGCTTGGCATGCAGCCGGCGGTTGAAGCGCACCGCCATCAGCAGCATCTCGATGCCGCGCCGCACCGCGGTGCGCCGGTTGCGCACCGGATTGAACAGCCGCACCTCGATCCCCGGGTGACCGTTCAGCGCGCGGAACTTCGGATCGAAGCCCTGCACGTTCACGTCGTCGAGCAGGAGCCGCACCCGCACGCCGCGATCGGCCGCGGCCATGAGTTCGCGCGCGAGCAGCCGGCCGGTCATGTCGTCGCGCCAGATGTAGCTGGCGATGTCGAGGC
>SLBI01000277.1 GCA_007126375.1 Paracoccaceae bacterium
ATCGGATCCGCGCCGGTGCGGGCATGGACGGTTTCGGCGTCGAGCCCCGCCTCGGCCATCATCCGTCGGGCGAGCGGCGTGCTGCGCAGCCGCGGGCCCCGGGGCGCGGCCGGCCCGGGTGCGGTCTCCGGGCCGGTGGAGGCAGGTCGGGCCGGCGCGGTGGAGCTTGCAGGCATGTCCGGCGCCGGAGTGTTGCCGGGCGGGGCGAAGGCCTCTTCGAGCGTTGCTGTCAGCACGGCGAGCGGCGCGCCGACGGAAAGTTCCGCACCGGCGTCATGCAGGATGCAGCGCAGGTATCCCGTGGCCGGGGCCTCGACCTCGACCGCGGCCTTGTCGCTCTCGACGGTGAGAAGGATCTCGCCCTTGGCGATGCGCTCGCCCACCGCCCGGTGCCATTCCTGCACCACACCGCTTTCTGCGGTATGGCCAAGGTTGGGCATGCCGATGTCCCACTGCATCGGCGCGCTACCTGTCGAAGACGAGGTTCGGCAGCCACAGGCTGATCGCCGGCACGAAAGCCACCAGCATCAATACGCTGAGCAGTGCGAGAAAGAAGGGCAGAAGCTCGCGGAAGATGCGCAGCACCTCGACCCCCGAGGCGGCCGAGACCACCACCAGCACCAGACCCACCGGTGGGGTCAGCAGCCCGAGCGTGAGGTTGATCACCATCATCACGCCGATGTGGACCGGCTCCATCCCCAGTTCCATCAGCACCGGAAAGATGATCGGCGCGAGGATCAGCATCACCGGCAGCATGTCCACGAAGGTGCCGAGAAGCAGCAGCATCACGTTGATGCCGATGATCAGCGCCCAGCTGTAATCGTGCAGATGGCCGAGCAGCCCTGCCAGCATGATGCCGAAACCCTGCTGCGCGGCGAGGTAGCCGAACATCTTGGCGACCATCACCACCAGCATGATCGCCCCGGTCAGCGCTGCCGCCTGCGCCGCCGCCCTCAGGATGCTCAGCAGCGTCAGCGTGCGGAAGACCACGAGGCCGAGGAACGCCATGTAGGCCACCAGGATCGCCGCCGCCTCGGTGGGGGTGGCAATGCCGATGACCATGCTGCGCACCACGATCAGCGGCGCTGCGAGGGGCAGCAACGCCTGCCAGGTCGCCCTCCAGAGCATGGCGCGCGGCGCCCTGGGTTCGACCGGAAATCCGCGCTTGCGGGCGATGAACCATGTCACGAGAAACAGCGCCACGAACATCATCAGCCCGGGGATCACGCCGGCGATGAACAGCCGGCCGACCGAGATGTTCATGATTGCGCCCAGCAGGATGAAGGCGATCGAGGGTGGAATGATCGGCCCGATCATCGAGGCCGAGGCCATCACCGCGGCCGAGAAACCGGCCGGATAGCCCTTACGCTTCATCTGCGGCACGAGCACGGTGGAGGTCGCCGCGGCATCGGCGATGGCCGAGCCGGACATTCCGGCGAGCATCAGGTTCGACAGCACGCCGACCTGCGCCAACCCGCCGCGCAGATGCCCCACCAGCGCCGAAGCGAAGGTGATCAACCGTTCGGTGATGCCCGAGGCCGACATCAGCAGCCCGGCGAAGAGAAAGAGCGGGATCGCCAGCACGCTGAACGAATTCACCCCGTCGAACATCTGCTGAGCGAACATCACCAGCGGCGTGCGGCCGCCCTGGAACACCTGGTCGAACAGGATGTAGCCGAGCGAGGCGATTCCTATGGCGAAAGCGACATGCATGCCGGCGAAGACCAGCACGAAGATCACCAGGATGAGCACGAGAAAGGTCATTCGATCGTCCTCGCCTCGCCGCTCGACGTTTCCAGCACACCTTTCACGGCATGCAGCCAGAGCCAGCGCAGTTGCGCCAGCACCATCAGGACGCAGCTGACGAACAGCCCGCCCGAAGCATAGACCGAGGGCACCCCCAGCCCGAAGATCTTGCTGCGAAAGCCCAGCATGAACATCGGGATGCCCTTCCAGGCGACAACAACGAGAAAGGCGATGGAGAGGATCGCGTATGCCGACAGCAGGACACGTTGCACGCCGCCGGGAAAGCTGCGCAGCACCACCTCCACCGCGACATTGCCGCCGGTCAGCGTGGCATGGGCCGCGCCGATGAACACCAGCCAGGCAAACAGCAGAAGGGCCAGCGGTTCGCCCCATCGGGGCGGTGCAGAGAAGTAATAGCGCATCACCACGGCGTAGATCACGATCCCGGTGATCGTCAGCATGATCAGCCCGCCGAGATAGAACAGGCCCTTGCCGGCAAGATCCACCAGCCGGCCGGGCTTCGGGCCGGCCCCCTCTGAGTCCTGCAAATCGCTCTTCCCTCTCGCCCGGGATGCTGCGCGACGCAGCTCTCCGGCGGCGTCTGCCGCCGGAGAGCTGCAGGGTCAGGCCACGCTGCGGATGATATCGAAGGCGCCCGCCCCGAACACTTCTTCGGCCAGTTCGCGACCCAGCGGCTCCATCAGCGTGCGGATCTCGTCGCCGTCCAGCGTGATGACGCTGTCCGCGCCGTTCTCGTCACGCCAGATGTCGAGGTCGCGTTCCGCCTGGGTGATCGCGCGTTCGATCATCAGCGTCGGCGCCAACTCGTTGTAGGTGTCATCCAGGACCTGGCGCAGTTCGGGGTCGAGGCCCTGATACACACCTTCGTTGATGTAGACCTTGTCGAGACCGACGCCGAACTCGTTGGTGATGACATAGGGGCTCACCTCGAGGAAGCGGTTCGCCACCATCACGTTGACCAGCGTCACCAGACCGTCCACGACGCCCTGCTGTACCGCCAGATATACCTCGTTGAACGGCACCGGCGTCGGGATCGCGCCAAGGCGCTCCACCGCGGCGGTGTAGGATTCGAACGGGGGCACACGGATCTTGCGGCCGCGCAGGTCCTCCCAGGACTCGACCGGCTCCTTGGTCGAGAGCATGAAGGGGCCGGCCGAGCCGACGCCCATCAGATGGGCGCTGTAGCGGTCGCGCAGGGCATTGGCAGCGGTTTCGCCAACGCTGGTTTCCTGCACCACGCGCACACCGTGCGGGATGTTGTCGAGCAGATAGGGCGTGTAGAAGACATCGAACTCCGGCAGGCCGGTGTAGCCGGTCAGCGCCATGTCGAGCGTGCCCAGCGGCACGCTGTCGGCGATGGTCTGCTCCGAGCTCATGCCCAGCAGCATCTGGATCGACAGCGCGCCGTTCGTGCGGTCCGACAATTCCTGGCCCAGCGCGGCAATGAACTGGTTGGTCATCGCCTGTTCGTTGGAGGCATTGCCGTAACGCAGCACGGTCTGGGCCCGGGCCCGCCCGGGCAGGGCGCTGGCTGCGGCGAGGCCGGAGGCTCCGGCGACGAAGGCTCGTCTGGACAGTGTCATTTCTGGTCCTTTCTCCCTGATGGTGTCGTGACGGCACGCCCGGGCGCACCGCGCTGCGGGCCGCGGATCGCAGCGGTGCGGCCCCGGTCGTTGCCGTTGAAGGGGCGGCCCGTGACCGGATCGGCGCGGCGGGACACCGCACAGGCGCCGTCTCCCTGCGCCATGGGGGCTGTCACGCCCCTTCTTGCGGCCGGTTTGTGGACTGTCCTTGCGTTCAAGCGCGCCATCCCTCCACGGCTTCCGCGCGACCGAAGTCCGGCGCGCTTGCGGGCCGGTCTGATTGTTGCGTCAGAATCGGTAGCTAAGTAAAGACATTTCGCAGCATGACCCAGCAGACCGGCCGATGGTCGCTGCGGCCGGTCGCTTCCTGCGATGTCAGACGTCGAGCGCCTTGCGTTGCAGCCGCCGGGCGTGCAGCACCGGCTCGGTATAGCCCGAGGGCTGCATCCGCCCTTCGAATACCAGATCGCAGGCGGCCTGAAAGGCGATGCCGCCGAAGTCCGGGGCCATCGGCGCATAGGCAGGATCCGTGGCGTTCTGGCGGTCGACCACCTCGGCCATCCGCCGCATGACGCCGCGCACGTCCTGTTCGTTGACAACGCCATGGTGCAGCCAGTTGGCGATGTGCTGGGCCGAGATGCGGCAGGTGGCGCGATCCTCCATCAGCCCGACATCGTTGATGTCGGGCACCTTGGAGCAGCCGATGCCCTGGTCGATCCAGCGCACCACGTAACCGAGGATCCCCTGGGCGTTGTTCTCGACCTCGCGCAGGATCTGCTCGCGCGACCATTTGCGGAAGGCGGCCAGCGGGATGTCCAGCAACCCGTCGACATGCGCCCGCCGCCCGCCCGCCTTCAGCCCGGCCTGCACGGCAAGCACGTCCACCTTGTGATAGTGCAAGGCATGCAGGGTGGCGGCGGTGGGCGAGGGCACCCAGGCACAGGTTGCGCCGGCCTTGGGGTGCTCGATCTTCGTCTCCAGCATCGCCGCCATGCGGTCGGGCATGGCCCACATGCCCTTGCCGATCTGCGCCCTCCCCGACAGGCCGCATTCCAGCCCGATGTCGACATTGCGGTTCTCGTAGGCGGTGATCCAGGACTTGCGCTTGATGAAGTCCTTGCGGCTGAACGGGCCGGCCTCCATCGAGGTGTGGATCTCGTCGCCGGTGCGATCGAGGAAACCGGTGTTGATGAAACAGATCCGGTGCCGCGCGGCGCGGATACACTCCATCAGGTTGACCGAGGTGCGTCGCTCCTCGTCCATCACCCCCAGCTTGACCGTGTGCCGCGGCAGTCCGAGCATTGTCTCGACGCGGCTGAAGGTCTCGTCGGCAAAGGCCACCTCGTCGGGGCCGTGCATCTTCGGTTTGACCACATAGACCGCCCCGGCCGGAGAGTTGCGCGGCCCGTCGGTCTTCTGCAGGTCATGGAGTGCGACCAGTGCGGTGATTGCCGCGTCCATCAGGCCTTCGAAGACCTCATGCCCTTCGGCGTCGCGGATCGCAGGGTTGGTCATCAGATGGCCGACGTTGCGCACCAGCATCAGGGCGCGGCCCTTCAGCGTGACGGTGCCGCCGTCGGGGGCGGTATAGCCGCGGTCCCGCTCCAGCCGGCGTGTGATCCGGCGTCCGCCCTTCTCGAAGCTCTCGGTCAGGTCGCCCTTCATCAGGCCCAGCCAGTTGCGATAGGCCAGAACCTTGTCCTCGGCATCGACGCAGGCGACCGAGTCCTCGCAGTCCATGATCGCCGAGACGGCGGCTTCCAGCCGCACGTCGGCCAGGCCGGCCTGGTCGCGCGCGCCGATCGGATGGGTGCGGTCGAATACCAGCTCCACATGCAGTCCGTTGTTGCAGAGCACCACCGCCTCGGGCGCGCGGGGATGACCGCGGAAACCCGTGAACTTCTCCGGGTTCTCCAGCGGGTGATCGTCCACCAGCAGGGCGCCGCCCCGGACATGATAGCGCCGAGCATCGGCGTGGCTCAGCCCCGCCACCGGAAATGCCTCGTCGAGGAACACCCGCGCCCGCGCCACCACGCGTGCGCCGCGGCCACGGTCGTAACCGCCGGCCGGGGGCGGGCTGCCCATCGTGTCGGTGCCGTAAAGCGCATCATAGAGGCTGCCCCAGCGGGCGTTGGCGGCATTCAGCGCGTAGCGGGCGTTGGTGATCGGCACCACCAGCTGCGGCCCGGGAACCGTGGCGATCTCGGGATCGACGGTTCCGTTGTCGATCTCGAAGGCGGCGCCTTCGGGCAGCAGATAGCCGATCTCCTCAAGGAAGGCCTTGTAGGCGTCGTGGTCGTGCGGTTGATCGCGGCGGGCGAGGTGCCAGGCGTCGATCCTTGCCTGCAGCGCCTCCCGCTCGGCCAGCAATGCGCGATTATTCGGCGTGAGGTCGCGCAAGAGTGCGGCCAGCCCTGCCCAGAACCGATCCGGGGCGATGCCGGTGCCGGGCAGCGCCTCGGCCTCGACGAATGCGGCCAGTTCGCCTGCAACCTGCAGCCCTGCGCGCGAAAGATACCCCTTGGCCCCGTCCCGTTCCGTCACGCCGTCCCCTCCCTGTGGCTGTTCCCCGGGAGCCAGAGAGCAATTCCCGCCGGTCGATGCAAGGGGCGGCGGGGGGGGTCAGCCGGCTGCCGCCTCGGCGCGCAAATCGGCGAACAGCGCCAGTTCGCGCTGGGTCCAGGCCTCGATGTCCCAGCGCCGGGCCGAGCGGCGCAGCGCCGTCATGCGGCCAAGCGCTTCTTCGGCGTCCATGTCCAGCGCCTGATCGAGGCCGCGGTCCATCGAGGCGTGCGAGAAGGGGTTGACCGGCACCGCACCCTGAAGGGTGACGGCACAGCCGGCGAATTCGCTGAGCACAAGAACGCCCTTCGCCCCCTCGCCCTGCGCCGCGCAGAATTCCGAGGCCACGAGGTTCAGCCCGTCGGCCAGCGGGGTGATGGAGCAGATGTCGGCAGCACGGTAATAGGCCACCAGTTCGGCCAGCGGGATCACCGTGGAGATCAGCGCCACCGGCTGCCATTCGAAACTGCCGAAACGGCCGTTGATCCGGCCGGTCAGCTCCTCGATGCGCCGCTGCACCTCCTCGTAGGCGGTCATCGCCCGGTTGGCGCCGACGCTGACCAGCATCAGCCGCACCCGGCCGTGCAGTTCGGGGCGCCGCTCCAGCAGCCGTTCGAAGGTCTCGAGCTGCTCGATGTTGCCCTTGGTGTAGTCGGTGCGCGAGACCGACAGGATCAGCTGTCCGTCGCCCATGTCTTCGCGTATCGCGGCGACCTTGGCGGCGACCTCGTCGGTGCCGGCCAGCCTCTCGATATAGCCGAAATTGGCGCCCACCGGGTTGGTGTGCACGCGGATGCGCCGCCCCTCGTAATCGAGCGCGAGCGGCAGGCGGCGGGCGGTGAGCGCGCCGCCCATCGGCGCCATCTCCTCCGGGGTGGGGATCTCCTCCGACACTTCGGCGCCGGCCTGCGCCTCGGCCACTGCGGTGAAGTTGCGGGCATACCGGGGGATGTGGAACCCCACCGCATCGCAGGCCAGCAGGCTTTCGACGATCTCGCCGCGCCAGGGCAGGGTGGCGAACATGTCCGCACCGGGAAAGGGCGTGTGATGGAAGAACACGATCCGCGCATCCGGGCGCAGCCGGCGCAGATAGCCGGGCACCAGCCAAAGATTGTAGTCGTGCACCCAGACCACACCGCCCGGCGCCACCTCGGCTGCGGCGGCCTCGGCAAAGGCCCAGTTCACCTCGCGGAAGGTCGGCCAGTCCACCGGATCGTAGTTGTAGGTCTCCTTGAAGCCGTGAAGGATCGGCCAGAACGCCTCCTTCGACGTCACGTGATAGAAACTCGTCACCTGCGCCGGCGTCAGCGGCAGGCGACTGACCGCATAGGTGCCGAAGCTGTCGGCGATCTCGATCACCCGGTCGAAGCCGGGGTTGGACGGGTCGTCAGCATGCTTCCACGCCACCCAGGCGGCGTGATCGACCTGGCCGAAGAAGCCCTTCAGCGTCGGCACGATGCCGTTGGGGCTGGCGTTTTCCCGCAGGACAGTCCGGCCGCCTTCCTCCACCTCCTCATAGGGCTGGCGGTGATAGACGATAACGAGGTCGGAGCGTCGGTGCGTGCCGGTGGTCGGTTCCACCTGCGGCCCGGCCGAAGTTGCGGTCTGCGTGGCGGTGTCGGTCACGGGTGAGCCTCCGGGGGTTCAGGGTGCAGGCGATGGGTGGCGATCGCCTCTAGAATGCCGCCGGCACCGGGCGCCGTACAGACATGCGCCCGCGGCAGCGCCGTCACGGCCTCGAGGAGCGCGGGTTCGGCCCCGCCGACAACCGCCCCGGCAAGTCCGGTCTGGAACAGGGAGAGATCGTTCAGCGTGTCGCCGGCGACCAGCATCACCTCCTCGGCAACGCCGAGATGCGCCATGAGGCGCTTCAGCGAGGGGCCCTTGCTCACGCCCCGAGGAAGCACATCGAGGTAACACTCGTGCGAAATCAGCACGTCGAGCCCCAGCGCCTCCACCGGCATGATCACGCCCGGATCGAAGGCGGCGGGATCGTAATGGTAGGACATCCGGTAGCGAAACGGTGTGTCCTGCGGCCGCAGGCCGGGGGCGCTGTCGAGCAGCGCCCGCACGTGCGACGTGGCATCGCCCCAGCGCTCGGCGATTTCGGCCTCCAGCGTCGGGATCGGCGCGATCCGCCGGCCCTCGACCGCGGCGATGGTGGTGCCGACATCGCCCACGACATAGTCGGGCACCGGCACCCCCTTGTCCCAGATCAGCGGCAGGAACTCGGGATCACGCCCGGTGACGTAGATCAGGCCGACCTGGTCGCGGTTGCTCTCGATCCAGTCGTAGAGACGTCGCCGCATCGCCGTGGTGCCGCCGAGGAAGGTTCCATCGAGGTCGGTCGCCAGAACGAAGCGCCAGTCGGCAGGGGTAACGTCCTTCATGTCTCGCTCCTGCAAATGCTCCACGCGCCGCCGGGGCGACATCGCGGATCGGCCCTGCAATGCACTGCCCTCAGGGCATCATCTCGCCAAAACGACGCGAGGCGGCGTCCTCGGCCGGATGGGGAAAGGTCAGGTCCATCGCGCGCGGCTCGGCCATCAGCGGCCGCGCCCAGTAGGCGGCGAAGGCTTCGCCGATCGGCCGGTCCTCGGCGACGATGGCGCGCACCATCTCGCAGATCGGCATGACCAGGCCAAGCCGGCGGGCAAGGTCGGTCACGGTGACGGCATTGACGCGCCCCTCCACCACCACCGGTGCGCCGTCGAAGACCCGGTCGTCGGGCACGCCGGCGCCGCGCTGCCGCCCGTAGGAGAAATTGCGCGATTGCGCCGAGGAACAGGTCAGCATCAGATCGCCCAGCCCGCCCAGCCCGGTGACCGTCTCGCGCCGTCCGCCGAGGCCCACGGCCAGTTCCTTCATCTCGTCCAGCCCGCGGGTGATCAGCGCCGCGCGGGTGTTCTCGCCGAAGCCCGCCCCGGCAAGGATACCGCAGGCGATGGCGATCACGTTCTTGACCGCGCCGCCGACCTCGACACCGACCATGTCGTCGCTGACGTAGGGGCGAAAACTGTCGGTGGTCAGCGACAGCGCCATGCGCGCCGCGGCGCGTTCGGCGGCCGGCATCTCCGCGTCGGACGTACAGGCGACGGTGACGGCGGTGGGGTGCCCCGCGGCGGTCTCGGCCGCGAAGGTGGGGCCGGTGACGGTGCCCACGGCGCGACCGGGCGCTTCGGCCTCGACAACCTGGCTCATCAGAAGCCCGGTCTGCGCCTCGATCCCTTTCGCGCAGACGAACACCGGCAGGCCCGGTGCCGCCGCCGCGGCAAGCCGCGCCGACATCTCACGCACGGTTACCGAAGGGGTCACCAGCAACACGGCCTCGGCCCGCTCCAGCGCAGCCGCCAGATCGGCGGTCGGCGTCAGCGAGGGCGGCAGCATGACATCGCGCAGGTGGCGCATGTTGCGCCGCGTCGCGGCCATCTCCCGCGCCTGCGCCGCGTCGCGCATCCACAGGGCCACCTCCCGTCCGGCCCGCGCCGCCACCACGGCAAGGGCGGTGCCCCATGCGCCGCCACCGATGACGGCGATTCGGCGATAGGGGACCGGAAGGGCGGATATGGACATGGGCTCGCTCATCAAGCGCCATGATATAGGGATGCCCACGCCCGAGGTCAAACCGCTGCACTGCAGCGAGCACCGCCCGATGCGCCTGCGCCGGCCTCAGTGCGCCCGTGCGGCAACTTCCGACTGATAGCGCGCCTGCATGTCCTCGACGGCCTGGGCATGTTTCGCGGCAAGGTCCGGGCGCAGCTTTTCGGCGCGCGCGGCGGCGTCCATCGTCGGCAGGTGGTGGCCCTGGAAATGCGGCATCACATGGCGCGCGATCAGTTCGTAGGACTTGTGCGTCGCCGCCGGGTCGGCCCAGTTGTGCGCCAGCATCAGATAGGCGCCGAAGCCGCCGTTCGATTGTGCGTGCAGGCGCTCGATCTGTTTCACCGCCATGTCGGGCGTGCCGATCGCGCCGAAGCCGCTCTCGTTCACGAACTCGATCATCTCCTTCACGTTGTTGCCCGGGACCGCCATCTGCGGGAAGGCCGCCACTGCCTGGAAATAGTGGAACCAGTGCTCGATGCCGTATTCCACGTCACGCATCGCCTGATCCATCGTCTCGGCGATATGCACCAGCCCCACCAGTCGCCATTTCGACCGGTCCACCGCCTTCCCGTGCGCCTTCGCCTCGGCCTCGATCACGTCCCAGTGCAGCGCCAGCGCATCGAAGCCGGCCGCGCTGGTGGCGCCGATCGACAGCATGCCCACTCCGTGCCGCCCGGCAAGTCGCGGCCCGGCAGGCGAGGCCACCGCCGCGGTGGCGATATCGAACAGCGGGTTCGAATAGGGCCGCAGATGCAGCCGCGCCTCGCGCAGGTCCCAGCGGTCGTTCCTGAACGTCACCGGTTCGTCAGAGGTCAGCAGCTGCATGATCACGCCAAGGCTTTCCTCCAGCAGTTGCCGGGTCTGCGAAGGGTCGATGCCGATCATCCGCGCATCGGTCGGCAGCGCGCCGGGGCCGACCCCCAGCATCACCCGCCCGCGGGTCAGATGGTCCAGCAGCACGATGCGTTCGGCCACCCACAACGGGTTGTGATAGCTCAGCGAGGCGACCCCGGTGCCCAGCCGGATGTGGCGCGAGCGCTCGGCGGCGGTGGCGATGAAGATCTCGGGGCTGGCGATGATCTCGGAGCCGGCCGAGTGATGCTCGCCGATCCAGGCCTCGTCATATCCGCAGCGGTCGAGCCACTGAATGAGTTCGAGGTCCTGCTGCAGCGCCAGGGTGGGGTTGATGCCGGGCTTGTGGAACGGCGCGAGAAAGATGCCGAAGCGAAGGCGGTTGGCCAAGATGATTTCCTCCCGTGAACTGTGGCCGGACTGCGGCCTCCTCCTGCCGGCCCGGCCGGCCGACTGTGGCCACAAGCCCAGGTTGCGTCAATCGTGCTGCCGCCCTGCGGCTTGACTTGCGCCGGCGTCGGGCGTATCCGACGCGGGCTTTCCGGAGGTGCCTGCCGCTTCCGGTCCCTGCCGTGTGGCGGGGATCGCCACCCGTCAGCGAGGCTTCGCCCGCGGGTGCGATTGGCATTTGGCGCACCGGCTCCCATCTGTCGGGGCGGAGCAAGGCAGCAGGAGGGCCCGCATGTTCGAGAATCTGTCCGAGCGTCTGGGCGGCGTCTTCGACCGGCTGACCAAGCAGGGTGCGCTGAGCGAGGCCGACGTGGTGGCCGCGCTGCGCGAGGTGCGGGTGGCGCTGCTGGAGGCCGATGTCTCGCTGCCCGTCGCGCGCGACTTCATCAAGCGGGTACAGGCCAAGGCGACCGGTGCGGCGGTGACGAAATCCGTCACGCCCGGCCAGCAGGTGGTCAAGATCGTCCATGACGAGATCGTCGCTATGCTGCAGGGCGAGGACGACCCGGCGGCGCTGAAGATCGACAACCCGCCGGCGACGATCCTGATGGTGGGCCTTCAGGGGTCGGGCAAGACCACCAGCACGGCCAAGCTCGCCCGCCGTCTTAAGGAGCGCGAGGGCAAGCGTGTGCTTATGGCCTCGCTCGACACCAACCGACCCGCGGCGATGGAGCAGCTGGCGATCCTCGGCACCCAGGTGGGCGTGGACACGCTGCCGATCGTGGCCGGCCAGCGCGCGCCGGAGATCGCCAGGCGGGCGAAGACCCAGGCGGGCCTCGGCGGCTACGACGTTCTGATGCTCGACACCGCCGGCCGCCTGCACATCGACGAGGTGCTGATGGACGAGGTCGCGGCGGTCCGCGACATCGCCGCCCCGCGCGAGACGCTGCTGGTGGTCGACGGTCTGACCGGGCAGGACGCGGTCAATGTCGCCAGCGAATTCGACGGCAAGCTGGGCATCTCGGGCGTGATCCTGACGCGGATGGATGGAGACGGCCGCGGCGGCGCCGCGCTGAGCATGCGCGCGGTCACCGGCAAGCCGATCCGCTTCGTCGGCGTGGGCGAGAAATCCGACGCGCTGGAGACTTTCGAGCCGAGCCGGATTGCCGGCCGCATCCTCGGCATGGGCGACATCGTCGCGCTGGTCGAGAAGGCGCAGGAGACGCTCGAGATCGAACAGGCCGAGCGCATGATGAAGCGCTTCCAGAA
Source organism: Paracoccaceae bacterium (assembly GCA_007126375.1). Lineage (GTDB taxonomy): Bacteria > Pseudomonadota > Alphaproteobacteria > Rhodobacterales > Rhodobacteraceae > Rhodobaculum. The sequence goes on from SLBI01000277.1 coordinate 12,027, forward strand.
GGGTCAGTTCAACATGAACGACCTGCGCGGCCAGCTGGAGCAGATGCTGAAGATGGGCGGCATGCAGGGGCTGATGGGGATGATGCCCGGCATGGGCAAGATGTCCAAGGCCGCCGAGGCGGCCGGCTTCGACGACAGGATGCTGCGCCGCCAGATCGCGCTGATCCAGTCGATGACGAAGAAGGAGCGCGTCAACCCCGACCTGCTGCAGGCCAGCCGCAAGAAGCGCATCGCCGCCGGCGCCGGGCTCGATGTGGCCGAGCTGAACCGGCTGCTGAAGATGCACCGGCAGATGTCGGACATGATGAAGCGGATGGGCAAGAAGGGCATGCTCAAGCAGGCCATGGCCGGAATGATGGGCAAGGGCGCCCCCGATCCGGCCGCGCTGCAGGCGCAGATGGGCCAGTTGCCCGGCGGGATGGGCGGTCTGCCCGGCGGCCTGCCGCCAGGCATGGGCGGCATGGGCGGGATGGGGCTTCCCGGCGGCCTTTCCGGTCTCGGGCGCAAGAAATGACGGCGCCGCGCCCCAGCCTGAGTGGCACCCCGGTTCTGGAAACGGCCCGGCTGCGGCTGCGCGCGCCCGAGACCGGCGATTTCGAGGCGTGGGCCGCCTACAAGGCCTCGGAGCGGTCGCGCTTCACCGGCGGGCCGCAGACGCGGGCGGAGGCATGGCGCAGCTTCTGCGGGATCACCGGGCACTGGGTGCACCGCGGTTACGGCATGTTCGTCGTCACCCCGCGCGAGGGCGGCGCGGCGCTCGGCCTCGTCGGCCACTGGTTCCCCGAGGGCTGGCCGGGCGAGGAAATCGGCTGGACCCTCTTCAGCCCGGATGCCGAGGGCCGCGGCATCGCCTTCGAGGCGGCGCAGGCGGTGCGGACGCATGCCTATGACCTGCTGGGCTGGACCACGGCGATCAGCCTGATCGATGCGGCAAACACGCGGTCGCAGGCGCTGGCGCTCCGGCTGGGGTGCGTGCGCGAGGGGAGTGCGGACCTGCCCGGCCATGGCAAGGCTGATGTCTGGCGCCACCCTGGCCCTGATGCCCTGGCCGAGGGTGGAATGGAGGCCTACGCGTGACCTCCGCCGCCCATCTCGTCCCGATCCCCGGCCCGGCCGATGCGTTCGGCGCCGCGCTGCGCGGGCACCTGCAGCGGCTGGAGACGGAGCGCTGCATCCTGCGTGCGCCGTGTCTGAACGATGCGCCGGCGTGGCTCGCGCTGATGGTGCCCGATGCCGAGGGCCATCTGGGCGGTCCGCATGACGACGCCGATGCCTTCACCGAGTTCGCCGCCACGGTGGGCCTTTGGCTCTTGCGGGGCCACGGGTTGTGGACCGTGACCGACCGCGAAGGGTCGATGCTGGGCTTCGTGCTGATCGGCTTCGAGCCGGGCGACCGCGCCCCGGAACTGGGCTGGCTGTTCCTGCCCGAGGCCCGCGGGCGGGGCCTTGCGACCGAGGCCGCGGCGGCTGCGCGTGCCCACGCGCTCGGCCCGCTCGCCCTGCCCGAGCTTGTCAGCTACATCGACCCGACCAACGCCCCCTCGCGCCGGCTCGCCCGGCGTCTCGGCGCCCGCCGCGACGTTTCGCTCGCCAACACGGCATCTGCGGCGCAGGCCGAGGTCTGGCGCCATGCCCCCGCCGCCCCATTGCCGGAGACCGCATGACCGATACCGTCACCACCGCCGCGGCCCTGCTCAAGGAGCACCGCGAGTCGATCGACCGGCTCGACGCGATCCTCGTCTACACCTTGGCCGAGCGCTTCAAGCATACCCAGTCGGTCGGTCGGCTGAAGGCCGAGCACGGGCTGCCACCCTCGGATCCCGCGCGCGAGACGCGGCAGATCGAGCGGCTGGAATGGCTGGCGAAAGAGGCCGATCTCGACCCGGAATTTGCCAAGGATTTTCTGAACTTCATCATCTCGGAGGTGATCCGTCACCACGAGAAGCTGCAAGCCTAGGCGGCGCTGCGCCGTCTGCCCCCTCACACCACAGTTCGCAAGGAGAGACCCCATGGCCGTGAAGATCCGACTCGCCCGCGGGGGCGCCAAGAAGCGCCCGCACTATTCCATTGTCGCCGCCGACAGCCGCATGGCCCGCGACGGCCGCTTCCTCGAGAAGCTCGGAACCTTCAATCCGCTCCTGCCCAAGGACAGCGAGGACCGGGTGAAGATGGACATGGAGCGCGTGCAGCACTGGCTCTCGCAGGGCGCCCAGCCGACCGACCGTGTATCGCGTTTCCTGGAGGCGGCCGGCGTGATGCCGAAGAAGACCCGCGCGAACATGCAGAAGGCCGAGCCGGGCAAGAAGGCCAGGGAGCGCGCCGAGGCCAGAGCCGCGGCGGGCGCCGCGGCCGAGTGACCGGCGCGGCCGGCCGATGAGCCCCGAGCGTATCTGCGTGGGGGCCGTTGCCGGCGCCTTCGGCGTGCGGGGCGAGGTGCGGCTGAAAAGCTTCTGCGTGCCGCCCGAGGCGATCGCCGGTTACGGCCCGCTGTGGACCGAGGACGGGCGCAGCTTCACCGTGGCGCTGAGCCGGCCCGCAGCCGGCGGCCTCGCCGCGCGGCTCTCCGGTATCGCCACGCGGGAGGCGGCCGACGCCCTGCGCGGCGTCCGGCTGCATGCCGACCGTGCTGCCCTTCCCGCGCTGCCCGAGGACGAATTCTATCACGCCGATCTGATCGGGCTTGCGGTGCGCGACCCGGGGGGCGCAGCGCTGGGCCAGGTGCGGGCCGTGCTGAACCATGGCGCCGGGGATCTGCTGGAAGTGGCGCGGCCGGGCGGGGGCGAACCGGTCCTCGTGCCCTTCACGCGCATGATCGTGCCGACGGTCGATCTTGCCGCCGGCTGTCTCGTCGTCGATCCGCCGGAGGGGCTGTTCGAATGACCGCCGCAGCCCCCATCGGCCGTGGGCAATCCGTCGCGGCCCGCATGGCCGCCGGCGCTGGCGGGACGTGGCGCCGCGAGGCGGCGGCATGAGATTCTGGCTCGGCACCGGTCTCGTCTTTCTCGGCCCGCTCCTTGCGGGGCTGACGCTGCGACCGCTGCCATCGGTCATCGTCTACGCCGGGTTGTTGTTCTGGTGGCTGATCAAGGTGCGCCCGGTGGCGGCGCCCTCGCCGGCACGCATCGCCGTGCTGTTGCTTGTCCTGACGGTGCTGGCCGGGCTGATCCACGGCGTGGGGGCGCTGGCGGCCGCGGTGTTCGGGCTGGCCTGGCAACTGCCCTTCTGGCTCCCCGCCGCCGTCGCGCTGCTGGGGGTTCTGGTGGCGCGCCCGCCGCTGCCGGATGCCTTTCCCGACGAAGCCACCGAAACGCTCGCGCAGGTGGCCGGCGAGATCGCCGGCGAAGCCGCCGGCGGCGCCCCTCTCGACGCCGAGGGGGAGGCGATGCTGCAGCGGGCGATGGCCGCGGTGCGCGAGGCCGGTGGCGATCCCGCGCGCCTCGATGCCGCGCTGGCGCCGCTGGAAGCCTTGCCGTCGGCGACGGTGCTGGCGCGGATCGAGGGCGGCAATGTCCTGGCCGAGGCCGGTTTCGTGCTGCGGCCGGCGGTTGCGGCCGATCTCATGGGCTCGGGCGCGGCCGGACGGGCGCTGGAGCGGGCGCTGCGCCGCGCCGATGCCGAGCAGGGCCGGGAACTGGCCGATTACGCCGCCGCAAGGGCGCTGGCGCTGGTCGAGGCGTTGCCCGAGGCAGGCATCGATCTGCCTGCTCCAGAGGTCTTGCGCGAAGCCGCCGGGCGGCTTGCTGATACCTCGGCGGGATCGGCCCTGGCAGCGCTGGCCGACCGGCTGGAGGGGGCGGCGCGGTGATCGGCCGTCTGCGCCATCGGTTGCAGGGCGGTGGCGGGCCGCGGACCGAGGCGCCGAGCGGCCGCCCGGCGCGTGCCTTGCGCGGCGGACGGCCACGGATGATCGCGCCGGGCCACGACAGCGCCGCCCGGATACTGGCATGAGCGGCCGGCTCCGCTCGCATGGCTTCAAGGCCGTGTCCGTTTCGACCGCGCCGCGCGATCTGATCGGTGGGGCGCCGCGGCTGGCCGGTGCCTGGACGGCGAAGGTGATCACCCTGTTCCCCGAGGCGTTTCCCGGCGTGCTCGGCCTGTCGTTGACCGGCAAGGCGCTGGAGGCAGGGCTCTGGGCGCTGGAAACGATCGACCTCCGACGCTTCGGCGAGGGGCGGCATCGCAACGTGGACGACACGCCGGCCGGCGGCGGCGCCGGCATGGTCCTGCGGCCCGATGTTCTGGGGCGGGCCATCGACGAGGCGCAGGCGGGTCTGCAGGAGGCGTGGCCGGTGATCTGCCTGTCGCCGCGCGGCCGGCCGTTTCGCCAGGCGATGGCGCAGCGCTGGTCCGCCGGGCCGGGGGTGACGCTGATCTGTGGCCGCTTCGAGGGGGTGGACGAACGGGTTCTGCAGCATTACGGCATCGCCGAAGTCAGCCTCGGAGACTTCGTCCTCACCGGCGGAGAGATCGCCGCGCAGGCCTTGATCGACGCCACCGTCCGGCTTATACCCCGCGTGCTCGGGAATCGGGCCTCGGTGGAGGAGGAGTCCTTCGCCCATGGTCTGCTCGAACACCCGCAGTATACGAGACCGGCCGTCTGGAAGGGGCGCGCGGTGCCCGACATTCTCCTGTCGGGGCATCACGGGCAGATCGCTTCCTGGCGTCGCAGCGAGGCCGAGAGGCTGACGAAAGAACGCCGCCCTGACCTCTGGCGGGCTTACTGCGCCGAACGCGGTAGGGACCCGGGTGGAGACCGAGAGCTCTGAGGGCGCATCACGTCGCGGAAACAGCCGCGCAAGCGAGAGGAACAGCGCGATGAACGTCATCGCCCGGATCGAGGCCGAGCAGATCGCCGCCCTCGGCAAGACCATCCCGGATTTCAAGGCCGGCGATACCATCCGCGTGGGCTACAAGGTGACCGAAGGCACGCGGACCCGCGTCCAGGCGTTCGAGGGCGTCTGCATCGGCCGCAACGGCGGCAGCGGCATCGGCGCCTCCTTCACCGTGCGCAAGATCTCCTTCGGCGAGGGGGTCGAACGGGTGTTCCCGCTCTACTCGACCAACATCGACGCGATCGATGTGGTCCGGCGCGGCAAGGTGCGGCGCGCCAAGCTGTATTACCTGCGCGCCCGCCGCGGCAAGTCGGCCCGGATCGCCGAAAAGACCAACTATCGCCCCCGGACGGGCGCCCAGGCCTGAGGAGCGGTGCGATGAAAGCGAACACCCATCCCGACTATCACCTGATCTCGGTCAAGATGACCGACGGCACGGTGGTGCAGATGAAAAGCACCTGGGGGAAGGAGGGCGACACGCTCACCCTCGACATCGACCCCTCGGTGCATCCGGCCTGGACCGGCGGATCGCAGAAGCTGATGGACGCCGGCGGCCGCGTTTCGAAGTTCAAGAACAAATACGCGGGTTTCGGCTTCTGATCCGAGCCCGCAGAGAGGCGACCGCCGCGACGGCTCCGAGGCGCGCGCCCGACGCGCGCCTCTTCGATTTGCGGCCGGCAACGCGCAGCAGCCCGGGTGTTGCATGCGACGGAGGCCTGCGTGGCGCATATCATCGTCATCGGCAACGAGAAGGGGGGCTCGGGCAAATCCACCACGGCGATGCATATCGGCACGGCGCTGGCACGGATGGGACACCGGGTCGGCGCGCTGGACCTCGATCTGCGCCAGCAGAGTTTCGGCCGGTATCTGGAGAACCGCGCCGCCTTTGCGGCGGCCAAGGGCTTCGTGCTGCCGGCGCCATTGAGGGGCCGGCTGCCGGCGGCGGCGGACTGTCCGCTGCCCGAGCCCGATGCGCACCCCGAAGATGCCCGTCTGCACGCCGTTCTGCAGTCGCTCGGTTCCGAGTGCGATTTCGTGCTGATCGACTGTCCGGGCTCGCACACCCGCCTGTCGCAACTCGCCCATGCGATGGCCGACACGCTGGTCACGCCGCTCAACGACAGTTTCATCGATTTCGACCTGCTGGCGCGGGTCGATCCGGCGGATGGTCGGGTGATCGGCCCGTCGATCTATTCCGAGATGGTCTGGAGCGCCCGGCAGGGCCGAGCGCGGGCCGGGATGAAGCCGATCGACTGGCTGGTTCTGCGCAATCGTCTGGGGCCACAGCAGATGCACAACAAGCGCCGGGTCGGCGCGGCGCTGAACGATCTGGCGCGCCGCATCGGCTTTCGCGTGGCGCCGGGGTTCAGCGAGCGGGTGGTGTTCCGCGAACTGTTTCCGCGCGGGCTGACGCTGCTCGACCTGCGCGAGACGGGCGGAGAGAGCCTGACGCTGTCGAATGTCGCGGCGCGGCAGGAATTGCGCGATCTGATCGCGGCCCTGCGGCTGCCCGGGGTCACCGCGACCTTCTGAACAGCCCCAGCGATGGCGGCTCCGGCATCCGTGCCGCGGCGGCGAGCCCGGCCAGACGACATTCGATCATGAGGTCGCGCTGGGCGTCACGACGCGGCATTCTGCCGATGATGCGGGCGATCCAGTCCATGTTCCGGTCCTTTCAATCGCGTCCCATGCTGCCACCCTGCCCGGGCCGCGGGGCGGTTTCGTGGCGCACATGCGATGTTTCGCGGCAAGGTTGCGGCGGTGTCCATCGGCCATGGAAACGCTGCGTTGCGCCCTTTCCGCCGGCGCCAGGCGTGGTTCTTCGACAAGGGAGGCATGTGTGACCGCCACCATTCTGCTGACCGGTGGAGCCGGCTACATCGGCTCGCATACCCATGTCGCACTGGTGGCGGCGGGGTACCGGCCGGTGATTCTGGACGATTTCTCGAACGCGGCCGGGGATGTGCCGGAGCGGCTGGCGCGGATCAGCGGCACCGAGCCGCGGGTCTGGCGCGGCAGCGTGCTCGACGCCGCGCTGCTCGACGAGATCTTCGCCGTCGAACGGATCGATGCGGTCGTGCATTTTGCCGCGCGCAAGGCGGTTGGCGAGTCGGTGCGGATGCCGCTGGAATACGTCGAGACGAACGTCGTCGGGCTGGTCACGCTGCTGAAGGCGATGCGCGCAGCCGGGGTGTTCCGCCTTGTCTATTCCTCATCGGCCACGGTCTATGGCGTGCCCGACCGCCTGCCGATCCCCGAGGATGCGGCGACCGGCTTCACCAACCCCTACGGCTACACAAAGCTCGCCGGCGAGCAGTTGCTGGAGCAGCTTGCCGCTTCGGACCCGCGCTGGGCCTTCGGCGTGTTGCGCTATTTCAATCCGGCCGGTGCGCATGGCTCGGGGCTGATCGGCGAGGACCCGCGCGACGTCCCCAACAACCTGATGCCCTACATCGCCAAGGTGGCGGTGGGCGAGCTGCCCGAACTGCGCGTCTTCGGCGATGACTACGACACGCCCGACGGCACCGGCGTGCGCGACTATATCCATGTCGAGGATCTGGCCGAGGGGCATGTCCTGTCGCTGGCCGCGCTGATGCGCGACGGGCGCGGGCATCTGGTCAATCTCGGTACCGGCTGCGGCTTCTCGGTACTGCAGATGCTGGCTGCCTATTCCGAGGCCTGCGGCCGGCGGTTGCCGCATGTGGTGGTGCCGCGCCGGGCCGGCGATATCGCCGCCTGCTGGGCCGATCCGTCGCGCGCGGCCGAGTTGCTGGGGTTCCGGGCCCGGCGTGGCATCGGCGAGATGTGCGCCTCGAGCTGGGCCTGGGTCTCGCGCCGGCAGCGCAACTGAACGCACGCCGCCGGCGTCAGGCCATGCGGCCGGCCAGTTCCCGGGGCCGCGGCAGAAAGACCGTCAGAAGCCCCGCTGCCGGAAGGAAGGCGCAGAGCTGATAGACGAAGGCGAGGCCGCGCGCATCCGCCAGCGCCCCGAGCAGGGCCGCGGCGATCCCGCCCATGCCGAAGGCGAAGCCGAAGAACAGCCCGGCGATCAGCCCGATCCGGCCCGGCACCAGTTCTTGCGCATAGACGACGATGGCGGGAAAGGCGCAGGACAGCAGCACTCCGATCAGCACCGACAGCACGCCGGTGCCGATCAGCCCGGCGTGCGGCATCATCAGCGTGAAGGGCAGCACGCCGATGATCGATATCCAGATCACCCTGAGCGCGCCGACCCGGTCGCCGATGATGCCGCCTATGCCGACGCCCACTGCCGTGGAGGCGAGGAACAGAAAGAGCATCATCTGCGCCGCCTGGGTGCCGAGGTCGAAACGCTCGATCAGAAAGAAGATGTAATAGCTGGTGATGCTGGCGGTGTAGCTGTTCTTGCTCAGGACAAGGGTTGCGAGCAAGACGATGGCGAGGACCACGCGCCGCCGCGGCAGGACGGCGCCGTGCCGGGATGCGGGCCGCCCGGCGGCGGCCCTGCGCATCCGCCCATGCCAGGCGGCGATGCGCTGCAGGATCAGCATGCCGGCCAGGGCGGCGACCGCGAACCATGCGATGGCCGGTCGTCCCAGCGGGACCACCACGAAGGCCGCGAGGAGTGGCCCCAGTGCCGAGCCGAAATTTCCGCCGACCTGGAACAGTGACTGGGCCGTGCCATAACGCCCGCCCGAGGCGAGGCGCGCCACCCGCGAGGCTTCGGGATGGAACACTGCCGAGCCGATGCCGATCAGCATCGCCCCGGCGAGCAGCAGCGCGTAACGGTCGGCCAGGGCCAGCAGCAGCAACCCCGCCAGCGTGGACCCCATGCCGATCGGCAGCACCTGTGGAAAGGGGTGCCGGTCCGTCGCCATGCCGACTGCGGGTTGCAACAGCGAGGCGGTGACCTGAAAGGCGAAGGTCATCATGCCGATCTGCCAGAAGCTCAGGCCGAACTCGGCCTGCAGCAGCGGGTAGATCGCCGCCAGGAGCGACTGCATCACGTCGTTGAGCAGATGGCACAGGCTGATGCCTACGATCACCGCCCAGACGGCGGCGTCCCGCGACGGATCCCGAACGATCGCCATGGCTCCCCCTTGCCGCAATGGATGCGGCCAGCGCCGGACAATTGCGGATCGCCGCGGCGGGTGCAAGGGCGGGTC
>SLBI01000278.1 GCA_007126375.1 Paracoccaceae bacterium
ATGATCGCAGGCTCAGTTCAGCGCGGCCTCGAACTCGCGCAGCAGCGCGTTGCCGCGGCGCACGACATCGTCGGCCGCCTGCTGGCCGGTCTTGGCGCCTATGATGAGCGCCTCCATCTCCTCGGAGATGATGTCGCGGATCTGCACGAAATTGCCGAAGCGCAGGCCGCTGGAGTTTTCGGTGGGCGGATTCAGGTTCATCTGCTCGATCGAGATGTCCGAGCCGGGGTTGGCAGCGTAATACCCCTGTTCCTCGCCCAGATCCCAGGCTGCCTGGGTGATCGGCAGATAACCGGTGGCCTGATGCCAGGCGGCCTGCACCTCGGGCAGCGAAAGATACTCGAAGAAGCGCGCGACGCCTTCGTATTCCTCGTCGGACTTTCCGGCCAGCACCCACAGCGTGGCGCCGCCGATGATCGAGTTCTGCGGCGCGCCGGGCACGTCGTCATAGTAGGGCAGCATGCCGAAACCGACGTTGAAGTCGGCGTTGCGAAGCACGCCTGCACGGCCGGCCGAGCTTTCCATCATGATCGCGCATTCGCCGCTGTAGAACAGCGGGCCCGCATCGGGGCCCGGTCCGCCGCCGGCCCAACGGAAGGCGCCGGATTGTTGCCAGGCAGCAAGGTTGTCCCAATGCCGCACCAACGCCTCGTGCTGGTTCAGCACCAGTTCGCTGTCGAAGCCCTCGAAGCCGTTCATCCGCGTTCCGAGCGGCAGGTTGTGCAGCGCGAGGAAGTTCTCCAGCTGCACCCAGCTCGGCCAGCGCGTGGTGAAGCCGCAGGGCGCGGCGCCCGAGTCCATGATGGCCGCGGCCGCAGCCTCCAGTTCGGCCCAGGTTCGCGGCGGGGTCTCCGGGTCGAGCCCGGCGGCCGCAAAGATGTCCTTGTTGTAATACATGATCGGGGTGGAGGAGTTGAACGGGAAGGAGAGCATGTTGCCATCCGGGTCGGTGTAGTAGCCCACGACCGCCGGCAGATAGGCGTCGGGATCGAACGGCACGTCGAAATCGGCCATCAGTTGATAGATCGGATAGATCGCGCCCTCGGCGGCCATCATCGTGCCGGTGCCGACTTCGAACACCTGCACGATATGCGGATGCTGGCGCGCCCGGAAGGCGGCGACGGCGCCCGTCATCGTCTCGGTGTAGGTGCCGCGGAAGGACGGGTTCACGACGAAGTCGCTCTGGCTTTCGTTGAAGCCCTGGGCCACGCCTTCGAGCAGTTCGCCGAGTTCGCCGCCCATGGCGTGCCACCAGTCGATCTGCACCTGCGCCTGCGCGCCGCCGGAGGCCGCCAGCAGGCAGGCCAGCGCGGTGCCGCTGAGATATCGGGTCTGGGTCATCTGGATCTCCCTTCGGTTTGTCGCCCGCCCGGCCTGCTGCCGCGGCACGCTCGCGCCGTCGGCAGGTCCGGACGTCTCCCCCCTCGCTAGTGCTGCCATGTGACGGCTGCCTCTCGCTTATATGACAGTGGGGCGACAATTCAACGACGCAGGGCGCGGGGGAGCGCGGCCGGTCAGAACGGGCAGGGTTCGCGGAACTCCAGCCGCCGTCCGCCGACCGGATGGCGCAGCGCCAGCCGCTGCGCATGCAGCATCAGCCGCGCATGCGCCGCGCCGTCGTCGGAGTAGAGCGTGTCGCCCAGAATCGGGTGGCCCAGTGCCAGGCAATGCAGCCGCAACTGGTGGCTGCGTCCGGTCTGCGGCACCAGTTGCAGCCGGGTCGGCCCGCCGGGCGGCGGCGTGCCCAGCACCTGCCAGTCGGTCGCCGCGGGGCGCCCGCTGTCGTGGCAGATCTTCTGGCGCGGCCGGTTCGGCCAGTCCACCGCGATCGGCAGGTCGATCCGCCCGCCGCGCCGCGCCGGCACCCCGGCGACGAGGGCCACGTAGGATTTCCCGGTCTGCCGCTTCTCGAACTGCAGACCCAGATGCCGCTGCGCCCGCGGCGTCAGGGCAAACACCATCACCCCCGAGGTGTCGCGGTCCAGACGGTGCACCAGCAGCACCTCGGGCCGGTGCTGGCGCAGCCGGGCGATCAGGCAATCGGCCAGGGCCTCGCCCTTGCCGGGCACCGACAAGAGGCCCGCGGGCTTGGCGACGACGAGCATCTCGCCGTCGTCATGCAGGATGCGGGCAGGCGTGGATGGCGGGATGTACTCCATCGCCGCGCGATACCCGCGGCCGGCGCCGAAGGCAAATGGCCAGGGCCGCCGGAATTCGCGCCATCATGCCGCCACAGAACTCTGGCAGGCCGGCCATCGAACACGCAGCCATGGCCTTCGCCGCCCGACGGTGGCAGGGTCACATGACGCGCTGCCGCCGCCACTCCGGAGTATGAAGGATGAACCGGGCAATCCCACAGCCACGCGCCGCAGAGGATGCCGGCGAACCCGACACGCGCTATCTGGTCGAAGCTTCGCGGCTGCAGGGCTCGGTTCGAGTGAGCGGTGCGAAGAACAGCGTGCTGCGCCTTATGGCGGCGTCGCTGCTGACCGCCGAGCCGGTGCGGCTGACGCGCTATCCGGCGACGCTGCGCGACGCACAGGTGCAGAAAGGCATGCTGGAGGCGCTGGGCAAGCACTGCAGCGTGGCCGGCGACACGCTGCTGATCGAGGAGGGGTCCGCGCCGCCCGGCCGGCTGGTCTGGCCCGGCCGGTCGATCCGCAACACGCTGCTGATCCTCGGCGTGCTGACGGCGCGCACCGGTTTCGGCGAGGTGCCGATGCCGGGAGGCTGCCAGCTGGGCGACCGCAAGCACGACCTGCATGTGATGCTGCTGGAACGGCTGGGCGCGCGGGTGACCGAGGGGCCGGACTTCCTGCGCGCCGAAGCGCCGGGCGGGCTGACCGGCGCCGAGATCCACCTGCCGCTGCGTTCCACCGGGGCGACCGAGAACGCGCTGCTCTGCGCGACGCTGGCGCGCGGGCGCACGGTGATCTGGGGGCCGCACATCCGCCCCGAGATACTCGATCTGGTGGCTATGCTGCGGCGCATGGGTGCAGGTATCGAGGTATTCGGGCAGGAGCGGATCGAGGTCGCAGGCGTGGAGGCGCTGGGCGGCGCCGATCACGACGTCATCCCCGACAACATGGAGGCGCTGACCTGGATGATTGGCGCCGCGATCACCGGCGGCGAGGTGGAGATCGTCGATTTCCCGACCCGCGACCTCGAGGTGCCGCTGGTCTTCCTCAAGGAAAGCGGGCTGCGCCATTTCACCGGCCCCGACAGCGTGCTGGTGCGCGGCGGCGCCTGCTGGCCGGTCGAGATCGCGACCGGCCCCTATCCGGGCATCAACTCGGACATGCAGCCGCTGTTCGCGATCTTCGGGGCGATGTCGCCAGGCGAAAGCCGCATCGTCGATCTGCGCTTTCCGGGCCGCTACGCCTATGCGCAGGAACTTGCGAGGCTGGGGGTGAAGGTCCGCACGGTCGGCGATGTGCTGCATGTCACCGGCGGCCGGCAGCTGCACGGCGCGACGGTGCGGGCGCTCGACCTGCGCGCGGGGATCACGCTGGCGCTGGCCGGGCTGGTGGCCCAGGGCGTGACCGAGATCCGCGACGCCTGGCAGGTCGAACGCGGTTACGACCGTTTCGTCGAGAAGCTGCGCGGACTGGGCGGCCGTATCCGTGTCGACGGCTGAGGCAGCTTCCGCACCGGCCCTGTGCGCGCGGCTGGAGGCGGCGCTGCCCGGCCGGGTGGCTGCGGGGGTATCGCTGGCGCGGCTGGGACGCTGGCGGATCGGCGGGCCGGTCGATCTGGTGGTGACGCCGGACAGCCCCGCGGCGGTGGCGCGGGCGGTGGCGATCCTGGCCGACAGCGGCGTGCGCTGGACGGTGATCGGCGAAGGCTCGAACGTGCTGTTCGACAGCGCCGGCCACCGCGGGGTGATCCTGCGGATCGGGCCCGACCTGGGCGGCTACCGCGCCGACCCCTCGACCGGCGAGGTCGCGGCCGAGGCCGGCATCTGGGTGCCCTGCTTCGTGCGCCGCACCTTGTCGCTCGGGCTTGCGGGCTGCGTCCATGCCATCGGCATCCCGGGCATGCTGGGCGGCCTCGTGGCAATGAACGGCGGCAGCCAGCGCCGCGGCATCGGCGAGCAGATCGTCGAGGTGACGGCGGTCGATCCCGCCGGCCGGCTGCAGCGCTTCGACCGCGACGCCTGCGGTTTCGCCTACCGCACCTCGGTGTTCCAGCAGAACGGCGCGGTGATCGTCGCCGCGCGCTTCCGCTATGCGCCCGGCGACGCCGGCGCGCTGCGCCGCGAGGCGGTCGCGATCATGGCCGCGCGGCGGCGCAAGTTCCCCAACCGGCTGCCGAACTGCGGCTCGGTCTTCGTCTCGGACCCTGCGCTCTACGCCACTCTGGGCCCGCCCGGCGCGGCGATCGAGGCGGTGGGGCTGAAGGGCACGCGCGCAGGGGGCGCCCGCATCTCGCCGCTGCACGCGAACTTCATCGTCAACGAGGGCGGCGCAGGCTCCGACGACGTGCTGCGCCTGATCGCGCTGGCCCGCCGGCGCGTCTTCGACGCCACCGGCATCGCCATGCGGTCCGAAGTGCTGCACCTGCCGCCGGACGGGCCGCTGCGCCCGGCGCATGACGCGGTGCCGGAACTGGTCGGGCAGGCCGGCCGCGAAGGCGCGGCCTAGCGGCTCCGCGTGCACGCCCGCAGCAGCAGCAGGAGCGCAAGCTGCTTGATGCCGAGCAGGCCAGCCGGCGCGCTGTCGAGGGCCTTGCGGGCATCGGCAAAGCGGCGTTGGCCGAGCAGCGACCGGAGATAGGTCCGCAGCCGGTGGCGATAGTGTCCAGTGCGCGGCTGTGTCAGTAGCGCGAGCGCACCCTCACGCTCGACCGGGTCGCGACGTCCGGCCGCACGTTCGGCTGCGGCATGGGCCGCGAGGCTCGAGAACACGGCCTGCCGGAGCTTGCGCGGGGCATCGGCCTCGATGCCGTCCGCGAACATGCGCCGCTCGTAGAATGCCTCGTCCAGCGTTTCGAGCCGGCCGATCTCGCGCATCCGCAGCCACAGGTCGATGTCCTGGCTGTTGTGAAAGACACTGCGGTAGCCCCCGGCCCGCTCATAGGCGTCGCGACGGAACATCACCTCGCCATGGGTGTATTTCATCTCGATACCCGACATGTCGCCACGGCGGGGGTCATGCGTGCGCCGCGCGCCGGTGACGAGGTCGTGGTTGTCGACGCGAGTGCCGACCACGGCGACCTCCGGGTTTTCATCGAGAAAGGCCGCCTGTTGCGCCAGCCGCCCGGGCAGCGACAGGTCGCCGGCGCCATGCACCGCAACATAGTCGCCGCGACAGGCGGTGACGGCGCGGATGGCGGAGCGGGTGAAGCCGATGTTGCTCTCGTTGCGGATCACGCGGAGGCGGGGGTCGGAGATTGCGGCGAGGCGGTCGGAGGTGCCGTCGGTGGAGGCGTCGTCGACGATGACGTATTCGAACTCCACCCCTTCCTGGTCGAGGACGGAACGGACCGACAGTTCCAGATCGTGCAGCCGGTTGTGCCAGCAGGAAAACACCGACAGCTTCATCGCCGTCCCTCCGGTTGTGCGCCCGTCAGGGGCGGCGGGTGAAGAGCCGCAGCAGGATCAGCGTGGCGAGCATCCACCACGACAGCATGCCGGCAGGCGCGACGTCGAGGGCGCGGCGGGCGTCGGAAAAGAGCCGGCCGCGCAGCATCGCCGGGATCAGGATGCGGGCGCGGCGGGTGAAGCGGTGGTTGGGCGGCTGGGTCAGCAGCGCGAGCGCGCCCTGTTTCTCCACCGGATCGGGGCGGCCCGCCAGCCGCTCCATCGCGCAGTGCAGCATCAGGTTGGAGAAGATCCCCTGCCTTATCTGGCGCACCATGTCGCCCTGGATCCCGTCGGCGAAGATGCGGCGTTCGTAGAGCGTCTCGGGGACCATATCCAGCCGGCCGACGGCGCGCATGCGGAACCACAGGTCCTTGTCCTGGGTGTGGTAGAAGACCGGCCGGTAGCCGCCCACCGCGTCATAGGCCGCGCGGCGGAACATCACCTCGCCATGGGTGAAGCGCATCTCGAGACCGAGTTCCTCGCCGCCCCGGGGATCCCAGGGGCGGCGGTCGCCGGTGGCGAGGGTGTGGTTCTCGACCAGGCAGCCGACGGCGACGACGTCGGGGTCGGCATCGAGCAGCGCGACCTGTTTCGCCAGCCGGCCCGGCAGCGACAGGTCGCCCGCATCGTGGAAGGCGACGTATTCGCCCCGGCTGGCCTCGACCGCGCGGATGCACGAACGGGTGAAGCCGACGTTCTGTGCGTTGCGCAGGACGCGCAGGCGCGGGTCGGCGATGGCAAGAAGGCGTTCGTGGCTGCCATCGGTCGAGGCGTCATCGACGATGATGTATTCCAACTCCACCCCCTGCTGGTCGAGCACCGAGCGCACGGAGAGTTCGAGATCGTGCAGCCGGTTGTGCCAGCAGGAAAAGACCGACAGCTTCATCGCCGCCCTCCGGGTGTGGACGCGGCGCGATCCTTGCCCGCTGCGGCACGGGGGGGCAACCGCAAAAGCGGAAACAGTGCGGACGCGGGCGTCAACCGGTCGGGTCGGCGGCGAGGCTGCGGGCGCGGGTGGCGACGAGCGCGTCGAGGCGGGCCGCAGGGTCGGTGTC
>SLBI01000264.1 GCA_007126375.1 Paracoccaceae bacterium
GGCCTCTTCCACGCCGGACAGCACCTTGATGAGGGTGGACTTGCCACTGCCGTTCTCGCCGGCAAGGCTGACCGCCTCGCCCGGCCGGATCGTCAACCCGACGTCGGACAGCGCGACAATGCCCGAATAGGTCTTGGTGATGCCGGTCATCTCGACCAGCGGCGGCGCGTCGCCGGACATGCGCTCCCCTCCCCCGCACGCGCGGAACCGGGGCGCGCGGCGGCGCCCCGGTCGCCGTCCTGCCTCAGAACGGGTATTCGTCCATGTTGTCGGCGTTGACGATGACCCAGGCCTCGCCGTAAAGAACCCGGTCCACCAGCGAGATGTTCTCGTAACCCGGCAGGCCCAGGTCCATCCCGTCGGTGATCTCCTCGCCGTTCATCACCATCACGGCCAGCCGGTTCATGGCGATCCCGGCCACTGCCGGATCCCAGAAGCCGATGCCGTCCACCGCGCCGGTTTCCAGGAACTGGCCGGCGATCGAGGGCAGCGAGGTGCCGAAGACGCAGGTGGCGTCCTCCATCCCGCGCTCCTCGATGGCGAGCCCGATACCGGCCACGTCGGTCGAGGCCGAGCCCTGGAAGCCGCGCACGTTGGGGAAGGCGCGCAGCACTTCCTGGGCGCGGGCATAAGCGTTCTGCTGGTCGTCGAAGGTCTCGTTGCGGTCGCCGACCAGCGTCATGTCGGGATAGTTCGCCTCCTGATGGGCGATGGCGCCGTCGATCCACTCCATGTGGGTCTGCGAGCCCAGCGAGCCGACGAATACGGCGTATTCGCCCTCGCCGCCCATGCACTGGGCCAGTTCTTCCATCAGCTTGGCGCCGAAGTCCTCGTTGGCGAAGGCCTCGATGTCATAGTGCATGTTCTGCTGGCTGGCCGCCTCATGCGTGATGACGGTGATGCCCTGCTCCATTGCCCGGCCCAGCACAGGCTCCACCGCCTCGGGCGACATCGGCACCACGGCCAGCGCATCGACGCCGCGGGCGATCATGTCCTCGATCAGCGCTACCTGCTGCTGCGGATCGGCCTGGGCGGGGCCGACCTGAAAGGCGTCGTGGCCGGTTTCTTCGGCGAACTGCTCGACGCCCTCTTCCATGCGGTTGAACCACTGGATGCCGGCGATCTTCACCACCGTTGCGATGGACTTGGTGTCCTCGGCGGCCGCTGGCATCGCCACACTGGCAGCCAAGGCGAACGCGCTGGCACCCAGAATTGCACGATTGCGGTTGGTTGTTTTCATCGGTTCTTCTCCCTCCCAAGCCCCTGCGGGGCGCTCCAGAGTGCCGCCTGCCGGTTGCCCGGTGGTGGCACGGATTGCACGCGTGCGGCGTTGCCGACGCGCACTATCTGCCAAACGGCGGGGTGGTCCGGGTCACGGTGCGATCCGACACCCCGGAACGCCGCCAGAAACCCGTCCCCCGGGCCTCTGCCGACGGCGCGCTTGTCCGTAACCGGCTCTGCCATCGAGCGGCGACGCCAGGCAGAAGCTGACGCCGCAGTGCTGTCAATCCTTCCGTCACGCGGCTACGCCTCCCGCCTCTAGGGTCAGCATCCGGGCCAGCGCCTCGTCAACGACCAGCCGGTTCACCACCCCGGAGCGCAGCACCGCCCGCGTTGCCTCTGCCTTTTCGGTGCCAGCGGCGAGCATGGCCACGTCGCAGGCCCGCAGATCCTCGATCCCCACCGACGGCGCACGGTGGTTGAGGTCGGTTTCGGCCAGCGTTCCATCGTCGCGAAAGAACATGCCCGTCGTGTCCGCCACCGCGCCGGCGGCCCGCAGGTTGGCCCCATCCTCGGCCGTCAGAACACCGCTGGAAAACAGAAACGCCTCCGGCGTGCACTCTCCGACACTGATGATCGCGACATCCACGTTCCGCGCCGCGGCCAGCGTCTCGCGCACCATCCGCTGGCGCTGGATGACCTGACAATCCTCCACGCTGTCGGCCAGGAACGGTGCCGGCAAGAACTGCGCTTGCCCCCCGGTCAGCGCGGCCAGACGGGCACAGACGTCAAACGGGCCGGTGGCCGAGGTGCGCACCATCGACCCCATCAGCGACACGAAGCGCAGGCCGGGATTGCGCAGGCCGGACAGCGCCTGCACCATTTCCGCCACGGTCCGACCCCAGCCCACACCGATGCTGCACGGACGGCCCACGCCGCCCACACGCCGCAGGAAACCGGCCGCCACCAGCCCGACCGACCGCCGGGCATAGGCCGCGTCGCCTTCGGTCCCCGGCGGCACGGGCGCCACAAGCGCCTCGTTCAGCCCCCAGCGGGCGCAGAGCGCGTCGGCGAGGGCCAGCGTTCCCGCCGTCTCATGCTGCACCGAAATCCGGACGATGCCCGCCTCGCGCGCTTCGGCCAGCATGCGGTTGACCCGAAAACGCGAGATGCGCAGCCGCTGACCCACCTCCTGCTGGTTCATGCCGCGCACATGATAGAGCCACGCCGCAAGTACCCTGGTGTCACCGTCGCCAACCGTGTCGAGCATCTACAACCTTTGCCCCCCTGGACCGTGAGTGTTCCCACTTGACCGCGCAGGCGTCAACGATTTATTTCACACTTGTGCATCTGCTGCACGTTTGTTGCAGCGCAGCGAGCGGTCTCGCAAGTGCAGCATTGGTCCGAGGGGCGGGGAGGTCGCATGGCATACGTGATCGGCATCGATGGCGGTACCGAGAGCCTGCGCGCCCATGTGTTCGACCTCGATGGCCGCAGCCTCGGCAGCGGCAGCGGCAGCTACGACACCGCGTTTCCCGCCCCGGGACAGGCCGAGCAGGAGCCCGAGGCTTGGTGGCAGGCATGCGGCACAGCCGTGCGCGGCGCGCTTTCGGACGCCGGTGTGGCGCCGGCTGCGGTGCTGGGTCTCGCGGCCGATACCACCTCCTGCACCGTTGTCGCCTGCGACAGGACCGGCCGACCGCTGCGCTCGGCCCTGATGTGGATGGATGTGCGCGCTCACGCCGAGGCCGACGTGGTCGCGGCGTCGGGCGACCCGGCGCTCCGGATCAACGGGGGCGGTCGTGGCCCGGTCTCGCCCGAATGGATGATCCCCAAGGCGATCTGGCTGAAGCGCAACCAGCCTGGGATCTATGATGCCGCCGCCCGGATCTGCGAATACCAGGATTATCTCAACTGGCGCCTCACCGGGCGCTGGTGCGCCTCGCTCAGCAATGCGTCGGTGCGCTGGCATTACCAGGCCGGACATGGCGGTTGGCCCGAGGGGCTGCTGGCGCAGCTGGATGCCAGCGAATTGCTGGAGAAATGGCCGCGGGATCTGGTCGCGCCCGGGGCCGAGGTGGGCGGGCTGACGGCCGAGGCGTCGGCCCACCTGGGCCTGCCGGCGGGCACGCGGGTGATCCAGGGTGGGCCGGACGCCTTCATCGGCATGATCGGGCTCAACGTCACCCGTCCCGGCGAACTGGCGCTGATCACCGGCTCCTCGCATCTGCAACTGGGCGTTGCAGATCGTCCGGTGCATGCGCCCGGCGTCTGGGGCACCTATCTGGACGCGGTCTATCCGGGCCGGTCGATCATCGAGGGCGGGCAGACCTCCAGCGGCTCGGTGATCGCCTGGTTCAAGCGCAACTTCGCCCCCGACACGCCCTTCGAGGAACTGAATGCCGCCGCCGAGGCGCTGCCGCCGGGGGCCGAGGGGCTGCTGGCACAGGACCATTTCCAGGGCAACCGCACGCCGCACACGGACGCGCTGTCGCGCGGCGCGATCACCGGGCTGTCGCTGAAACACACCCCGGCACACGTCTATCGCGCGCTCGTCGAATCGGTGTGCCTCGGCACGCGGCTGATCGTGGACAGCTTCGGCGAAGCCTTCACGCCGCAGCGCATCGTCGTCGCCGGTGGCGCCACCCGGGCGCCGTTCTGGCTGCAGGTCCATGCCGACACGCTGGGCGTGCCCTTGCAACTGCCTGAACAGCCCGAAGCGCCGGCGCTCGGCTCGGGGATCCTCGCCGCCTATGGCGCCGGCCGGTTCGACCGGATCGAGGACGCCGCCGCCGCAATGGTCCGCGTCGCCAGCACCATCGAGCCGGACGCCGCGCGGCACGCGGCCTACGGGCCGATCTACGACCGCTATCGCGCCGCCTATGCGGCGCTCAAGCCCCTCTCCGAAACCCCATGAGGCTGCCCGCTTGACCAGTCCGGACCCCGGCGCCGCGCCCGTTGCCGCGGCACGCAACACCGCGGCGCTCGACCGCTACCGCATGATGCGCCGCATCCGCAGCTTCGAGGAGCGCGTGGGCGAGATGTTCCTGCGCGGCGAAAGCGCGGGGTCGATGCTGCATCTGTCCATCGGCGAGGAGGGCGTCGTCGGCGTCACCGATGCCATGGTCGAGGGTGACAGCTTCACCACCCACCACCGCGGCCACGGCGTGTTCCTGGCCCGCGGGGCCGATCCCGCCCGGATGCTGGCCGAGATCGGCGGGCGCGAGATCGGGTACTGCCGCGGCAAGGGCGGGTCCATGCACATTGCCGACCGGGAGTTGGGCCATCTGGGCGCCAACGCCATCGTCGGCGGCGGCATCCCCCATGTGGTGGGCGCCGGGCTGAGCTACCGCAACCACGGCACCGGGCAGGTCTCGGTGGCCTTCTTCGGCGACGGGGCGATGCAGCAGGGCGTCCTTTACGAGGCGATGAACATGGCCGCGCTGTGGCGGCTGCCGGTGGTGTTCTGCTGCATCAACAACCAGTATGGCATGGGCACCCGGATCGACCGCGCCTCGGCCTCGGTGGACTTCGCCGCCCGGGCTGGCGCCTTCGGACTCGCCGGCGCCAGCGCCGACGGCGCCGATGTCGAGGCGGTGCACGCGGCGGCGCAGGATATCTTCGCCGGGGCACGGGCCGGCCGGCCGGGCTTCATCGAGGTCTCGGCCTATCGCTTCCACGGCCATGCGCGGATGGACAAGAGCCCCTATCGCACGGCGGAGGAGGAGGCCGAGGGCCGACGGCGCGACCCCGTCGCCAACGCGCGGGCGCGGCTCGAAGCCGAAGGGCTCGCCGACGCGGATGCGCTGGACCGTCTGGACGCCGAGGCCGCCGCCGAGATGGACCGCGCGCTTGACGCAGCGGTGCAGGCGACGATGCCGCCCCTGCCCTCGATGTTCGAGGATGTCTATGCCCCCGAAACCCCGACCCCCGAGCCGCTGCGCCGCCGGCTGGCGCGGATCCTGAACGCATGAGCGCACCATGACCGAGACCACCTATCGCGAGGCGCTGCGGGCCGCGCTGGAAGACGCCATGGCGACCGACCCGACGATCCTGCTGATCGGCGAGGAGGTCGGGCTCTACGGCGGCGCCTATGGCGTGACGAAGGGGCTTCTCGACCGCTTCGGCCCCGAGCGTGTGATCGACGCGCCGATCTCGGAACCCGCCATCGTCGGGGCGGCGGTGGGCGCGGCGATGACCGGTTCGCGCCCGGTGGCCGAGTTGATGTATGTGGATTTCGCCGGGCTTGTCATGGACCAGCTCGGCAACCAGGCGGCCAAGAGCCGCTACATGTTCGGCGGCCAGATCGCCGTGCCCATGGTGCTGCGCACCCAAGGCGGTACCGGCCGCTCTGCCGCCGCGCAGCACTCCCAAAGCCTTGAGGGCTGGTTCCTGCACACGCCGGGTCTGCGGTTGGCGATGCCGGCCACGGTGAACGACGCCTATCACCTGCTGCGCGCCGCGCTGGTGCAGCCCGACCCGGTGGTATTCATCGAGCACAAGGGCCTTTACACGATGAAGGGCCCGCTGGACCGCGACCGCCCGGACGCCGACTGGGGCCGCGCGCTGGTGCGCCGGCCCGGTCGCGACCTGACCATCGTGACCTATTCGCGGATGCTGCACGAAAGCCTCGCCGCCGCCGAAGCGCTGGCCGGACAGGGGATCGAGGCCGAGGTCGTCGACCTGCGCTGCCTCAACCCGCTGGACGAGGCGGTGCCGGTGGCCTCGGTCCGCCGCACGGGCCGGGCCATGGTGGTCAGCGAGGGGGTGATGACCGGCGGTGTCGCCGCGGAACTCTCGGCCCGGCTGCAGGAGCTGTGCTTCGACCAGCTGGAGGAACCGATCCTGCGCATCGCCGGCGAGGACATCCCCATCCCCGTCTCGCCCGATCTGGAGCGCGCGGCCATCCCCTCGGCCGGGTTGATTGCCGAGGCCGGCCTGCATCTCATGCGCCGCGAGGTGGCCGAATGGGCGCGCTGACCCGCCTGCGTCTGCCACGGCTGGGCGAGACGATGGACGAGGCGCGGGTCGTCGAATGGCTGAAGCCCGAAGGCGCCAGCTTTCGCCGTGGCGAGGTGCTGCTGGAGGTCGAGACCGACAAGACTGTGGTGGAGGTGCCGGCGCTGCAGGACGGCGTGCTGCTGCGCCATCTGGTGCAGCCGGGCGACAGCGTCGCACTCGACGCCGAAATTGCCGAGGTCGAGGCTGCGGCGGGTGCCGAGAGCGCCGTGCAGCCCGAAGATGCGGCCGGCGCCGAGGGCACGCCGCAGCCCGAGAACAGCGCAGGCGGCGCCGACCCGGGCGCCGAACCCGAGCCGGGGCCCGAACCCGGCGCGGCGGACCGTCCGGTTGCACGGACACCCTCTGCCTCCAC
>SLBI01000341.1 GCA_007126375.1 Paracoccaceae bacterium
CGCCGCGCCACGCGCAGCCGCGCCGAGCGGGCGCGCGGATTTGCGGCGATCTCATCCGCCGCGGGCGCGATGGCGCGGCGCGGCGTCTGCACGAAGCGCGGTGCTTCGGCAGGCGCCTCGGGGGCATGACGGCTGGTGCCGGGGCCCTGCCCGGCGCGGAGGGCGAGAAACCGCTTGACCACACGATCCTCCAGGGAATGAAAGGTGACGACGGCGAGCCGCCCGCCGGTTGCGAGCGCCCGTTCGGCGGCTTCGAGTCCGGCAACCAGCGCGCCGAACTCGTCGTTC
Source organism: Paracoccaceae bacterium (assembly GCA_007126375.1). Taxonomy (GTDB): domain Bacteria; phylum Pseudomonadota; class Alphaproteobacteria; order Rhodobacterales; family Rhodobacteraceae; genus Rhodobaculum. The sequence goes on from SLBI01000341.1 coordinate 289, forward strand.
ACGGCGATCCGCAGCGCCTGGAAGCTTCGGGTGGCGGGGTGGCTCTGGCCCGGTTTCGGCCGCGGCAGGCAGGCCGCAACGATCTCGGCCAACTGCACGGTGCCTGTGATCGGCGCCGCACTGCGCGCGGCGCAGATGGCCCGGGCAATGCGGCGCGCGGCGCGTTCCTCGCCGTAATGATACAGGATGTCGGCGAGGTCTTCGGCACTGGCGGTATTCACCAGATCGGCGGCACTGACGCCTTCCCGACCCATTCGCATGTCCAGCGGACCGTCGCGCAGGAAGGAAAAGCCGCGCTCCGGGCGATCCAGCTGCATCGAGGAGACGCCGAGGTCGAGGACGACCCCGTCGAGCACGGGCGAACCGGCGTCCCGCGCCAGCCGGTCGAGATCGGCGAAATTGCCCTGCATCAGGATCAGCCGGGCGTCATTCGACGCCGTCCATGCCGCGGCCGAAGCCAGAGCGTCGGCGTCGCGATCGATGCCGATGATACGGGCTGCGCCGGCTTCCAGAAGGGCCCGCGCATAGCCACCCGCGCCAAAGGTGCCATCGAGCCAGACGCCCTCGACCGGGGCGACCGCCGCCAGCAGCGGGCCGAGAAGGACGGGGACGTGCAACGGGGGAGAGACGGCGGCTGCCGCCATTACCGCTGCCCCTCCGCCCGCGCTGCGGCATCGGACCGGGCGGGCAGCATCGACATCGGGTCGAAGTCATCGCCCTGCGCCTCGAGCCAGGCTTCGGTGCGCGCCTCTTCCTCGCTGGCATAGGTCTCGGGCTTCCAGATCTGGAAGCGGTCTCCGGAGGCGATGAAGAATGCCATCTCGTCGAGATCGATCTTCTCGCGCAGCTTCTGTGGCAACACGATCCGGCCGTCCTCGTCCACCTGCGTGGGATGGGACTGGCCATGAAAGAGTCGTTCCAACATCTTGCGCTCGATCGCGCCGCGCGGCATCGCATCGATCCGCTGGTCGATGTCGTCGATCGCCTCGATGGTATAGCATTCCAGGAACTTGCGACGGTGGTCGCCGTAGACGATCACGAGGTTGGGACGCTGGCCCTCGGTCCAGTCCGGGTCACAGGCCTCGACGACGCGGCGAAAGGTGGCCGGGATCGATACCCGCCCCTTCGTGTCCACCTTCTGGTGGAACTCGCCTCTGAACCTGCGCGCCACCGTCCCGCAGCCCCTCGCCCCCCGTCCCTGTTCCTGTCATGGCCCGGAACGGAAAACGGCGGACCGGGTTGCTGCCACTGCCCGATCCGCCGCCCTCGTCCCATCGCTGGGCTGTCCGGCTACGCAGGCCACCTGGGGGGATGTCTGCTCGCTTGCGCGCCGGATCTCTCGGTCTGGTGACGGGGTTGCCTGTATGAAACCCGGCCCTTCGGCCCGGTGGGGTCTTTCGCCCCGATTGCCCGTTCACCGTGGATACAGGGATGACATGGGAATTCATGGGATGCAACTGGTTTCTGCCCGTGAAGTTGGTCGAATTGTTCGCAGATGGGCAGCAAGGCATGTGCGGGAACGGAAAGGTCACGATCACGAACCAATGGTGTCGGAATTTATTGAGTGATTGATCAAAGAGCTCACAACATATGGTTGCCATACGGCAGAGGCCAGAGAGTGCCACGAATTCCCGCCAGTGAACAGACGAACCAAGTCGATGCCACTCTGTTGCACATGCGCCACGGCCTGCCCCTTCGGCAGATGTCGGAGGGCCGAATCACGCCCCAAGTGGACGCATCCGACGCGCCAACCGTAAGCGTCAGGCCATGCCGCCGACGACCCGTCGCTCGCCGCTGCGGGCTCGGGGGTCGGACATCGGCCCTTTGCCGACCGCGACCGGTGTGCCGGCATCGTTTGCCAGCGGCACCTCATGCCGGGCGGCAGGCCGCGTCGGCGGTTTACACCTCGTCGACGAATCGCGCCACGCCATCGCCGACCGACACTGCGCGCCCAAGTGCCCTGCCCGTCGATGTGCCGCCATCCGGCAACGCCACCTCATGAGCATGCGCCGCACCACTTCGCGCGTCACCACCCGCTGCCGGTCCCGGTTTCGCCATCGCCGCCCGGGCCCGCACCCTGCCCTGGCGCCGGCAAGGGCAAAGCATCGGTCCGGCCAGCGGCCGCTTGCCTTGCCAACGCGTTTTCATGCTGCACAGGCAACAGGCGAACTGCCTGCCCCGCCATCAGAAACGCCCCTGACGAGCCTTGATCTTGCTGCATAGCAGCATTCTCGCTTGCGCGTATTGTGCATGCGCAGCAAAAGTCTATCTCGACGCGTGAGCAGGGACTGGCCAGCGCGTGCGGCCCGGCAAGCCGGAGCCGGACGGACATCGCCGGTCGACTCGGTGACAAGGAAGCGGATCGGGCAAGACAGATGAGAGCGGAGTGGCATCAAGGCGAGACGCAGCGCAGCTACGGCCCGGGTCGGCTGGTGGCGATGCTTCGCGACATGCTGCGGCGGCGGCTGGTCTATCGGCGCACCCTTCAGGAGTTGCGGTCGCTGTCGCGGCGCGAACTTGAAGACAAGGGCATCGGCCCGGGCATGATCACGCGAGTGGCGGCCGAGGCCGCCTACGGCAATGACAAGGCGCCTGCCCGCGGGCGGACGCGCAGTTCGAAGGATTGACGGATACAGAAGGCCCCTCCTCCTCCCTGGGCATTCTGTTGACGGCGGTGGCGCCACTCCTCCTCCCGGCGCCACCGCCACCAGATACGAAGCCGGAAGGCTTCGGAGAGCATGCGGCGGACCCCCTCCTCCTCCCTGGGGTGCGTCGCAGGACCGAGCGGCTGTGCCTTCCTCCTCCCTGGCACGATGCTCGGTGCGGGGCCCTTTGGGGCTCCGGTCGGCGCGGCGGGCCCCCTCCTCCTCCCTGGGGCGCGTCGCAGGACAAGGCGGCGGCACCCACCTCCTCCCGGGTGTCGCCGTTTTTCTTTGCCGGGTTGGCGTTCCGGACATCGCCGAGCAAACCACCCGGAAACGGCGGCGGTCGGACGCCTCGGCGCCGTTGGCCGCAGGCTTCAGCCGGCGCACACCGGCCGAGGGCATTGACCTTTCCCCCGGACGGCGCCGCCGTTCCCGACCCCATCACGCAGCCCGGCCATGTTCAGGTCCTGTCGTCGGTATCGCGCTCGGCGTCGGCCTTTTCTGCAGCCCAGGCGCCCGCGGCCTCCACCGCCACGGCAGAAGCGGTGGGCAGCACGCTGAGATAGCTGTCCGTCTCGTCGGCCGGCGCGACGGCACGTTGCGTCATCCGGTAGAGCGCATAGAGCGCGATGGCGCCGAAGGTTGCGCCAAGCACCAGCCAGAACGCGAAGGGGCCGAGCCCCTGCATCGCCCAGCCGGTGACCAGCGGACCCGCGATGGCGCCAAGGCCGAAGGTGAAAACCAGCCCACCGGACGCGGCAGGCATGTCCTCTGCGGCGAGGAAGTCGTTGGTGTAGGCCAGAAACAGGGCATAGAGCGGCGTCGTGACCCCGCCCGCCAAGAACGCCGCCGCCATCATCGGCCAGAGACCGCCGCCGGCGATCCACCCCAGACCGCAGGAGGCCGCGCCGAAAACGGCCGCCCCGAAGATCAGCTTGCGTCGATCCATCCGGTCCGACAGCCAGCCGATCGGGTATTGCAGAACAAGCGCGCCGGCAAACAGCATCGCGACGAACAGCGCGATATGGCCTGCCGTCAGGCCGATCTGCGAGCCGAAGACCGCGCCCATGCCCGATTGCGTTGCATAGACGCCGCCCAGAAGGAAGATCCCCACGGTGCCGAGTGGTGAACTCGTGAAGAGCTTGCGCATGGACATCGGGCGCGCGACTTCGACCACCGGGACCGGCGTGATGGACAGAAGGATGGGCGCGAAGGATATCGACACGAGGATCGATGCCCCGATGAACAGAGCCGACGTGGCCGCATCGCCCAACGACAGCAGCCCCTGCGCCCCGATGATGCCCAGCGTCTGCGCGATCATGTAAGCCGAAAGAACCTTGCCGCGCGTTTCGTTGGTGGCGGCATTGTTCAGCCAGCTCTCGGCGGTCACGTAGATACCGGACATGCAGAACCCCACGAGGAGGCGCAGCACCGTCCAGGCCCAGGGTTCGGTCAACAGCGGAAAGGCGATCAGCCCCGCCGACATGAAGCTGCCCAGCGCCGCGAAGACCCGTACATGCCCCACACGCCGGATCAGCATCGGGGAAAAACGCGCGCCCGACAGGAAACCGATGAAATAGCCAGAGGTGACGATGGCCAGCTCGGCGGCCGAAAACCCCTCGATCCCGCCGCGCAGGCCGATCAAGGTGAAATGCATGCCGTTGCCGAGCATGATCAGCACGATGCCGAGCAGAAGGGCCCAGACCCCGGACAACACTTGCGTCATGCAACACCTCTTCGTGCACGGGAACCTGCCGGGCCAGCGCGCCGCTTCGCACACCCCGGCAGGCGATGCCTTCGCTGCAGCGCCGCATGCAGATCCGTTTGCGACAGGCGGGCGGACAGGACGCGGTTTCCAGCCGCCTCCGTTCCCGCCGGGACATCGGCGTTCGATCGGGGTCGACGATCCGGCTTCGGGTGGTGCCGGCGGGGAAAGCGGTCCGGGCCATGCGCCGCACGAGACGTTTCAGGGCCTTGGCCATTTGCCGTTCCCGCCGGACGGCAAGGCATTCGGAAAGCGGTATCTCCTGCCCCTCCGGCAGGCCTGCCGCAGGGCAGGCCACGGGGTCCGGACCTGCGGCACCCCCCCCTCGTGCCACCATCGACGCGCGCAGATGCACGGACGCCGGGGCACGCCACTCAGAACGGCACATCGCCGGCCCGATCCGCAGCGACGACAAAGCGGGCGACGACATGCTTGTCGCCAGCCTTGTCGAAGGCGACGGCCAGCTTGTCACCCTCTACACCGGTCACCCGGCCATATCCGAACTTGGAATGAAACACCCGGTCGCCAGGCTCGAAGGCCGACACCGCATCGAGGTCGATCGCCGTGGTCCGGCTTTCGCGCGGCTGCGACAGGGGGCGCTGTGCGGCATTGGCCTGCAACCGGCGCCAGCCGGGAGAATTGTAGACGTTCGCGCGGGCGGCACGGGTCTCGACCGCAGACCCTGACGTGCCGCCGGCCCCGAGCCCGCCGCCATAGAGGCCGGGCGGCGTCAGCACCTCGACATGCGCCTCGGGCAGTTCGTCGATGAAGCGCGAGGGGAGCTGCGACTGCCACTGGCCGTAGACCCGCCGGTTCGCGGCGAAGGAGACGGTGCACAGTTCCTCGGCCCGGGTGACGCCGACATAGGCGAGGCGGCGCTCTTCCTCCAGCCCCTTCAGCCCCGACTCGTCCATCGAGCGCTGCGACGGGAACAGCCCGTCCTCCCAGCCGGGAAGGAACACCACCGGAAATTCCAGCCCCTTGGCGGCATGCAGCGTCATGATCGAGACCTTTTCCGACCCTTCCTCCTGGGCGTTGTCCATGATCAGCGCGACATGTTCGAGGAAGCCCTGAAGGTTCTCGAAGGATTCCAGTGCCTTGATCAGTTCCTTGAGGTTCTCCAGCCGCCCCGGCGCCTCGGGCGTCTTGTCGTTCTGCCACATTTCGACATAGCCCGACTCCTCGAGGATGCGCTCGGCCAGTTCGATGTGCGAGAGGCCGGCCGGTGCGGCCCGTTCGATCAGATCGTCGGGCGGCGGGCCCTGATCCAGCGCCAGATTGTGCCAGCGGGCGATGCCGTCGATCAGCGCCCTGAGCTCGCGCGCGCCCTTGCCGGACAGCCCCCCGGCCGCGAGCAGCCGCGCCGCCCCCTCGACCAGCGGCACGCGGGCCTCGCGCGCCGCCCGCTGGATCGCCTGCTGCGCCTTGTCGCCCAGCCCACGCTTGGGCGTGTTCACGATCCGCTCGAAGGCGAGGTCGTCGGCCGGCGAGACGGCGAGGCGGAAATAGGCCATGGCATCGCGGATCTCCATCCGCTCGTAGAAGCGCGGGCCGCCGATCACCCGATACGGCAGGCCGATGGTCAGGAACCGGTCCTCGAAGGCGCGCATCTGGTGGCTGGCGCGCACGAGGATCGCCATGCCGTTCGGGCTGAGCGGACCAAGGCCGCGGCTGCCCCCCTGCAGCGCCTCGATCTCCTCGCCGACCCAGCGGGCCTCTTCCTCGCCGTCCCAATGGCCGATCAGCCGGACCTTCTCGCCGCCCGTCTCCTCGGTCCAGAGCGTCTTGCCCAGCCGGCCCTGATTGGCGGCGATGAGGCCCGCGGCGGCGGCGAGGATGTGGGGGGTGGAGCGGTAGTTCTGCTCCAGC
>SLBI01000203.1 GCA_007126375.1 Paracoccaceae bacterium
CCGACCCTGAGGCCAGCGCGGCGAAATCGAAAAGCCCCGGGTCGAGAAGATGCGAAGGGCGCACATTCATCAGGGCGCGGAACATCACCTGCCTCCGTCCGGGGCTGCGCGCCTCCCACTCGTCGAGCAGCTTCTTCACCTGCATCCGCTGCAGCCCCTCCTGACTGCCGCACAGATCACAGGGAATGATCGGATAATCCATCGCCCGGGAAAAGCGCGCGCAATCGGCCTCGGCCACGAAGGCGAGTGGGCGCAGAACCTGCAGATCGCCCTCCTCATTGAGCAGATTGGGCGGCATGGTGGCCAGCCGCCCGCCATGAAAGAGATTGAGGAAGAAGGTTTCCAGTATGTCGTCGCGGTGATGGCCGAGCACAATGGCCGAACACCCCTCCTCGCGCGCGATGCGGTAGAGGATGCCGCGCCGAAGCCGTGAGCAAAGAGCGCAGTAGGTCCGCCCCTGCGGCACCTTGTCGGTGACGATCGAATAGGTGTCCTGATACTCGATGCGGTGGGGCACTTCGCGCGCGCTCAGGAACTCGGGCAGCACCGTGGCGGGAAAGCCCGGCTGCCCCTGATCCAGATTGCAGGCGAGCAATTCCACCGGAAGCAGTCCGCGCCACTGCAGTTCAACCAGCGCGGCGAGCAACGTGTAGCTGTCCTTGCCGCCCGAAAGGCAGACGAGCCAGCGCGCGCCGGGCTCGAGCATGGAATATTGCTCGATCGCCGCGCGGGTCTCGCGGATGATGCGCTTGCGCAGCTTGCGGAACTCGGCGCTGTCCGGGGCGCCTTGCAGCAATGGCGGCAGGTTGGAGGGATCGTCTCGCATACCCATGCTATGCCAGACCCCGCCCGCGCGGGAAAGGCGGATCTGAATGCTACCGGCGACGGCGGCCCGATGCACATGTTTTGCGCCGGTTCAGTGTTTCGCAGGGCGCTTCCGGGGGATCGCCACCCTCGCCAGGCGGCCATGTCGAAGGGTGATCGCCAATTGCCGGAGAGCGCAGGCTCAAGGCTCACGCCGGCCCGCGTCGTGCTCGCAATCGCTGCCCGGCACGGGGTCATAGCCCGACCCGCCCCAGGGATTGCAGCGCAGGATGCGCCGCAGCGCCAGCCATCCGCCGCGGATCGCGCCGTGACGCTCCAGCGCGTCGAGGGCATAGACCGAACAGGTGGGCTGGAAGCGACAGCCATGCCCGACCCAGGGCGAAAGCAGCAACCTGTAGGCCCGCACGGGAAGCGAGAGCAGCCAGGCGCCGGGGCTCATGAGCGCGTACCCCGATCCGTGTTGGCGCGATCCGAATGCACCCTCCGCAGGGCCGCGCGAAGATCGGCGCGCATGGCGGCGAAATCGCGCGTCACCGTCGCCCCCGGCCGCGCCACCAGGACATAATCCCAGCCGGGACGGGCATGCCCCGGCATCTCGGCGCGCGCCAGCGCGCGCAGCCGCCGCTTGGCGCGATTGCGTGTCACCGCGTTGCCGATCTTGCGTGAACAGGTGAAGCCCAGCCGTACCGCGCTGCCCTCCGCCTCCTCTGGACCGCGCGGGCGAGCCTGTAGAAGAAATCCGGGGGTGCCGTGGCGTCGGGCCCGCGCCGCGCGCAGGAAATCCCTGCGAAACCGCAGTGCCCGCAAATCCGGCGCATCGCGCGCACCCGCGCCTTCGGGTTCAACGGATGCGGCTGCTGGCGGGGCCGGCGGCATGGTCATGCAAGCGACGCGACCCGCCCCGCATGGGAGGCGGAGGCGCGTCGGCTCAGGCCGAAAGCTTCTTGCGGCCTTGCGCCCGGCGCAGGTTGATGATCTTGCGCCCGGCCTTGGTGGCCATGCGGGCGCGAAACCCGTGGCGCCGCTTGCGGACGCGGTTCGAGGGCTGGTAGGTGCGTTTCATCGCGGCATCTTCCGGTCTTGCGGCCCAGAGGGCGCGGCGGGCGCGCGGGCCGGGCATCGTGAAACCCGGGTGGTAGACGAGGCGCGCGGAGGTGTCAATTCGCGCTGCGCCGGATCGTCCGCCGGCGGGCCCGGCGGCCGGCCGGCGGCATCAAGCCGGCGTGAGATCGGGGTCGCAATGGTAACAGGCATCGTGCCGCGGACGCACAGGCGGGACGTGACCGCACAACAGAAAGCCAGTTTCCCGATGACAGACCGCAACCGTTCCGCCACAACACCGGCCGGACCCCTGCCCGCAAAGGCCGCCCCGACGATGCGCCGTCTCCTGCCCCTGATCGTGATCGCACTGCTCGCCGTCACCGGCGCGCTGCTCCTCGGTGACCGGCTCGGCTTCGAGGCGCTGCGCGAGAACCGCGAGGCGCTGACGGGCTTTCGCGACACGCATTATCTGGCCGCCGCCGCGCTCTTCATCCTTGCCTATGTGGCGATCGTCGCCTTCTCGCTGCCCGGGGCCACCGCGGCGACGCTGACCGGCGGATTCCTGTTCGGCCTCTTTCCCGGCGCGCTGTTCAACGTCACCGCCGCCACGCTGGGTGCCGTGGCGATCTTTCTCGCCGTGCGCTGGGGGCTGGGCGACCGGCTGGCGGCGCGCATGGATGCCAGCGAGGGACGCGCCCGGCGCCTGCGCGCGGCGCTGCAGGAAAACGCCTTCTCGGCCTTGCTGTCGGTGCGGCTGATCCCGGTCGTGCCGTTCTTCGTCGCCAACCTGCTGCCGGCGCTGGTGGGCATGCGGCTGGCGCCCTTCGCCGCGGCCACCTTCCTCGGCATCATCCCGGGCGGAGTGGTCTACACCTGGGTCGGTGCCGGGCTGGCCGAGGTCTTCGCCCGTGGCGAGACGCCCGATCTGGGCATCATCTTCGAGCCGCATGTGCTGGGCCCGCTGCTGGGCCTCGCCGCGCTGTCGGCGCTGCCCTTCGTGGTCAAGCTGATCCGGCGGAGGGGCTGAGATGGAGCGCGTGAAGACCGAGCTGTGCATCATCGGCGCCGGTTCGGGCGGGCTGAGCCTGGCGTCCGGCGCGGTGCAGATGGGCGCGCGCGTGGTGCTGATCGAGGGTGCCGAGATGGGCGGCGACTGCCTGAACCACGGCTGCGTGCCGTCGAAGGCGCTGATCGCGGCGGCGCATCATGCCCATGCCATGACCGACGGCGGCGACTTCGGCGTCGCTCCGGTGCGCCCGCAGGTGGATTTCGCCGCGGCCAGGGACCATGTCGCGCGCACCATCGCCGGCATCGCCCCGCATGACAGCCAGGAGCGATTCGAGGGGCTGGGCGTGCGGGTGATCCGGGATTGGGCGCGGTTCGTGTCGCCGCGCGAGGTCGCCGCCGGCGACATCCGCATCCGCGCCCGGCGCTTCGTCATCGCCACCGGTTCGGCGCCGGCGGTGCCGCCGATCCCGGGCCTGGGCGAGGTGCCGTATTTCACCAACGAGACGATCTTCGCGCTGCGCAGGCGGCCGTTCCATCTGGTGATCATCGGCGGCGGACCGATCGGGATGGAGATGGCGCAGGCGCATCTCCGGCTGGGCAGCCGCGTCACCGTGATCGAGGCCGACCGCGCGCTCGGCCGCGAGGAGCCGGAGCTGGCGGCGGTTGTGCTGGCGCGGCTGCGTGCCGAGGGGGTGGAGATCGTCGAGGGCGCCGGTGTCGCCGGGGTGGCCGGCACCGAGGGCGCGCTCTCGGTCACGCTGACGGACGGGCGCCGCATCGCCGGTTCGCACATCCTCGTGGCGACGGGCCGCAAGCCCAACCTCGACCGGCTCGACCTCACGGCCGCCGGCATCCGCCGCACACCGGCCGGCGTTGCGGTCAATGCCGGGCTGCGCAGTTCCAACCGCCGGGTCTATGCCATCGGCGATGCCGCCGGGCTGGGCCAGTTCACCCATCTCGCCGGCTATCACGCCGGCATCGTCATCCGCGCGGCGGTGCTCGGCCTGCCGGCGACGGCGCGCCGCGATCACATTCCGCGCGCCACCTACACCGATCCCGAGCTTGCCCATGTCGGGCTGAGCGAGGCCGAGGCCCGCGACCGCCACGGCGACAGCGTGCAGGTGGTGACCTGGCCCTTCGCCGAGAACGACCGGGCGCGGGCGATGCTGCGGACCGACGGGCTGGTGAAGCTGATCGTGCATCGCGGTCGCCCGGTGGGCGCCGGCATCGCCGGGCCGCAGGCGGGCGAGCTGATCGCGCCCTGGGCGCTTGCCGTGGCCAACCGGCTGAAACTCTCGGCCATGGCCAACACCGTGCTGCCCTATCCGACGCTCGCAGAAGCGGGCAAACGCGCGGCAGGAGCCTATTTTTCGCCGAAACTCTTTGATAATGCTCTGCTGAAGATGATGGTCCGGCTGGTGCAGCGGGTGTTTCCCTGACGCCCCCGGACCGGGCGAGGGCATGGTGCTGAATTCACTTTCCGGCCGCTTCCTGTTGCTGACGCTTGTCTTCGTCATGCTGGCCGAGGTGCTGATCCTCGTGCCGTCGGTGGCGCGGTTCCGCATGGACTATCTGCTGACCCGGCTGGAGCGGGCGCAGATCGCCTCGCTGGCGCTGCTGGCCACCGACAGCCTGATCGACGAACGGCTGGAGCGCGAGCTGCTGGTGAACGCGGGGGTGTTCAACGTGGTGCTGCGGCGCGACGAGTTGCGCGAACTCGTGCTCTCCTCGCCGATCCCCGGGCCGATCCATGCCACCTACGACCTGCGCGACCCCGGCCCGTTCGAGCTGATCCGCGACGCCGGCAGCGTGTTGATGGAACCCGGCAACCGGGTGATCCGCGTGATCGGCGATCCGGTGCGCGAGGCCGGGCTGCTGATCGAGGTCACCACCGAGACCGGCCCGTTACGCCAGGCGATGATCGAATATGGCGTGCGGGTGCTCGCGCTCTCGGCGGTGATCGCGGCATTGACGGCGCTCCTGCTGTTCGCTGCGGTGCGCTATCTGATCCTGACACCGATCCGGCGGGTGGTGACGCATATGTCGGCCTATGCCGAGGCGCCCGAGGACGCCCGCCGCATCATCGCTCCCACCGCGCGCATCCGCGAGCTGCGCGAGGCCGAGGATGCGCTGGAGACGCTGCAGAAACAGCTGACCGGCGCGCTGAAGCAGAAGGAGCGGCTGGCGCAGCTCGGCGGCGCGGTGGCCAAGGTCAGCCACGATCTGCGCAACATCCTTTCCACCGCCACGCTGATCGCCGACCGGATGGAGCGCAGCGTCGACCCCGGCGTCGCCCGGGCCGCGCCGAAGCTGGTGAACTCGCTGGCCCGGGCGGTGAACCTGTGCGAAACGACCCTCGCCTTCGGCAAGGCCGAGGAGCCGCCGCCGCGGTTGCAGCGGCTGGCGCTGCGCCCGCTGGTCGAGGATGTGGTCGCGAACGAGCGCCTCGCGCTGGCCGAGGGACGCGAGGTCGAGTTCCTGACCGATGTCGCCCCGGCGCTGACCCTGCGCGCCGATCCCGAGCAGCAGTTCCGCGTGCTGTCGAATCTCGTGCGCAATGCCCGTCAGGCGATCGAGGCCACCGGCGCCGCCGGCACCATCGAGATCGGTGCCGGCGAGGACGATGCCTGCTGGTGGGTGCGGGTGGGCGACACCGGCCCCGGACTGCCGGAGAAGGCGCGCGAGAATCTCTTCACCGCCTTTTCGGGGGGCGCGCGCAAGGGCGGCGTCGGCCTCGGGCTGGCGATCTCGGCCGAGCTGGTGCGCGGCCATGGCGGCAGGCTGGAACTGCATAGGTCCGACGCCGAGGGCACCGAGTTCCTGATCCGTCTGCCCAAATCGGCGACCGGGATCGACAGCGCTTCCGCCGACACCCCCCTTGCAAAGCGCAGCGCACAGGGCTAAGCCCGCCTCCGACGCGCCCGTAGCTCAGCTGGATAGAGCACCAGACTACGAATCTGGGGGTCAGAGGTTCGAATCCTTTCGGGCGCGCCAATCTTCCCAAAAAATTGTTGTGTGTCGCCATTGGCTTAACGTCAGTGGGGCAGCGCCTTGGGCACACAAACAAGCATCATCCGGCACACAATTCACAGGGCTGGAGCGTATCACTACAACCGAAGAAGCAAGGCCACGGGCCAGATCATGCGCCTGAAGTTGTCAGAGGACCCGGAAGAAGCAAGACGTCTCTCCTCGGCTATCTCAGGGCGACTCGACGACATCTGGAGGCACAACCCACAAGCCCGAGTCGATCTGAGGTCTATAGTTCATTCGCTGCCCGAAGCCGCTGACACTGAACCGCGCCGGGTTTGCCGGAGGCTCCAACTCTTGAGTAGGATGGAGCATCATGAGCAAGACCACGAACAGGTTTGCCCCTGTTTGAGGAGGATAAGGAATTGATCCAGCGGATCAATTCCCCGACGAATGGCGCGAGCGCACCGTTCGTCTGGTTCTCGACACCGAGGGCCAGCATCCGTCGCGCCGGCAGAGGGATCGGCCACGGCGCCCGTTTCCTCGCCACCTGTGCCCAGAGACGGCCCGTCCCGACGCACACCACGGACACGATCCCGAACCGAGACCGACCCCGGCCACCACCCTCTGCGCCCTTTCCCCATGGACACCTCCCAGCCCCCCGCGGCTTCCTCCCTGGGAGGTCTTCCAACGCGGGCCG
>SLBI01000166.1 GCA_007126375.1 Paracoccaceae bacterium
CCCGCATGGACCGGCGCCCACCACCACGACGCGGCGCCGCGGCGCCTGCGGCACCGGCAGCGGCCAGTCCGCCTCGCGCCCCATGCGCGGGTTCAGCACGCAGACGACGCCGGTCTGCTCGCCCAGCCGGCGGGAACAGATGTTGGCGCCGATGCAGGGCATGATGTCGTCGCGCCCCGCCAGCGTCTTGGCCACCAGATGCGGATCGGCCATATGCGCCCGCGTCATCCCCACCATGTCGGCGGCCCCGGCGGCGACCAGCGCCTCGGCCTCCTCCAGCCGGGTGATCCGGCCGACGCTGAACAGCGCCTGCTCGCGCGGCAGCCAGCGACGCACCCGGGCGGTGAAGTCGCCGAGGAACCCGCTGGGCAGCGGCGAGGCCATCGGCGGCACCGCCATGCTCTTGGCGAAATAGCCCCCTGCCGAGATGTCGAAGGCATCGAGCACACCGGCGGCCGAGAGGATGCGGACATGTTCCTCGGCCTCGTCGGGCTCGATGCCCGCACCGTCGAGGTATTCCGAGGCACAGAGCCGGACAGCGAGGATCATTCCCTCGCCGACCGCGGCGCGCACCGCCTCGGCGATCTCCACCACCAGCCGGCAGCGCGCCGCGACGGACCCGCCATAGGCATCGGTTCGGCGATTGAAGGCCGGGCTGAGGAAGGAGCCCAGAAGCTGGCTGTGCGCGGCATGGATCTCGATGCCGTCGAAGCCGCCGTCGCGGACATTGAGGGCCGACTGCACGAAATGCGCGCGCAGATCGGCGATGTCGGCCGCGGTCATCGCCGCCGGGATCTCGCCGAACTGGGTGGAGCGGATGCCCGAGGGCGACTGCAACGCCTGCCAGGCGTCCATGTATTGCGTGCCCTGCCCCTGCGGGCCGCCGCAGAACAGCTGCGCCATCGCCAGCGCGCCATGCGCCTGGATCGCGCCGCTGACCATGCGATAGGCCGGCACCGCGCCAGGGTCGCAGGCCAGCAGCCCGGTTCGATAGTTGCGCCCCGCCGGATGCGCCGCCTGCTGTTCGGTCAGCACCAGCGCGGCGCCGCCGCGCGCACGCTCGGCGTAGTAGTCGGCGTGGCGCTGCGAGAAATGGCCGTTTTCGCCATAGAGGACCGAATGGCCGGTGATCAGCACGCGGTTGCGCAGGGTGCGGCCGCGCAGCGTCAGGGGCGAGAGCACATGCGCAAGATGCGGCGGGGGGGTCGGGCCGGTCACAGTCTCAGCGTCCGTGGCATGAGCGCGGCGGGGTCGTCGGCCGGGGCGCCGGGGGCGGGCCATGGCCCCAGCGGGGCCGGCCCGGCGACCGGCTCGCCCATCGCCCGAAGGCGGTCGGCCGCGGCATCAAGGGCGGCATCTGGCCAGCGTGAGCGAATCTCCCAGGGCCGGCCGATCCGCCAGCCTTCGGGCCGGGCGCGGGCGGCGGCGAGGAATCGCCCGATCTGCGGCGTCTGCAGTGCGGGCAGCGCCGCCATCGCCCAGTCGCCCAGCCCGTCGAGCGATTCCGGTCGGCCGGTAGGCTGTCCCGCCTCGGGGTGCCAGCCGGGATGGAACAGCCCCTCCATGCGCAGCCGGTCCCAGAAACGCAGGAGGTGCGTGCCGTCAGCCGTCGGCGTCTCGTCCGGCGGCGTGTCGGTGCCCGACAGGATCGCGGGCAGCGGCGGTTCGATCAGCTGGATGCGCCCCAGCCGGTCGCCCACCGCCTGCGCCAGCGGCGCAACCAGCAGCCCGCCATGCCCCAGCGCGAGCAGGTCGATTCCCCCGGCCCCGGCAGGCAGACCCTCAAGCGCCCCGGCGAGCGCAGCCGGCAGCGTGCCGTCGGCGTCGACCGGCAGGTCGAGCAGTTCGAGGCAGCGCACCGGGCGCTGCCGGCGCAGCCCTTCGGCGAAGCGGTCCAGCAGGAAGCCGCGCGCCGGCAGCGGCGGGATCAGCAACAGCGGCCGTCCTGACCCGGCCCCGCGGCCATCGTCGATCGCCAGCCGCACGCCGTCCTTCAGGATATAGCGGCGGCGCTGCGAGGCGCGTGCCCGGATATCGGCGGAGGTCAGCGCCTCGGGCGCGCCCGCGCGCCACAAATGCGCCAGCACGTCACGTTCGACCGCCTGCTGGTCGCCCCCCAACGGGACCGGCCAGCTGCGCATCGTTTCCAGCCCGCCCAGCAACCCGACCTTGCGCGACAGCGAGTCGCTTTCGGCCACGACCATATGCGCCGGGGCGGTCAGCCGCCGCGCCGCGTCCAGCGCCGGATAGCGGAAGGCCGCTGCATAGACGGACGGATAGCCGACATGCCGCCGCGCGATCTCGGTCACGCCGGCATGCAGCGCGGCGGCATCCGGCACCGGGCAGCTCGCCCGCGTCGCCGGGTGCTTGGTGTTCCAGGGCCAGTGCAGGAACTGCTCGCGATAGCGCCACCACAGCCACAGCAGATGCGCGCCGTCCCAGCTGTAGCCGTGATGCGGGAAATAGGTGACCAGCCGCTGCGCCGCCTCTTCCTCGGTATAGACGGGATAGCCTTCGATGATCGGGCCCAGCACGCGGGCCGGGGCCTGCAGCGCCATCTCGGTCGCCACCAGCCCGCCGGTATGGCTGCCGTAAACCGCGGCGCGGTCCAGCCCCAGCCTTGCCAGCAGCGCCAGCATGGCGGCAGCGAGATCGGCGATCTCGACAGGCGTGACCTCCAGCGGATCGGAATCCGCCAGCCCCGGCAGGTCGGGCGCGATGCAAAGCGCGATGTCCGAGAGCGCGGCGATCTGCGGTTCCAGAGTGCGGGCGGATGTCGGGCTCTGAGGCAAAAGGAGCAGGGGCGGCCCCGCGCCCGCCACGCGCAGATGCACCGAGGTCACGCCGGTATCGACCCAGTACTGCTCGATCTGCGCCATCGCCCTTGCTTCCTCTCCCCGGCCCTGCAACTGGCCTGACGGCTTGGGCAGTCTGCGGATACCGTGCTGGATCGTCAACTGTTGACAGATAAAAGCCCACGGCTGATGAACGGTCTCAGCCGTCGCAAAGGGCGACGGCACCTCCCCCGGTGCGCGGGTCGCTGCCGCCGCGAAAACCGTCCTCGCTGATCTGGGCCACCTGCGCGCGGGAAAAGGACGGGTCCAGCGCGTGCGGGCTGCGCTGGATGTTGTGACCACGGGCCATCAGCCCCTCCAGCACGCGCCCCTGCACCCGCGATTCCACCAGCACCTCGCCACCCTCGGCATGGAGGCGCGGGGCCACCACCGCCTCGGCCGGCGACATGCCGAAGTCGAGCAGGTTCAGCAGCGTCTGCGACACCGACGAGATGATCGCCGAACCGCCGGGCGCGCCCACCGCGAACAGCGGCCGGCCGTCGCGGAACACCATTGTGGGCGACATCGCCGTGGTCCGCGCCTTGCCTGCGGCGACCGCGTTGGGGTGATCGGGGTTGGGATCGAAAAGCTTCATCGAGTTGTTGTAGATGAAGCCCATCCCCGGCGTGATCACCCCCGAGGCAGTGCCCAGCGTGTGCGTCATCGACACCACATTGCCCGCCGCATCGGCGGCCGAGATATGCGTGGTGCCGAGATCGGGCACATGTTCGGGCCGCGGCAGGTCGTCGGCGTCGAGAAGCTTCGCGCGCCATTCCGCCGCGTGATCCGCGGACAGCAGCCGCGCCACCGGCACCTCGGCGAACAGCGGATCGGCGATGTGGGCGTAGCGGTCCACCTGCGCCGCGGTCATCGCCCGAATCAGCAGGTCGAGGTGTCGCACCGAGTTGTGCCCCGCCCCGGCCATGTCGAAGGGTTCGAGGAAGCGCAGGATCTGCAGCACGCTGAGTCCGCTGGCCGGCGGCGGCGCGGTGTAGAGGTCGTAGCCGCGATAGCGGATGTGCAGCGGCTCGCCCTCGATGCAGCGATAGCCCTGCAGGTCGGCGCCCGTCACCAGCGCGTCGTTGGCCTCCATGTCCTCGGCGATGCGGGCACCGAGCGCGCCGCGATAGAAGTCGTCCGCGCCGGCCGCCGCAAGGGCCTCCAGCGTGTCGCCAAGGTCCGGGTTGGGGATGGTGCTGCCCAACGGGTGAAAGCTGCCGTCAGGCCGGACATAGAGGTTGCGGCATTCCTCGGTCGCCGACAGCCGGGTGCGTCCGTCGGCAAGCCCGGCCTGCGGCAGCCGGTTCCAGAACTCCAGCGCATAGGGCATCACCCACATGCCGGAGCGCGCCAGCGCCGCCGCCGGCGCCAGCAGATCGGCCCAGGGCAGGCTGCCGAAACGGGCGTGAATCCTGCCCAGACCGGCCACCGTTCCGGGGGTCATGATCGACTGATAGCCCAGCTCGCTGCGGTAGTCGTTGACAACGATGGCGCGACCGAGCTTCGTCTGCATCCTGAGCGTGCGCGCATACATGTCGGGCCGGCAGAGGGCGCCGCCGCGGCCATGGAACTCGATGGTCAGATGCGCCCCCGAGGCGGCGTGGTAGAGCTGCGCCACCCCCATGCCGCCCAGCCCGCACATCAACGGGTCGTCCACCTCCTGCGCGAAGGCGGTGGCGACGGCAGCGTCGAAGGCATTGCCGCCGCGCGACAGCACCTCGACGCCGATATCGCAGGCGCGCACCTGCGGCGCCACAACGATCCCTTTCATGCCCTGTCCTTTCGTCATGCGTGGCCGTAGAGGCGGCGCGCGGCCTCGGCCGTCAGCTTGCCGGCGGCGATGTCCGCGGCGATGGCGGCGGCCTCGCGTCCCTCGGGCGGGCCCCAGCCGCCGCCGCCCGGCGTCTCGATCCGCACGCGATCGCCGCGGCGCAGCTGCACCACCGCCTTCGAGGGGATCTCCTCGGTCGTGCCGTCGGCGCGGATCACGGTCGAGACCTCGAGCGCGCCGGTGCCGCCGCCGTCGAGGCCCTGGGCGGGTACGTAATGCCGCTCGCCCCGGTGCATGAAGGTCATCGCCTCGCACAGCACCTCGAACTCGCGGATCAGCCCGTTGCCGCCGCGATGCGTGCCGGCGCCGCCGGAATCGGGCCGGATCGCGTGGGTGAGGACGCGGAGCGGCGCGTCCAGCTCCACCGATTCCACCGGCAGGCCCCAGGTGTTGCCGATGTCGGTGGCCAGCACGTCCACCCCGTCGGCGCCCATCCAGCCGCCGCTGCCGCCGACGAAGTGATCGCCCACCACGAAGGGCCGGCCGGCATCGTCGCGCCCCGAATAGCGGCAGACCAGCGTCACCCCCGCGACCTGCGCCGTCGCCTCCTGCGGCATCGCCGGGGCCAGCGCCGAGAGCATGGCGTTGGCGATCCGCTTGGTCGTGCCGGTGCGCGCGTTCACCGCCGCCGGCGCCTGCGGATTGACCAGCGAGCCCTCGGGCAGCGTCAGCGAGATCGGCCGGAAGCAGCCGCCGTTGTTGGGGATGGTCGAATCCGTCAGCACGCGCACGACGTAATAGGCCGCGGCATGGGCGGCCGAGGGGACGGCGTTGATCGGCCCCTTCGTCTGCGGGCTGGTGCCGGTGAAGTCGAAATGGATGTCGCCGTCGCCGACCGTGACCGCCACCTCGATCTTCACCCGCCGGTCCAGCTCCACCCCGTCGTTGTCCAGCCAGTCGGTGAAGCGGTAGACGCCGGCGGGGATGCGCTTCAGCTCGGCCCGGGTCATCACCTCGGAGCGGTCGATGATGGCCGAGAACAGCGCTGCCAGCGCGTTGTGGCCATAGTCGGCGGCCATCGCCTGCACCCGGCGCACGCCGATGGCGCAGGCGCCGATCTGGCTGTTCAGGTCGCCCTCCAGCGTCTCGGGCGTGCGCGAGTTCAAGAGCATCAGCCGGTGCAGCGTCTCGTTCATCTGCCCGTCGCGGCGATAGATCATCGGCGGGATGCGCAACCCCTCCTGGAAGATCTCGGTGGCGTTGGGCGGCAGCGAGCCCGGCGTCATGCCGCCGACGTCGTTGTGATGCACCACCGTGCAGCTCAGCGCGATCAGCCGGCCCTCGTGAAAGGCCGGCAGGCACAGGATGATGTCGGGCATGTGCGATCCGCCGTGGTAGGGATCGTTCATCAGGTAGATGTCGCCCTCGCGCATCTGCCCCGCCGGATAGTCCTGCAGGATGCGCCGCACCGCCGGGACCATGTTGCCGACGTGGAAGGGGATCGAGGCCGACTGCGCCAGCGGCGTGCCATCGGGCAGATAGAGGCTGGCGGCGGCGTCGAAGGCTTCCTTCACCGCGGTCGAGAAGGAGGCGTTGACCTGCGTCAGCTGCATCTCGTCGGCGATGCCCTGCAGCTTGTTGCGCACCACCTCCAGCGTGATCGCATCGACGCCCTGCGGCAGGCTCTGGGGGGTCATGGCATGTCCTTTCGGTCTGTCCGGTCCGGCTCAGGCCCGGGTCAGCAGCAGGTTGCGGCCGGGCGCGAGGCTCGCCTGCCAGCCGGGTTCGATCAGGATGGTGGTATCGGCCTGCTCGACGATGGCCGGCCCGGCGACCACCTGCCCCGGCGCCAGCGCCAGCCGGTCCAGCACGCGCGCCGTCACCGGCCCGTCGGCCCCCTCCACCAGGATCGGGCGGCGGGTCTCGGGGCG
>SLBI01000124.1 GCA_007126375.1 Paracoccaceae bacterium
CGGGTTCACCCGGGGCGCCTCGGTGGCCGGGTCGCGGGTGAGGCGCAGCGACAGGCTGACCGAGCCGCGCGCAATCCGCTTGCCCAGCGCCGCCCGCACCGCCGGCTCCAGCCGGTCCACCGCCTCGGGCAGCCGCAGCCGGAGGTCCAGCCCACGGCCATTGACGCTGCGCAGTTCCCAGGCCCATTGAGCCCCCTGCCCCGCGCCGCGGTGGCTGGCGAACCCGGTCATGGAGTTGATCACGACCCTGCCCTCCTGCCCGGGGCCGTATCAGGCACTGAGGCCGCCGGCCAGCGATGGCACATCCAGCGCAGCGAAGCCGTAGTGGCGCAGCCAGCGCAGGTCGCTCTCGAAGAAGGCGCGCAGGTCGGGGATGCCGTATTTCAGCATGGCGATGCGGTCGATGCCCATGCCGAAGGCGAAGCCCTGCCACGCGTCCGGGTCGATCCCGCCAGCGCGCAGCACATGCGGATGCACCATGCCGGAGCCGAGGATCTCCATCCAGCTCTCGCCCTCGCCGATCTTCAGCTGGCCGCCCTCCCAGGAACAGCGGATGTCCACCTCGGCGGACGGCTCCGTGAACGGGAAATGCGAGGCGCGGAAGCGCAATTCCACGCCGTCCACCTCGAAGTAGGCGCGACAGAATTCCTCCAGCACCCACTTCAGGTTGGCCATCGACAGATCGCGGTCGATCGCCAGCCCTTCCACCTGATGGAACATCGGCGTGTGGGTCTGGTCCATGTCCATGCGATAGACCCGGCCCGGCGCGATCACCCGCAGGGGCGCGCCCTGCGCCTGCATCGCGCGGATCTGCACCGGGCTCGTATGGGTGCGCAGCACATGCGGCGGGCGGTTGTCGCCGGGCGCGCGGGCCATGTAGAAGGTGTCCATCTCCTGCCGCGCGGGATGTTCCGGCGGGATGTTGAGCGCGTCGAAGTTGAACCAGTCGCTTTCGACCTGCGGGCCCTCCGCCACCGCGAATCCCATGTCGGCGAAGATGGCGGTAAGCTCGTCCATCACCTGGCTGACCGGGTGGATCGTCCCCGCAGGACGCGGACGGCCCGGCAATGTGACGTCGAGCCACTCGGCGCGCAGACGCGCCTCAAGCGCGGCATCCTCGAGGCTCGCGCGGCGGGCCC
Source organism: Paracoccaceae bacterium (assembly GCA_007126375.1). Lineage (GTDB taxonomy): Bacteria > Pseudomonadota > Alphaproteobacteria > Rhodobacterales > Rhodobacteraceae > Rhodobaculum. The sequence goes on from SLBI01000124.1 coordinate 1,140, forward strand.
GGATCGCGCTGTCCAGTTCGTCCTTCAGCGCGTTCAGCGCCGGACCAGCGGACTTGCGCGCCTCGGCGTCCATCTGGCCCAGGCCGCGCATCATCAGCGCCACCTCGCCTTTCTTGCCAAGTGCCGCCAGCCGCACCGCCTCCAGCGCGGCTGCATCGCCGGCCTGCGCCACCTTGGCGAGGTATTTCGCCCTCAGTTCCGCAACGCCATCCATGCCCGTGCCTCCATCCGCCGCGCCGGCGCGGAGGTATCATACCGGAGCGGGGATGCAAGCCGGCGGCTCAGCCGTCCGTGGCCTTCTGACCGGCCGGAGCCGGCAGATGGACACGCGCGGGCACACCCCGGGCAATGGCGCCGGCGGGCACGTCGCGGGTGACCACGGCGTTGGCGCCCACCGCCGCATGATCGCCCAGCGTCACCGGCCCCAGAATGCGGGCCCCGGCGCCGATATCGACATGCCCACCCAGCCGCGGGACTCCCCTGCGGCCGCTGGCGACACCGACCGTGACCTGCTGCATGATCTGGCAGTTGGGGCCGATCTCGGCCCTGGGATGGATCACCACGCCATTCGGATGCGGCAACAAAAGCCCGCCGCCGATGCGGGCATTGAGCGGAATGTCGGCCTGGGTGATCACTGACCAGAAGCGATGCGAGATCGCCCAGCGCCGCGCCGCAAGCCGAGGCAGCACCCCGGGTCGGGCCCGGGCCACCTGATAGCACCGTATCGCCCGCAACAACCGCCGCGAGGGATCCCAGAAGCAGCGCGGCCGCTCCCGCGACCAGTCGGGCTCGGAGGCGCTGACGCCGCGCCCCGCGGCGGCCATGGCCGTCCGTCGGCTTCCCGTCCGGCTGGTCTCGGTCATGGCCATCGTCCCGGCTGGCTGCCACGCGCGATCGGGCAAGCGGCCGCCCGCGCCACGCGCAGCTAAGGCGCGGGGTCAGCCTGCGCAAGCCCCATGGCGATGCGGCTCAGATGTCGAGCAGCAAGGTGGCGATGCCGAAATAGGTCAGCACGCCGAGGATGTCGGCGACCGAGGTCACCAGCGGGCCCGAGGCGGTGGCCGGATCGCGGTTGATGCGGGCGAAGATGAAGGGCAGCGACATGCCCATCAGCGCGCCCATCAGCACGATCGCGACCATGGCCAGCGCCACCACCAGCGCGATCTCGGGGCCGCCGCGCCAGACGCCGATCCCGGCCACCGCCAGCGCCATGGTCAGTCCCAGCGCCAGCGCGATCAGCACCTCGCGACCGAGCAGCCAGCCGAAATCCATCGGCCGCACGTCGCCGGTGGCGAGCGCGCGCACCATCAGCGTCGCCGACTGGGTGCCGGCATTGCCGCCCGAGGCGATCAGCAGCGGCAGGAAGAACAGCAGCGACAGATGCGCCGCGATGGTGTCCTCGAAGGCGGCGATGCCGGCACCGGAAAAGATGTTTCCGAACACCAGCAGCACCAGCCAGTAGATCCGCGCCTTGTAGAGCACGGCGATGGTGGCCTCCTTGACCGAGCTGTCGAGGGGCCCGAGCGTCGAGCTCTTGTAGATGTCCTCTGTCACCTCCTCCTCGACGACGTCCATCGCGTCGTCGGCGGTGACGATGCCGACCAGCCGGTCCTCGGCGTCGAGCACCGGCAGAGCGATCAGGTCATAGCGTGCGACCAGCCGTGCCGCCTCCTCCTGTTCGGCCTCGGCGCGCACGAAGACCGGCTCGCTGTCCATGATCTCCGACACGCGCTGACGTGGCCGCGCGATCAGCAGGTCGCGCAGCGACACCACGCCGATGAGGCGCCGGTCGGCATCGACGATATAGGCGGTGTAGATGGTCTCGGCATCGACCGCCTGCGCGCGCAGCGCCTCCAGCGCCTCGGAACTGGTCATTTCCGGGCGCAGCGTGGCGTAGTCCGAGGTCATCACCGAGCCGACGGTCGATTCGTCATAGGCCGCCAGCCGGCGCAGATCCTCGCGCTCGGCCTGGCTCAGCGCCGGCAGCAGTGCTTCCTGCGCGTCCTCGTCGAGCCGCTTGAAGAGGTCGGCACGTTCGTCATGGCTCATCGCCGACATGAGCCGCGCCAGCTCGCGCCGCCCCATCTGCTGCGCCACGATCAGCTGCGAGCCGGGGCGCAGATAGCCGATCACTTCGGCCTGGTCGTGCAGTGGCAGCAGCCGCATGGCCTGCATCGCCGGCGCGGTGTCGAGTTCCTCGAGCCAGGCGGCGACGTCGGCGATCTCCTGTTCCTGCAGGAACTCGGCCACAGCAGCACTGTCGCCTTCGGCCAGCAGCCGGGCGATCTCGATCGCGACGAAGCGGGTGTCGATGTAATCGTCGCCGCTGTCGCGGTCGAGGCGGAAATCGGCAAGCGAGGTGGGTTTGGTCATCCCCTGTCTCCTGTCCGTCGGGCGGCGGCGGACGGGCGGGGGCGCACGGGACCTAGCCCATGTCTCCGCAACGCCGCTGCGGCGTGGCTGGGAAGGCGCAGGCGGCGCCGTCGGTGGGTGCAGCGCTCACGACGGAGCGCCGACCAGGGCTGTCGTCCATTTCTGATCCATCAGGAAAACCCCGGTCACGCCGAGGCCTCGGCGGGTTACCTCCGTGCCGCGTTCATGTCAACTTGGTGCGTGCCGCGGCGCGCCGGTCCAGTGCCGCCTCTGCAGTATCAGCCCTGCGGCCCGCGCAGCCGGGCGATCAGGCTGGAAGTGTCCCAGCGCCCGCCCCCCATCGCCTGCACGTCCTTGTAGAACTGATCGACCAGCGCGGTCACCGGCAGGGGCGCGCCGATCTCGTCGCCGGTCGCGAGGCAGATGCCCAGATCCTTGCGCATCCAGTCGACGGCGAAGCCGAAGTCGTACCGGCCGTCCAGCATGGTCTCGTGCCGGTTCGCCATCTGCCACGAACCGGCGGCGCCCTGACTGATCACCTCGACAACGGCCCTGCCGTCCATCCCGGCCAGCTCGCCGAAACGCACCGCCTCGGCCAGACCCTGCACCAGCCCGGCGATGCAGATCTGGTTCATCATCTTGGCGATCTGGCCCGACCCGCTCTCACCGAGGCGGCGACAGATGCGGGCATAGGCTGCCATCACCGGCTCGGCCCTGTCGTAATCGGCTGCGGCACCGCCGCACATGATCGAAAGGACACCGTTCTCGGCGCCGGCCTGCCCGCCGGACACCGGCGCGTCGACGAAACCGAGGCCGCGGTCCCGGGCGGCGCCCGCCATTTCCCGTGTCACTGCGGCCGAGACGGTGGTGTGATCGACGAAGACCGCACCCGGCGCCATGCCGGCAAAGGCGCCATCCTCACCCAGGCACACCGCCCGCAGGTCGTCGTCATTGCCGACACAGGCCATCACGAACTCTGCCCCGTCGGCGGCGGCCCGCGGTGTGGGCGCCTTGGCAGCGCCATGGCGTGCCACCCATGCCTCGGCCTTGGCGGCGGTGCGGTTGTAGACCGTGACCGCATGGCCCGCAGCGGCCAGATGACCCGCCATCGGCGCGCCCATCACGCCCAGCCCCAGAAACGCCAGTTTGGCCATGCCCGTGCCCCTTCCGATTGCGCTGCCCTTGCCGAGCCACTACCTAGCCTGCCACGCCCGGCCCAACAACAGGCAGACCATGCTCATCGCCCTGCGCTGGCTCATCCGGATATTTCTCGGCCTGGCAGCGCTGAGCGCGCTCGCCGGCGCGGTGGCCTGGCACTTCCTGGCGCGCTCGCTGCCCGATTACACCGCCACGCACCGGCTGGACGGGGTTTCCGGCCCGGTCGAGATCGTGCGCGACACCGCCAATGTCCCGCACATCTTCGCCGAAAGCGATGCCGACGTCTTCTTCGCACTGGGCTTTGCGCATGCGCAGGACCGGTTATGGCAGATGACGGTTCTGCGCCGCACTGCGCAGGGGCGGCTCTCCGAGGTGTTCGGCCCCCGCACGCTGCGGACCGACGAGTTGCTGCGCCGGCTCGATATCCATGGTCTGGCGCAGTCCTCGGTGGCGGCGCAGGATGCCTATACCCGAACGGCACTCGATGCCTATGCCCGCGGCGTGAATGCCTGGATCGGGGTGGTGAATGCCGAGGCCCGTGGCCGGGGGGCGCCCGAGTTCTTTCTCTTCTCCTCCGAGATCTCGCTCTGGCAGCCCGCGGATTCCATCGCCATCGTCAAGCTGATGGGCATGCAGACAGCGAGCCATCTCGAACGCGAGGTGCTGCGGGCGCGGCTTTCGCTGGTGCTGGAGCCAGAGCGGCTGGCGGATATCCTGCCTGACAGCCCGGGCGCGGGCATCGCCGCACTACCCGATTTCGCCAGCCTCTTTCCCGGAATCGTACCCGTTGACATGGAACCCGATTTCGCCGCCCTTCCCCTCTCGCCCTGGCGGCAGCGAGCCTTCGCCGGCGCCTCGAACGCCTTCGCCGCGGCGCCGTCGCGATCGGCCGCGGGCGGCTCGCTTCTGGCCAACGATCCGCACCTTCCCTTCTCGGCGCCGACGATATGGTATCTGGCGCGGCTGGATCTGGCCGCAGGCGGGGTGATCGGGGGCACGATCCCGGGCGTCCCGGCGGTGATGACGGGCCGGTCGGATCGGCTGGGCTGGGGGCTGACAACAGCCTATCTCGACGATCAGGACGTGTTCATCGAGCAGCTGAACCCCGAAAACCCCGAGGAATACCTCACCCCCGAAGGCTGGAAGGCCTTCCAGACGCGCCGCTCGATCCTGCGGGTGGCCGGCGGCGCGCCAATGACGCTGACCCTGCGCTGGAGCGAGAACGGACCCGTCCTGCCCGGGCATCACGCCGATCTCGCCAGCATCACCCCACCGGGCCATGTCGCCGCGGTCGGCTGGACCTTGCTCGATCCGGGCGACACCTCTCTGACCGCGGCGATGCGGCTCATGCGGGCGGGCTCGGTTTCCGAGGCGATGGTGGCCGGGGCGAAGTTCGTCGCGCCGGCACAGATGCTGATGCTGGCCGACCGCGAGCGGATCGCACTGCAACTCATCGGCGCGATGCCGCGCCGCGATGCCCGGCACCAGACCGAAGGCCGCATGCCCGCTCCCGGCTGGCTGGCCGCCAACCGCTGGCAGGGCCGCTTCCCCTACTCCGCCAATCCGGTGTTCGAGAATCCCGCGACCGGGCTTCTGGGCAATACCAACAACAAGCCGCTGGAACGGCCCTTTCCGCTGCACGTCAGCCACGACTGGGGCGACAGTCAGCGCATACGCCGCTGGCTTCGGCTGATGCGCGACCGCGAGGTTCATACCCGCGACAGTTTCATCGAAGCGCAGCTCGACAGCGTGAGCGAGGCGGCGCGGACGCTCCTGCCGCTGGTTGGCGCCGATCTCTGGTTCACCGGTGAAGCGGCGACTGCCGGCACACCGGAGCGGCTGCGCCAGCGCGCCCTCCTGCTGCTTGCCGACTGGAACGGCGAAATGAACGAGCATCTGCCCGAGCCGCTGATCTATGCGGCGTGGATGCGCGCCTTGCAGGAGCGGCTGATCCGTGACGATCTCGGTCCCCTAACCGCCGCCTTCCCCCATGTCGATCCGGTCTTCATCGAACGCGTCTTTCGCGACGTCGATGGTGCTTCGGACTGGTGCAACGTGACGCAGTCTTCGCGCCGCGAGACCTGCAGCGAGATCGCCCGCCTTTCCCTCGACGACGCGCTGGTGTGGCTTTCGGAACGCTACGGGCGGAACCCCGACAGCTGGCGCTGGGGTGACGCGCATCAGGCGACGCATGATCACGCGGTGCTTGGCGACGTGCGGCTGTTGCGCCATTTCGTCAACATCCGACAGTCCACCAGCGGCGGCGATCATACGCTCAATCGCGGCATGACCGCGGGCGCACCGCCGAACCCCTTTCACAACGTTCATGGCGCGGGATACCGCGGGGTCTACGACTTTGCCGATCCCGACAGTTCCGTCTTCGTGATATCGACCGGGCAGTCCGGCCATCCGCTCAGCCGGCACTACGACGATCTGGGAGATTTGTGGCGGCGCGGGGAATACATCCCGATGTCGCTGGATCCGGAGCTTGCCCGCGCCGGGGCGGTCGGGGTCACCCGTCTGCTCCCGCGCTGAGATGGGCGCGCGGTGCGGTCACCGCCGGCTGTCGGGGCGGTCGGTCCGCCCCGCGACCGGATCAACGCCGGACGGTCACGCGCTCCATCCGGTCGGGATCGGTAACGCTGCCGTTGCGGGCGGGATCGCCGCGGCGGATGGTGTCCACCACCTCCATCCCCTCGACCACCTGACCGACCACGGTATACTGGCCGTTCAGATGCGACGCCGGGGCGAACATGATGAAGAACTGCGAGTTGGCGCTGTTCGGATCCTGCGAGCGGGCCATGCCCACCGTGCCGCGCTGGAACGGCAGGCGCGAGAACTCGGCGCGCAGGTTGCCGCGCTCCGACCCGCCCATGCCGGCCCGCCCCAGATCGCCGCCATGCCGGCCGAAACGCACATCGCCGGTCTGCGCCATGAAGCCCTCGATGACGCGGTGGAACACAACCCCGTCATAGGCCCCGTCTTCGGCGAGGGCGATCAGCCGGGCGGCATGCTCGGGCGCCACATCGTCGCGCAGGTCGATGACGATCTCTCCGGTCACCTGCCCGGCGACCTCGATCACCAGATACGGGCCGCCGGTATCCGCCGCCTGCGACTGCGCCGGGCCGAATGCCGTAACGTTAAGCCACATCCCAGCGAGGATCGCGAGGCCGAGGCCGAACAGTCCGCCCACGATCCAGCGATCAGCCTGCATCGGCGGCCACCTGCACGCGATGCATCCGGTCGGGTTCGGCCGGCGGCTCGCCGCGGGCTATCGTGTCGACATGCTCCATGCCGGAAATCACCCGGCCATAGACCGTGTACTGGCCGTTGAGGAAGTGATTGTCGGCAAAGTTGATGAAGAACTGCGAATTGGCACTATCGGGATTGGACGAGCGCGCCGCCCCCAGGGTTCCGCGATCATGCGGCACCCGGCTGAACTCTGCCGGAAGGTTCGGCAGGTCCGAGCCGCCCGTGCCGGCCCTGCGCAGGTTGAAATCACCTGCGGCATTGCCGTGCGCGACATCGCCTGTCTGCGCCATGAAACCCTCGATGACACGGTGGAACACCACGTTGTCATAGGCGCCGGCGCGCGCCAGTTCCTTCATCCGTGCGGCATGCTTCGGCGCGACGTCGGACAGCAGTTCGATGACGACGGTGCCGCCCGTCAGTTCCATCAGGATCGTGTTCTCGGGGTCTTTGATCTCGGCCATCCGGCCCTCCTGCGCTAGGTCCAGGCGACAGCCTAGGGCGGCCGGTGGGCGAGGGAAAGCCCCGCCCGACACCCACTCCGGCAACGGTGCCGTGAACGGTTGACGCTGCCCACGCCAGCGGAGACAACTTGCATGCCAACTGGACGGAGCGGCAGATGACCTGGAAGACGCTCGACGATATGGATTTCGCCGGCAAGGTGGCCCTTGTCAGGGTGGATCTGAACGTCCCTGTCGCCGACGGACGGGTCACCGACAGCGCCCGTATCGAAGCGGTTCTGCCAACGATCCGCGAGATCACCGCGGCGGGTGGCAAGGCGGTTCTGCTGGCGCATTTCGGTCGGCCGAAGGGCGCCCGCATGCCCGACATGTCGCTTCAGGTCGTCGTCCCGGCACTGGCGGCAGCGCTCGGCGCCCCGGTCGGTTTCGCCGAGGACTGCATCGGCGCTCCGGCCAAGCGGGCGGTGGCTGACATGGCGCCGGGGGCTGTGGTGCTGCTTGAGAACACCCGCTTCCACGCCGGCGAGGAGGCGAACGACGCGGCCTTCGCCGCCGCGCTCGCCGCGCTGGGCGACGTCTACGTCAACGATGCCTTCTCGGCGGCGCATCGGGCGCATGCCTCGACCGAGGGGCTGGCGCGGCTGTTGCCGGCCTGTGCCGGTCGACTGATGGAAGCGGAGCTGAAGGCGCTGGAGGCTGCGCTTACCCGACCCGAACGTCCGGTTGTCGCGGTGGTAGGGGGGGCCAAGGTGTCGACCAAGATCGCGCTGCTCGAACATCTGGTGGCGAAGGTCGATCATCTTGTCATCGGCGGCGGCATGGCCAACACCTTCCTCGCCGCCGAAGGGCGCGAGGTCGGCCGGTCGCTGTGCGAGCATGACATGGCCGAGACCGCAAAGGTGATCCTTGCCGCAGCGACGAAGGCCGGTTGCACGGTGCATCTGCCCGGCGATGTCGTGGTCGCGCGGGAATTCCGCGCCGGCGCCGAGGCCGAGACTGTCGCAGCCGATGCCTGCCCGGCGGAGGCAATGATCCTCGATGTCGGCGCCGCCAGCGTTGCGGATCTGACCGGGGTGTTCGGCCAGTGTCGCACCCTCATCTGGAACGGCCCGCTCGGCGCGTTCGAGACCCCGCCATTCGATGCCGGAACCGTTGCGGCGGCGCAGGCGGTCGCGGCGCTGACCGAGGCCGGCAGGCTGGTCTCGGTCGCCGGCGGCGGCGATACCGTCGCGGCCTTGCGCAAGGCCGGGGTGGCGGACCGCTTCAGCTATGTCTCCACCGCCGGCGGCGCCTTCCTCGAATGGATGGAGGGGCGGACGCTGCCAGGCGTCGCCGTGCTGCAGGGCTGAGGCGCCGCAGTGTCCGCGCGCCCGGCCGCCCGACGGTGTTTTCCCGCAGCGCCGCGCCATCGTTCATCCGCTGCGCGGCACGCGACCATTGCGCGCAGGCCGCCGTCCCCCTAAACCCGCCGCCAGCACTTGTCCGGCCAGAAGGGAGCCCCCGATGAAAGCCAGCCGCATAGTCCAGCGTATCCTTGCCAACTACGAAGGCGAGACGCCTGGTGTGAAGGCCAACCTCTGCCGCATGCTGATGCATGGCCGTCTGCGCGGCACCGGCAAGATGGTCATTCTGCCGGTCGATCAGGGTTTCGAGCACGGCCCGGCGCGCAGCTTCGCACCCAACCCAGACGCCTATGATCCGCACTACCACTATCAGCTCGCGATCGAGGCCGGTCTCAACGCCTATGCCGCGCCGCTCGGCATGATCGAGGCCGGGGCCGATACGTTCGCCGGACAGATCCCGACAATCCTCAAGCTCAACAGTGCCAATTCGCTGATGTCGGGCACCGCCGGCAAGAACCAGGCGATCACCGCGAGCGTCGACGATGCGCTGCGGCTCGGCTGCGCCGCCATCGGCTTCACCATCTATCCCGGCTCGGACTGTGCGCTGGACATGTTCGAGGAGATCAGCGCGCTGCGCGAGGAAGCCGCGGCCAAGGGCGTTGCCACGGTGATCTGGTCCTACCCGCGCGGCGAGGCGATTTCCAAGGACGGCGAGACCGCCATCGACATTGCCGCCTATGCCGGGCAGATCGCCGCGCTGCTGGGCGCGCACATCATCAAGATCAAGCTCTCGACGGATCATCTCGAACACCCCGAGGCGAAGAAGGTCTACGAGGCGCAGGGCATCGACATCGCCACACAGGCCGCTCGGGTACGGCACTGCATGCAGGCAGCCTTCAACGGCCGAAGGATCGTGGTGTTCTCGGGCGGCGCCAGGAAGGGTGAGGACAGCGTCTATGACGACGCCCGCGCGATCCGCGACGGCGGCGGCAACGGTTCGATCATCGGCCGCAACACCTTCCAGCGCCCCCGCGAAGACGCGCTGGCGATGCTGGGCAAGCTGGTGGAGATCTACAAGGGCGCGGCCTGAGGCGCGGCCTGAGGCCCGGCCCGCGCACCCACCCCGGCACAGCTTCACCCCGCGGCAGCACCTCGAGCGCCGCGCCCTGCGCGGCGCGGCCCGCCGGCTTCACGGCTTCGGGGGCGGCGCTTGCCCCGGACCGGACGGCCTAATAGACACGTCGCCGCAGCAGCTGTCGGAAAGGACGCCCCGCCATGGCCAAGGCGAAAGGCAAGAGCGCGAACATCTTCGTCTGGATCATCCTGGGGCTTCTGATCATCGGGCTCGCGGGGTTTGGCGTGGATGGGTTCGGCGGTTCGGTCCGCTCCATCGGCAAGGTGGGCGACCGCGACATTCCCGTTCATTCCTATTTCCGCGCCCTCCAGCAGGAGATCCGCGCCATCGAGCAGCAGACGGGGCAGGCCCTGCCGTTCCGCGAGGTTCAGGCGATGGGGCTCGACCGCGCCGTGCTGGCGCAGGTTGTCACCGTCGCCGCACTCGAGAACGAGGCCGAGCGCCTCGGCGTTTCCGTCGGCGACGAAACCGTGCGCGACGAAGTGCTGGCCATCCCCGCATTTCGCAGTCTCGACGGCAGCTTCGACCGCGAGGCCTATCGCTTCGTGCTGCAGCAGGAGGGCTGGTCGGAACGCGAGTTCGAGGATCGGCTGCGGCTGGAACTCGCCCGCGGCATCCTGCAGTCGGGCGCGGTGGCCGGCGCACCGGCACCGCGGGCGATGACCGATCTCATCCACGGATGGCTGGGCGAGCGCCGGACGATTGACGTGATCACGCTCGACCGCAGCGATCTGGCCGAACCGGTGCCGGCGCCCACGGACGCCCAGCTTCGCGCCTTTCACTCCGCCAACCCCGATCTGTTCACCCTGCCCGAGGCCCGCCGGATCACCTATGCGTGGCTTACCCCGGAAATGCTGATGGACGAGGTCGAGATCGACGATGCGGCCCTGCGCGAAGCCTACAGGTTGCGCGCGGCCGAGTTCGACCAGCCCGAGCGACGGATCGTGGAACGGCTGGTGTTCGCGGACGCGACCACGGCCGCGGCCGCGCGGGCCCGCATCGATTCCGGCGAGGCGGATTTTTCCGAGATCGTCGCCGAGCGCGGCCTCGCGCTCGAGGATGCGGACATGGGCGACGTGACGGAGGCCGATCTGGGCGAAGCCGGTTCGGCCGTGTTCGCCCTGCCCGGCCCGGGGGTGGTCGGTCCGCTGCCCAGCCCCTTCGGCCCTGCCCTGTACAATGTCGTGGCGATCCTTGCCGCGCAGCAGATCCCGTTCGAAGATGCGGTGCCGGAGCTTCGCGAGTCACTCGCGCTCGACCGCGCGCGACGGATCATCGCCGACCGTTTCGACGACTACGAGGATATCCTCGCCGGCGGGGCCACTTTGGAGCAACTGGCCCGCGAGACCGCTCTGGAAACCGGACGCATCGACCTGCGACCGGACAGCCGCGACGGCATCGCCGCCTATGAGGCCTTTCGCAGCGCAGCCGAAGCGGTGCGGCAGGGCGATTTCGCCGAAATGCGCCCGCTGGAGGGCGGCGGCGTGTTCGCGCTGCGGCTGGACGAGATCGTGCCACCGGCGATCGAACCATTCGACGATGTGGTCGTGCGGGTGATCGAAGGCTGGGATCTGGCAGAAGCCCGCGATCGCGTGCTCAGCCATGCCGAAGAGGTGCTGACCGCGCTGCAAGGCAACGATACACCGGAGACGCTGGGACTTTTGCCCGACACCCATACCGAGGTGTTGCGCCGCGACCGATTGCCCGACCTGCCGCCCGGGCTGCTGCGCAGCGCCTTCGCCGCAGCCGAAAACGAATGGCGTCTCGTGCAGGGCCGCGAGAGCGCGGTCCATCTGGTCAGCGTGCGTGAGGTCCTGCCTGCCGCGACCGAAGATGCAGAGGCAGCAGCCACCCGAGACGCCATCGCCCGGGAGTTGCGCGCCTCCGTCGCCGAGGACGTGTTCGCTGCCTGGGCGCGCCAACTCGAACGCGAGGCCGGCATCCGCCTCGACAGCGCCGCCATCGAGGCGGTGCATGGCCAGTTCCGCTGAGCCGGCGCGATGGCCCGGATCGAGCCGCCCTTCGAGGAGTTCGCGCGCGGCTGGAATGCCGGGCGCAACCAGCTTGTGCATGCCCGCCTTGCCGCCGACCTCGACACGCCGGTGTCGCTGATGCTGAAGCTGGGCGAGGCCGGACGCGACTGCTTCATGCTGGAGTCGGTGACCGGTGGCGAGGTGCGCGGGCGCTATTCGGTGGTCGGCCTGAAACCCGACCTCATCTGGCAGTGCCACGGGGAGAGCGCGCGGATCAATCGCGAGGCCCGCTTCGATCCCGACGCATGGGTCACCGAGACCGCGCCACCGCTCGACAGCCTGCGCGCGCTGATCGCCGAAAGCCGGATCGACATGCCCGAAGGGCTGCCGGCCATTGCCGCCGGACTCTTCGGCTATCTCGGCTACGACATGGTGCGCCTCGTGGAGAGGCTGCCGCAGGCGAAACCTGATCCGCTGGGCCTGCCCGATGCGGTGCTTCTGCGGCCTTCGGTGGTGGCGGTTCTTGACGGGGTAAAGGGCGAGGTGACGGTGGTCGCCCCGGCTTGGCACGGCGTGGGCCTTTCGGCCCGGGCGGCCTATGCCCGCGCCGCCGAGCGCGTGATGGACGCGCTGCGCGATCTGGATCGCCAGCCGGCGGGCGAAAACCGCAGCCTCGGCCTTGAGGCCGATATCGGCGAGCCGGTGTCGAACTTCACCAAGCCTGCCTACATGGCCGCGGTCGAGAAGGCGAAAGACTACATCCGCGCCGGCGACATCTTTCAGGTGGTTCCCTCGCAACGCTGGGCGCAGCCCTTCCGGCTGCCACCCTTTGCGCTCTATCGCAGCCTGCGGCGGACCAATCCCTCGCCGTTCATGTTCTTCTTCAACTTCGGCGGATTTCAGGTTGTCGGCGCAAGCCCCGAAATCCTCGTCCGGTTGCGCGACGGTGAAGTGACAATCCGCCCCATCGCCGGCACACGGCCGCGCGGGAATACCCCGGAAGAGGATCGGGCCCTGGAGGCGGACCTTCTGTCCGACGCCAAGGAACGCGCCGAGCATCTGATGCTGCTGGATCTGGGCCGCAACGACGTCGGTCGGGTGGCGGAGATCGGCACGGTGCGGCCGACCGAGCAGTTTGTGATCGAACGCTATTCCCACGTCATGCATATCGTCTCGAACGTGGTGGGCGCGCTCCGCGACGGCGAGGATGCGCTATCGGCGCTGCTGGCCGGCCTGCCGGCCGGGACAGTGTCGGGCGCGCCGAAGGTTCGGGCGATGCAGATCATCGACGAGCTGGAGCCGGAAAAACGCGGTGTCTACGGCGGCGGCGTGGGCTATTTCGCCGCCAACGGCGAAATGGACTTCTGCATCGCCCTGCGCACGGCTGTGCTTCGGGAAGAGACCCTGTACATCCAGGCCGGCGGCGGTGTGGTTTATGACAGCGACCCCGAATCCGAATGGCAGGAAACCGTGAACAAGGCCCGCGCACTGCGCCGTGCCGCCGCCGACGCAGGGGTCTTTGCCAGCCGCGGCAACCGCTGAGACGAGGCCGGTCAGCGCCGGACGGATTCGCCCGCGTCGATCTTGAGCCGCGTTTCGAACGCCTTGGAAATATGATCCCTCAGCGCCGCGTAGGCTGCATCGCCGTCCTGCTGTGCAATCGCCTCGACGATCGCGGCATGCTCGGCCAGCGCGGCATCGCCGCGGCCCTCGGCCGCAAGCGAGGTGACGGCAAGAAGCGCCATCGACCGGTGCACGAGATCGAGCTGCTGCACCAGATAGCGGTTGTGCGAGGCCAGATGCACCTGCTTGTGAAAGCGTCGGTTGGCCCGGCTCATCGCCTCGGGATCGCCGATCAGCCGCCGGTCCGACGCCACCATATCGCGCAATACGCGCACCTCTTCGGCCGTGGCATGGCGTGCCGCGAGACGCGCGGCCAGCCCCTCCAGCTCGGCCCGGACGACATAGAGTTCGGCAAGCTGGTTGTGATCGAGCGAGGCGACGATCAGGCTGCGGCCGTCGCGCACCAGCAGGCTCTGCGTCTCCAGCCGCTGCAACGCCTCGCGGATCGGCGTGCGCGACACGCCGAAGCGTTCCGCCAGTTCCGATTCCACCAATCGGTCGCCGGGTTTGTAGACGCCCACGTCGATCGCCTCGAGGATGAGGGCGTAGGCATCGGACGGCCCGTTCCTGGTCTCGGTCATCTTGGCCTCCCGCCACGGTATGCTTCGATATGCACTGATCGCCCCCGGGCGCAAGCCCGGCTTGATCTCACGAGGACACCGAACAGCGGCGTCTCCTGTCCGCCGTCCGGATTGAGGGCTCCGCGCGCATTTCGGAAAGACCCGCGATCACAGGCCGCGGGGCTTCATGCCGCGCTTGCAGACGCTTGGCGGATGTGTGTCGCGCGAGTAGCCTTGCGTACCGGAATCGAGGCAGATCCAGCGGCAAAATACCCGCCGGTCGGGCACAAGGATCGTCCCTGCGCCAGCGACAGTTCGGGCTGCCAGCTTGCAGCCCCGGAGCAATGGCCGCCGTTACCGAACCCGGCCACCGAGCGATCAGCCCTGGCAGGAGGATCAGCAGCAGGACCGAAAGCAGCAGAAGGGCATCGGCACCATGGTCCATCAGGAGGGCCTGATGGCCGGGCACGTCGCCGACCCGGGCCGGGCTGTCCGCACCGGGCATGTCCGGTCCTGGCGGCGGAACCGGCGACCGGTTCATCCGAAACCCGGTCAACGCCGCGCCCTGTCTTGGCACCACGAGCCTTGGAGTGTGCAGCCCGGTTCGGATATGTCAGTCGCCCGGCCGATACAGCCCTGCCCAAGCCCGGCTTGCGCCGGCGGCCCGGACAGCCTAGCACCGCAACATGCCGAAGCAGCATTTCGCCCATGTCACCGCCTGGGTCTTCGATCTCGACAACACGCTTTACGACCCCGCGGTGCGCCTCTTCGATCAGATCGACATACGCATCACCGCCTTTGTGATGCGAGCGACCGCGACGTCGCAGGCCGAGGCCGACCGGCTGCGCCGCCGCTACTGGCAGGATTACGGCACGACGCTGGCGGGGCTGATGGCCCATCACGGCGTGGAGCCCGAAAGCTACATGGCCGAAGTGCACGACATCGACTTCTCGCCGCTGGCCCCGGATCCGGCGCTGCGTGCCGGCATCGCCGCGCTGCCCGGCCGGCGCATCGTGCATACCAACGCCTCCGCCCCCTATGCCCAGCGCGTGCTGGAGGCGCGTGGATTGCGCGACCTCTTTCATGCTGTCTACGGGGTGGAACACGCCGCCTACCGGCCGAAGCCGCTGCGCGAAGCGCATGAGGCGGTGCTGGCCGCCGACGGCATCGCGCCGGGCTGCGCGGCGATGTTCGAGGACGACGCGCGAAACCTGACTGCTCCGCATGCGCTTGGGATGCGCACGGTGCATGTCGCGCCGTCACCGCAGCCGGCGCCGCACATCCATCACCACACCGACGATCTCGCCGGCTTCCTCGCGCAGCTCGGGTGACCGGCCCACCATGACGACGCAGCGCGGCGCAGGACGCGGCCGTGCAACTTGCCGCATTTTCCCGGCACCCGCGAACCCCATGTTTGGCAGAGGAAATGTTGCATGGGAGATTCGGCAATGACTGCGCTGCGCCTGCTGCATCGTGGGGTGATGGCCATACCGCTGGTCGGACGCATCTTGCGCGAGGTCACGGAGGGGGATGCGGAGAACAAATGGTACCTGGCGGTGATCCTGCTGACCATGTGGATCCTCGCCGCCGTCACCTGGGGCATGCCGGCGGTGGTGGCCCCCTTCCTTGCAGCCGCGCCGGTCTGCCTGGCGATGCTGATCGCGCTCAGCCGCGGCTAGGACGGCCCTTGGAGCCGAAGGCGCGGCGCCCTATCCTGCCGGCAAAACGGAGAAAGCCATGACACGCGAAACGGTGGATGTCCTGATTTCGGGCGGCGGGATGGCCGGGCTTGCCGCGGCCGCAGGCTTCGGGTCACTGGGGCTCTCGGTGCTCTGCGTCGATCCCGCCGCCCCGGTGACGGAAGCCGAGGCGGAGGGGGCGGACCTGCGCACCACGGCGCTGCTGCAGCCCTCGGTGCAACTGCTGCGCCGGATCGGGTTGTGGAATCGGCTGGCACCGCATGCGACGGCACTGCAGGTCATGCGGATCGTCGATGCCGGCGGCGCGACGCCCGAACCGCGCATCACGCATGATTTCGACGCCGCCGATGTCTCGGACCAGCCGTTTGGCTGGAACCTGCCCAACTGGCTTCTCCGGCGGGAGATGCTCGGACATCTTGGCGGCCTGCCCGATGTGACCTTCCGCCCCGGCGTCGGCAGCGCGCGACTGGTGACGCGCGACTCCGCGGCGCTGGTGACGCTGAGCGACGGCACTTCCGCCGCCGCCCGGCTCCTCGTCGCCGCCGACGGCCGCAATTCGCCCGTGCGCGAGGCGCTCGGCATCGGGGTCACGACGCTGCGTTACGGCCAGAAGGCACTGGCCTTCGCGGTCACCCACCCCAGCCCGCACGGCAATGTCTCGACCGAGATCCACCGATCCGGCGGCCCGTTCACCCTGGTGCCCCTGCCCGACCGTGACGGCCGCCCCTGCTCGGCCGTGGTCTGGATGGAACGCGGCCCTGAAATCCTCCGGTTGAAGACACTGCCCGTGCCGGCCTTCGAGGCTGAGATGTCGGCGCGCTCGGCATGGCTGTTCGGACCGTTGACGCTCGCCTCGCGGCTGACCGTCTGGCCGATCATCAGCCAGATCGCCGAGCGGCTGACCGGCGAGCGGACGGCACTGATGGCAGAAGCGGCGCATGTCGTGCCGCCGATCGGCGCGCAGGGGCTGAACATGAGCCTTGCGGATCTGTCCGCGCTGCTCGACCTCGCCGGCGAATCCACGCAGGATCTGGGCACACCGGCGATGCTGGAGCGCTACCATCGCCGCCGTTATCCGGACATCCGGATGCGGGTGACGGGCATAGATCTGCTCAACCGCGCCTCGATGGCTGGCGCGCAACCCCTGCGCGATGCCCGGGCTGCAGGGCTGAACGCGCTCTATGGCATCGCCCCGGTGCGGCGCAGCCTGATGCGGCTGGGCATGGGCATGCAGCCCGGCGCGGCGCCGTGACGCCGGCGCTTCAGCCGGTCAGCGCAAGGCCCACCCCGCCCGATGCGGCAAGGAGGACCACCACCCATGGCGGTGCCTTCCAGCCGGTCAGCAACACGAAACACGCCAGTGCGAGGGTGAAGTCGCGCATGTCGCTGACGGCTGTGGTGAAGACGGGGGAATAGAGCGCCGCGCCGAGGATCCCGACCACCGCCGCATTCGCCCCCTGCATTGCCGTTTGCGCGCGCGGCCGTGTCCGAAGCCGGTCCCAGAAGGGCAGCGCTGCAATCAGAAGCAGAAAACCCGGCAGGAAGATCGCCAGCAGCGCCAGCAAGGCCCCGGCAATGCCGTTCGGGGTCGGCCCGAGTACCGCGCCCAGATAGGCCGCAAAGGTAAAGAGCGGCCCCGGCACCGCCTGCGCCGCGCCGTAGCCGGCAAGGAAGCTGTCCCGGCCCACCCAGCCGGCATGCACCACCTCGGCCTCCAGCAGCGGCAAGACGACATGACCGCCGCCGAACACCAGCGCCCCGGCACGGAAAAAGCTGTCAAGGACCGCCAGTGCCTGCGCCTGACCCGAGACCGCCGGCAGAAGCAGCAGCAAGCCGAGGAATACCGCAAGCGCCCACGCCCCGACAGCGGGCGAGACCGGCACGGCGAGATGCCCGCCGGCAGGCGTCGCCGCAGCGCGCCCAAGCACGAGCCCGGCACCCGCGCCGAGCACGATGGCCCCAACCATTCCGAAAGCTCCCGGCAGAAGGGCCAGCACAGCCACCGCACCCACGGCGATGGTGGCGCGTTCGCGGTCCGGGCAGAGGCTGCGCGCCATGCCCCAGACGGCCTGCGCGACGATTGCAACGGCAACGATCTTCAGCCCGTTCAGCGCCCCGACCCCGACCGGCCCGGCGATGGCCGCCGCCGTGAGGGCAAAGCCGAAGAGGATCAGGGCCGAAGGCAGGGTGAATCCCAGAAAGGCCGCGAAGGCCCCCGGCCAGCCCGCGCGCATCAGGCCAAGCGCGAAACCGACCTGACTCGACGCCGGGCCGGGCAGGAACTGGCACAGCGCCACCAGATCGGCATAGGCGACCTCCGAAAGCCAGCCCCTCCGAATGACCAGTTCGTCGCGAAAATACCCCAGATGCGCGACGGGTCCCCCGAAGGAGGTCATCCCCAGCTTCAGGAACACGACCAGCACTTCCGAGGGCGTTCCCGGCCGTGGCCCGGCCGGCTCCGGCCGGCTCGTATCGGTCACGCCGCCCCTGCCCTGTCCATCGGCATCCCTCTCCGGCCCGGCCGCCATGACGCGATGGCGCCGATGCCGCAGAGCTTGCGACGTCCTTTTGCGCCCCCCGCAACCCGGGCCCGGTCGCGCAGGCTCATAGCGCGCCTGGCACAACCTGATCGGGCGGCCGGTGCCCGTCGGCGAAGGTCTTGATGTTGATGATGACCTTCTCGCCCATTTCCACGCGCCCCTCCAGCGTTGCCGAGCCCATGTGCGGCAGCAGCACGACATTGGGCAGCTCTCGCAGCCGCGGGTTAATGTCGGGGCCACGCTCGAACACATCGAGCCCCGCGCCGCCCAGTTCACCGGCGCGCAATGCGCGTGTCAGGGCGTTCTCGTCGATCACCTCGCCCCGCGACGTGTTCACCACCACTGCCGCGGGTTTCATCAGCTTGAGACGTCGCGCGTTCAGCAGATGGAAGGTCGCCGGCGTGTGCGGGCAGTTGACGCTCACGACATCCATCCGGGCCAGCATCTGGTCGAGGCTGTCCCAGAAGGTTGCCTCGAGGGGCTCCTCCACCTCGGGGCGCAGCCGCTTGCGGTTGTTGTAGTGGATCTGCATGCCGAAGGCGCGCGCCCGCCGTGCCACCGCCTGACCGATCCTGCCCATGCCGAGGATGCCCAGCCGTTTGCCACCGATCCGACGGCCGAGATGGGTCATCGGTGCCCAGCCGGACCAGTTGCCCGCCTGCATCTCGGCCAGCCCGGCAGGAATGCCACGGGTCACGGCAAGGATCAGGGCCATCGCCATGTCGGCGGTATCGTCCGTCACCACGCCCGGCGTGTTCGAGATCAGGATGCCGCGCTGGCGGGCGGTGGCCACGTCGATATGGTCCACCCCTGCGCCGTAGTTGGCAATCAGCTTCAGCCTCTCGCCCGCCTGGGCCAGCAGGCTGGCGTCGATGCGGTCGGTCAGCGTTGGCACCAGCACGTCGGCACCGCGGATCGCCGCTGTCAGTTCCTCGCGGCTCATCGGCAGGTCGGGGTCGCGCAAGGTGACGTCGAAAAGCTCCTTCATCCGGGTCTCGACCGGTTCGGGCAGGCGTCGCGTCACGACAACACTCAGGCGCGATGTGGGCATGCCTCTCCTCCTCCGGGCTTTGACCGCTTGCGGGCTGCTGGCAGCTTGGCGCAGACTGGCCCAGACGGGCGGAGGGCACAAGCGCCGCTTCGCCGCCATGGGGCCCGACAGAGGCTCCGGGCCGGAGGCGCAGCAGACAGGTGGACAGATGACATGCAGCCGGGACATGGGTGAACCACACGCGCAGAGATGCCGCGAACGGTTCCGGAGAGTGCTGTGGGCGATGATCGGCGCAGCCGCCCTCTGGGCCGCTCCGGAGCCGTCCGCTGCGGCCGGCCCAGGCTCGGCACCACCGCCGCGGCCCGCCGGGCTCGACCTCGCGGCGGCTCCGCCCGC
>SLBI01000078.1 GCA_007126375.1 Paracoccaceae bacterium
CGCCGCGGCGGCTGAGCACTGCCGCAGGCTCAGGCGGGCGGGCACAGCGTGGCGAAGGCCGCAGACTGCTCGGCCGTCAGGGCTGCATGGCGGACCACCACCGTGTGGATCGAGAAGACCACCGCATCGCTCCGCGGCAGCCGCACGAGGCATTGCCGTTCCGAACGGACAAAGGCCCCATGCCCCGACGGTGTCGGCCGTGGATCGCACTCGCTGCGCGGGGCGAACAGCGCCGGATCGGCATAGGCCAGAACATTGGCGCGCCACAGCGGCCGCTCGGGTCGGATCGCATCGAACAGCCGTTGCACCCGCGCGGCAAGGTCGGCGTCGTAGTCCGCCACCGGGGCGTGGATGCTCGGCAGCGGGCGGCCGAGCTTCTCGGCGAGGCTCCAGCCCGCCGGAAAGCACAGGATCGCCCCGGTGAGCACATGCACGGACCCGCGCCGTTCCAGGAGGCAGAAATCCTCCTGCACCAGCCGGCCCAGCGTCAGCAGCGGCCGCTCGGGATCGACCGGCACGCTCACCCCATCGGGACGGGTCACAACCGCCGCAGACACCGTATAGCCGGGCAGGCGCCGCAGCTCGTCCAGCACCCGTGCCAGCAATTCCGCCGCGGCGCCCCTCGCTTCGGGCAGCAGCGCATGCACCGCCTCCGGCACCGCAGCGATCAGCCGGTCGCGCTCGGCCATCTGGCCGGCGAAGGCATCGTCCAAAAGCAACCAGTCCGCCGGATCCAGCGGCTGGATGCCCGGCAGCCGTCGCCGACGCGGATCGGTCCAGGGAGCGAACGGCAGACGGGATTGCAGCGCGGCCATGGCCTGCCCCTAACCCGGCACCGCGTCGATGGCGAGCCCGTTTCGACGGGATCGGCCAGAACCTGCAGTCGTCCGAGATGTCCTGCTTGGCCGCTGCTGTTGCCCGGACGCATCGCGATGTGATGCCGGGCCGGTGGGCCGGTCCCACCGTGCGGCGCAGGCAACCGGATGCATGCCCCGTTTCCACCGCTGTCGGGCTTGCCGGCCCCGCGCCGCCGGTGGATCATCCCCGCGTTCGCACGACGCGCTGCGGCCCAAGCGCACGGCCGGCGTTCACCGCCGCCGTTGCGCCGCCTCACCACCTTGCCCGGGAAAGCGGATGGCGCTGACCTCGGCAAGAAAGAAGGGAAAATAGGCGTCGGTGCCGAACATGTTCCCCGCCTCGACGCGAAACGGCAAGCGGTAGCCGCCCACCTCGCGGAAATCAGACAGATGGCCGCCGAAGGGTTGGCGGCGATGCACCTTCTCCGGATTCGCGTTGCTCCAGCGCTGGAATACCACCGAAACCGGCCGCCCTTCGAAGTCGACAGTGACTTCGACAGCCTGCTCCAGCGCGTCGCGACGGAACGTCACCCGCGCCGTGTCGTCATCCACCCCCTCCCAGCTCACCGCAGGCCCGGGCAGCGCGGCCGCCGGCGTCCAGAACAGCGCCTCGGCCACATAGCGGCCGAAGGCCGAGCGGGAGTGGTCGGGATCACCCCCCATTCGCGCCACCGGAATCAGCCAGAAGATCCGGAACCGGGTCCATGAGCCGGAATCGGAGCCCGAGACCGGCATGCCGCCCTGCGTCCGCATCGCCCAGACAAAGCCCTCGGGCGCGGCGAGGATCTGCCGCGCCTTCATCGGCCGGTAGGCCGGGTTCTCCCTGGTGCCGAGGCTGAAGCGGCCGGTCATGTCGATCTCGGCCACCGGCAGCAGCGGTGTGCCCGGCGCAATGGTGTAGCGGAAATAGCGCTGCGCCGGCTCCGGCAGACCTGCCAGCAGGGCATGCGTGAATACCGGCGGGTCCTCGGGCTGAACCGCGACCAGCCGCGCCCATTCGGCCCGGTCGGCGCGCCGATCCATGATCAGAAGGAGCACAAGCGCCAGAACGACCGCGACCAGACCAAGACAGACCAGCAAAAGGAGTTTCACGCCCTGCTCCCCCAACTTCCGCGAGAGGGCCGGTTGCCGCGGTCTGGCCTACGGACGATCCTGCGGCCCGTCGGGGTGAAGTCGGTGGCCACCATGACCCTTTTCTCGTCCACCGCCGGTGCCTCGCCCCGGCGCGCCGAGGGCAGGCAAAGGCAATTCACTCAGAATCGCCATAGCAGGCCATGATGCGCCTGTCGGCGTGGTCTTTCCGCACGCCCGACCGATTTCGACACCCGACTCCGGCCAGCATGCGGTGCATGATGAGGCGAGAACTGGCCGCGCGCCACCGTCGCCTTCGGCCGAGCAGGCCGCCGCCCCGTGCATGTGGACCGAGCGGCAGGAAAATGCCGGGAACCGCCCCTGCCCTGCCCGCACCGCACCCGCCCATCCACTTCGAGGGCACCGCCCTCCGCGCACGGGACCGGCCGAAGCCGGGGGCATGGTCTTGCCGACACACAGACCGCATCTCGATCCTTCGACGGCCCGTTGGGCGCGGCCATGCGGCGATTGCCGCCAGCGCCCCTCCTGTCTGCCCGCCAGCCCCGTTGAATTCCCGCATCAGAAGCGCAAGAGATGCCATCTCAAGGGCGGCAAGGACACTGCGTCGGTGTCCGGCCCGCCTCGGCCGCCCTTACAGGGACTGCGGCCGATCGGTCGAGCGGGGGAACAGATGGCAGGCAAGGACAGCAGACCGTGCCCCCCACGGAACAGCGCCGCCCGGCCGGCCGACGCGCGTCGCGCCGCCCCCCGGACGGTGCCGGTCTGATGGCGCGCCTCCCCCCTGCATGGAAGGTGCGCCGCGAAATATACCGGATTCGCGAGCAGATCCGGCATGGCCTGATGGGCGTCTGGTATGATCCACCGCGCCGGGTCCTTCACGATCTGACCTTGCCCCTGCGCCTGAAGCTGCGGCCTGGGCACTTGCCGTTCGGAGACAAGCTGGCGGTCCTGGTCCTGTTCCAGCCGCGCGGGCTGGCACGCTCGACCTTCTTCACCCTCGATCACCTCGTCGCGCAGGGCTACACTCCGGTTGTCGTGTCGAACGCCGGGATCGGCCCAGGCGACATGGATGCGCTGGCGCGGCGCGTGGCCCTGACGCTGATGCGCCCGAACGCGGGCTATGATTTCGGCGCCTATCGGGACGGGCTGCGCGTTCTGGCGGAGCGCGGGGTGTCAGCCCGCAGACTGATCCTGATGAACGACAGCACATGGTTTCCGCTGCGCGATGACGACAGCACCATCGCGCGGATGGAGGCACTGGGCGCCGACTTCGCCGGCCACATCTTCAAGACCGAGAGTGCGGAGAAGCGCGGCCTGGACCACGTGGAGTCCCATCTGCTGATGTTCTCCGACATCGCGCAGGCCAGCGACGCCTTCCGGAATTTCTGGACCGGCTACGTGATGTCCGATACCCGGACCCTGACCATTGCGCGGGGCGAGAAACGGCTCACCCAGACGATGCTGGCTGCCGGCCTGAAGGTCCGGACGCTGCTCGGCCGCGAGCAGTTGCTGGAGATCCTAGGCGGGCTCGATGACCGGGCATTGTGCCAGGCGCTGGAGGAAGTGGTCCATCACCGCGAGGACGCGGCGGCGTTCTGCAGCGATCTGAGGGGCGCGGCGATGCAGGGCAAGGCGTGGCGCGCGGCCTTCCTTGGCTGGGTCGACAGGGAACTGCGCAGTTCACGGCAGCACCTGCTGGCGGCGAGCTTCGTCGCACCCGCGATGCGCCATGGCGGCCTGGGCTTCGTGAAGAAGGCCGCCGACCGCCGCCATCACCTGTCGCGCATGCGGGTGCTCGAGCTGGAGGCCGCCGGCGCGATCGCACCCCTGCACGCCGATGTGCGCTCCGAGATCCATGCCGCCATCGCCGGCTGGACTCCGCCCCACGACTGGCGCAGCCCGCCGCCCGATCCCGAGCGGTCCGGCCACGGCTGAACCCGGACGGCGCACCTCAGGACGAGCCGGCCCGGCTTGCCTCCGCGTCGGGATTGACCGCCTGCAGCAGCACCGCACGAAACGCGTCGGGATCGCAGTCCGTTGTGACCTGCGCCAGTGCGGCCTCCCGCAATTCCTGCCACAGCACCGGGTCGCGATACAGCCGAGCCACCGCCGCGCCGAAATCCCCGGGTGTATCGGCAACGAGAAGGTGGCGCCCGTCCTGCCAGCCCAGCTGCCGCGCCAGCAGCGATGTCGCCACGACCGGAACCCCCAGCGCCGCAGCCTGATGAACCTTGTGCGGAATGCCCGCGGCAAAGCGCGTGGGCGCCACGAACACCCGCGCCCGGTCGAACAGCGCCCGAAGGTCATCGACCGGCCCAAGCAGTTCCACCCGCCCGCCCCGCCGCGCGCGCACCGCGGCGGCATCGTTGCGCCCGGCCACCAGCAAACGCGCTGGCCCTCGGAAAAGGTCCGCGAGTCGCGGCATGACCTCATCGACGAACCAGATCAGCGAGTCGACGTTGGGAGAGTCCGGATCGGCGAGATTGCCCATGAACAGCACATGGCGGCGCGCGTCGAAACCGGCCGGTGTCGCGTCCGGTTTCAAGGCATGGCCCAGAATCGACACGGCGGGACCGCCCGGAGTGCGAAAACGCGCAGCTTCGGCCGCGTTCACGGCGGTGACATGATGCGCATGGGCCGCAAGCGCGAGTTCCGCCCGCTCCCGCGCCCACGCCGCTTCCCGTAGCGCCGCATCGCCGGTCAACTCTGCCTTGGCCAGGTCGCGGCTGGCGAAGATCGCCTCGGCGTCATAGGTGACCCGTGCGCCCTGCAACAAATCCGGCCGCCGCGCGACGACCGCTGCAAAGCGTTCCATGTTGTGCGGGCGGCTGACCAGGACATGGTCAAAGAACCCCGCGCGCGCGGAGAGAAAGGTCTCCAGCCCCTCCAGCCCGACCCCCATCGCAACCTCGATCTCCCCGGCTCCCTCGGGCATGGCGGCAAGGATGGCCGACCGGTCCTCCTCGGGGACAATGGCTGGCAGGAATGTCACGAAAAACCCCGCTTCGGTCATCATCCGCAGCATGTCGTTGGCGCGTGGCAGCCCGGCACCGGCAATGTGCAGGGGGACCCGGTCCTCGATGTAGAGGATCCGCCGAGGAGCGCCGGACTTCCTTTCGGCCGTCCGGCCGGCCGGCAAGAGCGCGCGCCGCGGCGCGTCACCCTCCGTCCGGCCGGGCCGCGCCGGAGCGACGTCAGGCCCCGTCGCAGCCTCCCGCCACAGCCGCGGATCACGCTTGCGCGCCGATCGGGCCAGGCGCTGCCTGGTGCGCGCCGGCAGCAGCGGCGCCGCGCGGGAGAGCGTCGCCAACACCCGGTAGGTCGCGATCGCCCGCCAGCGACGCAGCGCCCCGACGGGTGCCCTGCGCGGGAGGCCTCCGAAGATGGTGCGCCCGCCACGCTCCACGGGCCGCGGCGGCGCAGGCAGGCTTCGGGGCCCCGCCACACCCGTGCGCAGATGCCGCTGCACGCTTTCCTCGCCAGCCCTTTCGAAGATCGTACGGACGGCGGCAGCGCCGCCTTCGGTCTGCAGTCGATCCACGAACCGCGAGAGCGGACCATCGATCTCGGGGCCATGAAACAGCACACCCAGACCGTTCTGGTGAACGAAGTTGAAGGACGGGCGGGATCGGGAAATCTCGGCCCAGTATCTCCAGACACCGAAGCCGCGCTCGCGCACCTCGGTGTTGTGAAACAGCACCACCGCGCGCGGCGAAAGCTTGGGCAGCCAGTTCTGGTGATCGGCCTTGACGTCGGCGTAGAAATGCCGGCCGTCGATGTGCAGCAGGTCCACCGAGCCATCCGCGACATCGGCCAGTGCGGCATCGAAGGACTTGCGCAAGAGCGTGCTGAAAGCTGCGTATGGGGCGTTCCTCGCGCATACGGCCGCGTAGACCTCGTCGCCGCAGAACCCTGCGTGCGCATCGCCCGCCCAAGCGTCCACCGCCACGCACCGCGTCCGAAGCCCGCGCTGCCGCACCGCCTCGCAGAACGCGAAATAGGAATAGCCGTTGTGGGTGCCCAGTTCGACGATCCTGCGGGGTCTCAGCGCACCCACCAGCCACATCCCGAACGGCCCGTGTCGCAGCCAGTCGCTCTGCGGATCGAAATAGATCGGAAAGCCTGCAGGAGTGTCGAGAAACTGCACGCGGTAGGCCGTCCCTTCAAGTGGCGTTCCGGTCATGGCACTTTCGCGGGCCGATCGAAACCCCGATCCGGCGGTACCGCAAAGCAAAAGGCGGCCAGCGCAGAAAACACGCTAGGCTCACGCCTCATGGCCAGAAGATGACGGTTGCGGCGAGGGCGATGGCGGAGAGGAAGACCTTGGGGCATCGGTCGTAGCGGGTGGCGATGTCGAGCCATCGAAGGCGCCACCGGTTCGAGCCCGATGGCGAGGGCCAGTCCTTCAGGCGGCCGAACGTGATCTCGATGCGGTTGCGGCGCCTGTAACGGCGCTTGTCGTGGCGGATGGGCTTGGCGCGCGATTTCCGACCCGGAATGCAGGCGCGTATGCCTTTGTCTTTCAATGCGTCCCTGAACCAGTCGGCATCGTAGCTTCGGTCGGCGATCAACCA
>SLBI01000015.1 GCA_007126375.1 Paracoccaceae bacterium
CGCGCCCAGCCGCCATTTGCCGCCGCCGCCATGGACGGTTACGCG
This sequence comes from Paracoccaceae bacterium, assembly GCA_007126375.1. Taxonomy (GTDB): domain Bacteria; phylum Pseudomonadota; class Alphaproteobacteria; order Rhodobacterales; family Rhodobacteraceae; genus Rhodobaculum. The sequence goes on from SLBI01000015.1 coordinate 46, forward strand.
CTCGCCGCCGCCGAGGCCGGCCGGGGCAACCGGCTGCGGGTGATCGGACAGGCGCAGGCGGGCGCCGGGTTCGCCGGCCGTGTCGGGCGCGGCGAGGCGGTGCGCATCTTCACTGGTGCGCCGATGCCCGACGGCGCCGATCATGTCGTCATCCAGGAGGATGCCGACCGCGACGGCGACACGGTGCGTCTGCGCGAAACCGGGGCGGCCAATGTCCGCCCCGCCGGCGCCGATTTTCCGGCCGGCCATGTGCTGGCTGCGCCGCGCCGGTTGCGCCCGGCAGAGCTTGCGCTGCTGGCTGCGATGCACATTCCCGAGGTCCGCGCCGCGCGCCGGCCCGAAGTGGCGCTGATCGCCACGGGCGACGAGCTGGTGATGCCGGGCGAACCCGCGGGCCCCGATCAGATCGCCGCCTCCAATGCCTTCGCCCTCAAGGCGATGGCCGAGGCGGAGGGTGCCCGAACCCGCCTGCTGCCGATCGCCCGCGACACCGCCGCCAGCCTGTCCACGGTTCTCGGTCTCGCCGACGGCGCCGATATTGTCGTCACCATCGGCGGCGCTTCGGTGGGCGATCACGATCTGGTCGGCAGTGTCGCCGCGGAGATGGGGCTGGACCGCGCCTTCTGGAAGATCGCCATGCGACCGGGCAAGCCGCTGATGGCCGGGCGGCTGGGCGATGCGCTGCTGCTGGGGCTGCCGGGCAATCCGGTCTCGGCCATCGTTTGCGGGCATCTGTTCCTGCTTCCGGCATTGCGTGCGATGCAGGGCCTGCCCGACCCGGCACCGCGGCCGCAGCCGGCGCGACTGGGCTGCGACCTGCCCGCGAACGGTCCGCGCACGCATTACATGCGCGCGCGGCTCGCGCCCGGCGGGGGGCTGCCGCTGATCATACCCGGCGACCGTCAGGACAGCGCTTTGCTGACCGTCCTGTCCGATGCCTCTGCGCTGCTGATCCGCCCGGCCGACGCCCCGGCCGCCGACGCCGGAACGAAGGTGGAATTCCTGCCGCTGTGAGCCGCACGCCGGCGAAATGCCCGGCGCCGACGCCGGAATCGAGACGGCGTGGCGGCATAGGTTCTTGACCGATCGAAGGAACATGTGTAGAACATGCCTCAGTCCGATGTTCCGGAGCTGCCCATGCTGACACGCAAGCAGATGGATCTCTTGCACTTCATCCACCAGCGGTTGCAGCGGGACGGGGTGCCGCCCTCCTTCGACGAGATGAAGGACGCGCTCGACCTGCGATCGAAATCCGGCATTCACCGGCTGATCACCGCGCTGGAGGAGCGTGGCTTCATCCGGCGTCTCGCCCATCGCGCCCGCGCGATAGAGATCCTGCGCCTGCCCGAGCCGCTTCAGGGTCCGGGTTTCAAGCCGCGCGTGATCGCCGGCGACGCCGTTCCCGCCCTGCCCTCGCCGCCGCGCGGCGCCCGCCCGGTGCGTGCGGCAGAACCGACCGAATTGCCGGTGATGGGCCGGATCGCTGCCGGCAGCCCGATCGAGGCGATCAGCGAAGTCAGCCATCACGTCGCCGTCCCGGGCAGCATGCTGAGCGCGACTGCCGAGCATTTTGCGCTTGAGGTCAAGGGCGACTCGATGATCGAGGCCGGCATCAACGACGGCGACATCGTCGTGATCCGGGCGCAATCCACCGCCGAGACGGGCGATATCGTCGTCGCCCTGGTAGAAGAGGCCGAGGCGACGCTGAAGCGGTTTCGCCGCCGCGGCGGCATGATCGCACTCGAGGCGGCGAATCCGGCCTACGAGACCCGTCTTGTCCGCGAGGATCAGGTGCGCATCCAGGGCCGGCTGGTCGGGCTGATCCGGAACTACTGAGGCGCGCGGCGGGACCGGGCTGCCGCAGACGCCTGTGCCGGGCGAGGTCGGCCGGCGTGTGGGCAGTCTGTGTGGCGCTCCGCCTCTTCCCGGCAGCCTGCCCCGGCAAGGGGTCGTCAGGTGCGGTCACCAGAGGCACGCACGGCGCCTGGGCGATCGGCGGCGCGAAAGAGAAAGGCCGCCCCCGGCTTGCGGGCGCGGCCATCCGTCCGGGGCGTGCGTCAGTGGGAGTGTCAGCGCGGGCCGATCATCATCACCATCTGACGGCCCTCCATCTTCGGCATGTTCTCGACCTTGCCGATCTCGGAGACGTCGGCCGCGACGCGGTTCAGAAGGTCGAGGCCGAGTTGCTGGTGCGCCATCTCGCGGCCACGAAACCGCAGCGTGACCTTCACCTTGTCGCCGTTCTCGAGAAACTTCACGACATTGCGCATCTTGACTTCATAGTCGTGGACATCGGTTCCGGGACGGAACTTGATCTCCTTGACCTCGATGATCTTCTGTTTCTTGCGCGCCTCGGCCTCGCGCTTCTGCTGGTCGTACTTGAATTTGCCGAAGTCCATGATCTTGCAGACCGGTGGATTCGCGGTCGGCGAGATCTCGACCAGGTCAAGCCCGGCCGCGACGGCGAGATCGATCGCCTTCGCCGGCGGCATGACGCCGAGGTTTTCGCCTTCAGCGCCGATCAGGCGGACTTCCGGCACGCGGATGCGGTCGTTCACGCGGGGGCCGGTGTCGCGCTGTGGCGGGGCGTTGTGGGGTCGGCGGGCTATAGGGGCGCTCCTTCTGCGATTTCGATGCATGCACGCAGCCCGGTCGCGGTGGCAACCGGACGGGCGCGGGCAAAATAGTCGGGCCAAAGCCGCGGTTCAAGCTGCAAATCAATGCGGGCAGAAGCGGCCGCAGGCTGCGGGATCACCGGATGGGATCGGCGGGTTTTCGCAGGGCCGGGCCGGCAATCGATCCACGCCGCTTGCAAGCGCCGGCGCGCATCCCGATTTCAGGTACGGTCAACAGGAACGGGAGAACCCCGATGAAGAGCCGTCTCATACTTCTTGTCGTCGTGCTGGTGCTTGCCGCTGGCGGCTGGTTCTACTGGTCCACGCAAAGCCCCGAGGCACCGACCCCGGTGCTGCCGCCGGCCGATACGCCGGCCGAACCAGCCGCCCCGGACCCAGAGCCGGAGCCGGCTCCGGAGCCGGCGCCCGAGCCGACCCCTGACCCGGTGCCGGACGCAGCGCCCGAACCCGATCCGGCAGCGACCGAGGACGAAGCTGCCCCGGCAACGCCGGAGCCGGCCGCGCCCGAAACCGATGCGGCCGAGGTGGACGAGCCCGCCGAGGTTGCCCGGTTGCGCGGATTGATCGCGGAGTCGGATCTCTCCGATGCCCGCAAGGAAGAACTCGACGCGCTGCTCGACCGCGTAGCCGCCACGCCCGAACTCGCGGAGAGCCTGCTGGCGCAGGTGCGGTCGGCACTCGGGCTTTGAGGGCGCCCGACGAGACCATCCCGGCGGCGCGGCCGCCGGGAACGGTCAGCGGGCCGTGGCCTGCTCCACCTCGCCGCAGAACAGGTCATAGACAACTTCGATCAGCCGGCGCGACTTCGGATCACTGAGCGAGTAATAGATGGTCTTGCCTTCGCGCCGGGCCGTGACCATGCCCTCCAGCCGCAACCGCGCCAGTTGCTGGCTGACTGCAGCCTGGCGGGCACACAGCAACTGTTCCAGTTCGGTGACCGACTTTTCGCCCTGCGACAGATGGCACAGGATCATCAACCTGCCCTCATGCGCGAGCGCCTTGAGAAAGCCGGCCGCTTCCTGGGCCTTGGTGACCATGTCGTCGAGAGCGATGCTGCCGTCCCCACCGGGGGCGGCACAACCGAACTCACGGTCGGCCATCCGTGCATCGAGTGTCATTGCGGAACCTTTCGATATCACGAAATCCGAGCGGACGAATACACCCGTGAGAACCGTTACACCAAAAGGGAAGCAGTCCGCCAGACCGGATTACATATTGAAAACATAATATGTCAGGCCGCACCGCGCAAGCCTGGACTGTCAGGCGGGCACGCATGGGGCAAGGAAAGAACGCCATGTCTGCCGGAGCGGTCCGGCATGCACGGTCGGTCCGGCCTGGACCCGGGCCATGGGCCGTTCGTCCGCGCTTGCCGACAAACCCGGGAATGACGTCCCGCGTGCTGCGGTTTCCTGACAGGCGCGCCGCCCATGCAAAGGTTGCCGGATGCCGGAAATTGCGCCATCCTTCGCGGAATGACGTGCAACTTGCCGCGCCAGCTGTCCGCGAAGGCCGCAAGCGCGATTGCGCTGGCGGTTGTTCCCGGGCTGCCGGCCGGCGCGGCCGAAGATGGCGATCCCGCCCGTGGCGCGCTGGTCTGGAGTGGACAGTGTGCAATGTGCCATGCACTCGATCCGCAGGCCGAGGACCGGGTCGGCCCGCATCTGGCCGACCTGATTGGTCGGCCGCTGGGCGCGGTCGAGGATTTCCCCGGCTACTCCGGACCGATGATCCTGGCCGGCCTCGACGGCGCGGTCTGGAACGAACGACGGCTGCGGGCGTTCCTGCGCGATCCCTATGCAATGTTCCCCGGCACGCGGATGGGCTTTGGCGGGCTGCATGATGCCGGGGATCTGGAAAACCTGATGGCCTGGCTGATCCCGGCGAGCCGGGGCGAGGCCACGCCGCAGCCGGGGTTTCGCGTCGCGCCCGAGGTGCTCGCGATCGAGGGTGACCTCGAATACGGCGAGTTCCTCGCGGCCGAATGCACCACCTGCCACCGCCGTGACGGCGGCGCAGACGGCATTCCGTCGATCACCGGCTGGCCGGAAGACGGCTTCGTCACGGTGATGCACGCCTATCGCGAGAAGGTGCGCCCGAACGTGACGATGCAGACCATCACCGCCCGCCTCGGCGACGAGGAGGTCGCGGCCCTCGCGGCCTATTTCGCGACCCTCGCCCGCGGCGAGAACTGATTGCGGCAGATTCCGGGCTGTGGGCACAGGTGACCGGCAGCCGGCGACAGGGGAGGACACACATGACGACCGAAACGAGGAACGGGGCCGACGCGGCCCGTGGGCTTGGGCGCCGCAGCTTTCTCGGCAGTGCGGTGGCGGGCACGGCGATGCTCGGGGCACCGGCGGTGCTGGGCCAGGGGCGGCCGAGGCTGGTGGTTGTCGGCGGCGGCTCGGGCGGGGCGACGGTGGCGCGCTACGTGGCGATGCAGAGCGCCGGCGCGATCGACGTGACGCTGATCGAGCCGAGCCGGATGTATTACACCTGCTATTTCTCGAACCTCTACCTCGGCGGCTTCTGGGCGTTCGAGGATCTGGCGCACAGCTATGCAACGCTGGCCTCGACCCACGGCGTGAACGTGCGGCATGACTGGGCGGTGGGCGTGGATCGCGACGCGCAGACGGTGGCGCTCGCGGGGGGGGGAAGCGTCGGCTACGACCGGCTCGTGCTGTCTCCGGGCATCGACTTCGTCGATGGCGCGGTGCCGGGCTGGGACGAGGCGGCGGCGAACCTGATGCCGCATGCCTACAAGCCCGGCACGCAGACCGCGCTGCTCAAGGCGCAGGTCGAGGCGATGCCCGAAGGCGGGCTGTTTGCGATGGTCGCGCCGCCCAACCCCTATCGCTGCCCGCCGGGCCCGTATGAGCGCATCTCGATGGTCGCGCACATGCTGAAACAGGGCAACCCGACGGCGAAGATCCTGCTGGTCGATCCCAAGCCGGGCTTTTCCAAGCAGGCTCTCTTCGAAGAGGGTTGGGCCCGCCATTATCCCGGCATGATCGAACGCATCGGTCCCGATCTGGGCGGCGACATGGTGGAGGTGAACCCGGCAGAGATGACCGTCTCGATCGACGGAATGATCGAGGCGGTCGATGTCTGCAACGTCATCCCGGCGCAGAAGGCCGGACGCATCGCCGCGCTGGCGGGACTGACCAACGACGACGGCTGGGTGCCGGTCGACCCCTTCACCATGAAGGCGCGGGCCGATGCGGCGATCCACGTGCTGGGTGACGCCAGCCAGCAGGGCGACATGCCGAAATCGGGCTACTCGGCCAACAGCCAGGCCAAGGTGGCGGCAAATGTGATCCGTCACGAACTGACGGATGCGCGACTTTTCCCGGCGCGCTACGCCAACACCTGCTGGTCGCTGATCGCGCCCGAGGACGGGGTGAAGGTCGGCGCTTCCTACGAGGCGACGGAGGAGAAGATCGCCTCGGTCGACAGCTTCATCAGCCAACCCGGAGAAGATGCCGAACTGCGTGCCGAGACCTATCGCGAGTCGATCGGCTGGTACAACGGCATCGTCGCCGACATGTTCGGCTGAGCTGCACGGCCGTTCCGGGCGCCGGCGTCAGCGCGGCGCCCGCCGCAGCGGCGCCAGTGCGGTGGCCGCGGCATGGACGGTCAGCCGGCGGAAGAAGCCGCGGCGGATGTCGGCGTAGTCGATCTCGCCGGCCAACAGCGCCAGCATGCGCCGCTGCATCGAGGGCCGCGCCGCCACGATGCGCAGCATCAGGGCATGGCTCGCGCGGCC
>SLBI01000274.1 GCA_007126375.1 Paracoccaceae bacterium
AGATCGACGAGAAATGGGCTTCAGACACGAAAGCCTACATCAAGTGGGAATGCCAGGATGCGTGACCCGCTCTCAGCAAAATTTCCAGACCTCGGGTTGCTCAATCGATTTGAAGCTGCCGGGGCGAAACACGTCCTCTGGTTTTGCCGGGGATCAATGCTCCAGAAGCGGCCGGGAAGATGCCCGGCCGCTTCCGTTTGGGCGTCCCGCCTACTTGTAGGGCCGGATCTCGCCGGAGCTCAGGCGGGAAAGGTAGCTGTTCAACTCCGTCTTCACGATCGGCATCAGGAAGTAGAGGCCGATGATGTTGACCACCGCCATGGCGAAGAGCGCCGCGTCGGAGAAGTCGATCACCGCATCGAGGCTGGAGACCGCGCCGATGAAGACGAAGATGCAGAAGATGACCTTGAAGACCATCTCGCGGGTCTTCCCTTCGCCGAACATGTAGGTCCACGACTTCATGCCGTAATAGGACCAGGTGATCATCGTCGAGAAGGCGAACAGGAAGACCGCCAGCGACAGCGCGTAGGGGGCCCAGCCGAAGGCCGACCCGAACGCCGCGGATGTCAGCGGCACACCCGCCGCCGTGCCCGCCGCCGTGGCGATGCGGCCGCCCTCGTCGAGGATGTAGCGCCCGGTCTCGGCGTCCTGCAGCAGCTGGCCGGTGATGATGATCACGAGCGCCGTCATGGTGCAGATGATCACCGTGTCTATGAAGGGTTCGAGCAGCGAGACGAAGCCCTCGGTGATCGGTTCCTTGGTGCGCACCGCCGAATGGGCGATGGCGGCCGACCCGATGCCGGCCTCGTTCGAGAACGCCGCCCGGCGGAAACCCTGGATGATCGCGCCGATCATGCCGCCGACGATGCCCGAATCGGTGAAGGCGCCGCGGAAGATCTCGCCGAAGGCCCACAGGATCAGGTCGGCGTTCATCGCGAGGATCAGCAGCGACACCAGCACATAACCGACGCCCATGAAGGGCACGACCTTTTCGGTGACGCGCGCGATCGACTTGATGCCGCCGATGATGACGACGAAGACGATGCCCGACAGCACCAGCCCGGTGATCCAGGTCGGGATGCCCAGCACGCTCTGCACCTGGCTGGCGGCCTGGTTGGCCTGGAACATGTTGCCGCCGCCCAGCGCGCCCAGCACGCAGAAGATCGAGAACAGGATCGCCATGAAGCCGCCCGCCGGCAGCCCGCGTTCGGCGAAGCCCTTCTTGAGGTAGTACATCGGCCCGCCCGAGACGGTGCCGTCGGGATACTCGTTGCGGTATTTGACCCCCAGCGTGCATTCGGTGAACTTGGACGCCATTCCGAGCAGCCCGGCGAGGATCATCCAGAAGGTCGCGCCGGCGCCGCCGATGGAGACCGCCACCGCAACGCCCGCGATGTTGCCCAGCCCGACGGTGCCCGACAGGGCGGTCGCCAGCGCCTGGAAATGGCTGACCTCGCCGGCATCCTTCGGATCGGAATACTTGCCGCGCACCAGCGCCAGCGCATGGCCGAAGGCGCGCACCTGGATGAAGCCGAAGTAAAAGGTGAAGACGAGGGCGCCGATCACCAGCCAGCCGACGATCCAGGGGATGCCGGTGCCCGGCAGATTGGCAAAGATGAGATTGACGAACCAGCCGGTGGAGGCGGCGAAGGCGCTGTCGATCTGATCGGCCAGGGTCTGCGCGCCGGCGGGAAGGGCCGCGACGAGAGCGGCGGCCGCGGCCAGCGGCGCGGCGGTCTGGGCGTGTCTGTTCACTGTCCTGTTCCTCTCGATCACGGCACGATGGTGACGGGCACCGGCGCGATCTGCGCCAGCGTGCCTGCGACCGATCCGAACAGCCGCGTGACCATGGTGGAATGGCCGGTGCGGCCGATGACGATCTGTGCCGCGCCGGTTTCCTCGGCGATGGTCACCAGCGTTTCGGCGACATGGCCGTAACGGATATCGGCCTCGATGCCGACGCCGCTGCCCGCGACCGCCTTGATCGCGGGATCCACCACCGCGGTGCGGGCGCGCTCCACCTCCTGGTTGCGGCGCTTGTGGCGTTCGGCCAGTTCCTCGGCGGTGAGGAAGCTGTAGGGCGACCATTCCAGCACATGCGCCAGCACGATCGAGGCGCCGCTCTGTCGGGCCTGCCCGACGGCATGGTCGAGCGCCCGACGGGCAGCGTCGCTGCCGTCATAGGCGACGACATATCGTATCGTCATCCGCGTACCTCCTGTGTGGCTCCGGCATCTCCGGAGGCGCACAGCCTAGAACGCGTCGTCGCAGGATTGTTACCAATTTTGATGAAGGGGTGATGTTTTCCTGAAATGTGCATGTTGGCTGCACCGTGCGGCGCCGGATGCCTGGCCGAAACGTGGTCTTGCGATGCGGCGATCCTGCTCTCGCGACAGTGGCACAGGCGCCTGCAGGCGCGGGCGGGAAGCCAGCAGCGGTGGCGCGGGGCGGGACCGAGCCGCCTATTCCACCGTGACGGATTTCGCCAGGTTGCGGGGCTGGTCGACGTCGGTGCCCTTGGCGACCGCGGTGTGATAGGCGAGCAGCTGCGCCGGGACCGCATAGACGATGGGGGCCAGCAGGTCGGGCAGTTCCGGCAGGGAGAGCGCGTGCCACAGCCCGTCGCCGGCCTCGGCCACGCCGCGGTTGTCGGAGATCAGCAGGACCTTGCCGCCGCGCGCCATCACCTCCTGCATGTTCGAGACGGTCTTGGCGTAGAGCGCGTCGCGCGGCGCCATCACCACCACCGGAACCTCCGGATCGATCAGCGCGATGGGGCCGTGCTTGAGTTCGCCTGCCGCGTAACCTTCGGCGTGTATGTAGCTGATTTCCTTCAGCTTCAACGCACCTTCCAGGGCCAGCGGATACATCGGGCCGCGGCCCAGGAACAGCACGTCTCGGGCGCCGGACAACTCGGCCGCGACGGCGGCGATGTCGGCGTCGAGCGCGAGGGCGGCGTTGACCAGCCCGGGCAGGTTGCGCAGCGCATCGACATGGCCCGCCACCGTCTCGGGCGCGAGCGCGCCGCGCCGCTCGGCCGCCGCCAGCGCCATCAGCGCCAGCACCAGAAGCTGCGCGGTGAAGGCCTTGGTCGAGGCCACGCCGATCTCGGCGCCGGCATGCAGCGGCAGCACCAGATCGGATTCGCGTGCGATCGATGAGGTCGGCACGTTGACCAGCGCCGCGACCTGCCCGACGCGGCCGCGCACATGGCGCAGCGCCGCCAGCGTGTCGGCGGTTTCGCCCGACTGGCTGACGAAGATCACCAGGCTGCGGGGCGACAGGGGCGTTGCGCGATAGCGGAACTCGCTGGCGATGTCGATGTCGCAGGGCAGACCGGCCAGCGCCTCGAACCAGTATTTCGCCACGTGGCAGGCGTAATGTGCGGTGCCGCAGGCGATCAGCGTGACCCGGTCGGCGCCGGCCAGATCCAGCGCCTCGGGCAGCGCGAGGCGCATCTCCGTGTCGAGATACTGGCCCAGCACCCCGGCCAGCACGCGGGGCTGTTCGGCGATCTCCTTGGCCATGAAGTGCTTGAAGCCGGCCTTCTCGACCCGGTTGGCGTCCAGCTCGATCCGCGCGACGGGGCGGTTGGCGCGGCGGCCGTCGGCGTCGCGGATCTCGGCGCCGGCGCGGGTCAGGATGACGCGGTCGCCTTCCTCCAGATAGGTGATCTGGTCGGTCAGGGGGGCCAGCGCGATGGCGTCGGAGCCGACGAACATCTCGCCCTCGCCATAGCCGATCGCCAGCGGCGAGCCTTCGCGCGCGGCGATGATCAGGTCGTCCTCGCCCTGAAACAGGAAGACCAGCGCGAAGGCGCCCTCCAGCCGGTCCACCGCGGCGAAGGCGGCCTCGACCGGCGCGAGCCCCTCGTCGAGAAAGCGCCGGGTCAGCTGCACCACCGTCTCGGTGTCGGTCTCGCTGTCCTGCTCGTAGCCGGCGGCGGCCAGTTCGGCGCGCAGCGCGCGGAAATTCTCGATGATCCCGTTGTGGACCACCGCCACCGGCCCGGCGCGGTGCGGATGGGCGTTGACGACGGTGGCGGCGCCATGGGTGGCCCAGCGGGTGTGGCCGATGCCGGCCTTTCCCACCAGCGGGTCGTGCACCAGCAGATCCGAGAGGTTCACGAGCTTGCCCACGGCGCGGCGCCGGTCCAGCCGGCCGTCGTTCACGGTGGCGATGCCGGCGCTGTCATAGCCGCGGTATTCCAGCCGGCGCAGCGTTTCCAGGATCACCGGGGCGATCTCGTGGCGACCGAGAATGCCGACGATGCCGCACATGGCTCAACCCTCCTTCCGGGCGGCGCGGAGCCGTGCCATCAGCCGCGTCGCGAGGCCCGGCTTCGTCACCTGCCGGGCGCGCGCAACCGCCAGCGCTCCGTCGGGGACGTCGTCGGTGATGACCGAGCCCGAGCCGGTCATCGCCCCGGCGCCCAGCCGCACCGGCGCGACCAGCATGGTGGCCGAGCCGACGAAGGCATGGGCCCCGATCTCGGTGCGGTGTTTCGCGACGCCGTCGTAATTGCAGGTGACGGTGCCGGCGCCGATGTTGGCGCCCTCGCCGATGCTGGCGTCGCCGACATAGGTGAGGTGGTTGACCTTGGCGCCCTCGCCGACCAAGGCGTTCTTGACCTCGACGAAATTGCCGATGCGCACGTCCTCGGCCAGTTCCGCGCCGGGCCGCAGCCGGGCGAAGGGGCCGACGGTGGCGCCGCGGCTGACGTGGCAGCCTTCGAGATGCGAGAAGGCGCGGATGGTGGCATCGGTCTCGACGGTGACGCCGGGGCCGAAGACGACGAAGGGTTCCACCAGCGCGCCGCCGCCGACCGCGGTGTCGAAGGCGAAGAACACGGTCTCGGGGCCGGGCATGCGCACGCCGGATTGAAGGGCCGCGGCGCGGGCGTGGCGCTGGAAGGCGGCCTCGGCGGCGGCAAGCTCGGCGCGGGTGTTGATGCCCAGCGTTTCCGCCTCCGGGCAGCGCACCACGGCCGCGGTGAGGCCGCGATCGCGGGCGATGGCGACGACATCGGTGAGGTAGTATTCGCCGGCGGCGTTGGCGTTGCCCACGGCGGCGGCGAGATCCATCAGCAGCGCCGCATCGGCGCAGACCACGCCCGAGTTGCAGAGCCGGATCGCGCGTTCGGCCTCGGTCGCGTCCTTCTGCTCGACGATGCGTTCCAGCCGGTCGCCGGCCATCACCAGCCGTCCGTAGCCGGCGGGATCGGTCGCCTCGAAGCCCAGCACCACCAGATCCGCGGCCTGTCGCGCCTCGGCCAGCGCGCCCAGCGTCGCCTCGCCCAGAAAGGGCGTGTCACCATAGAGCACCACCGCATCGCCGGCAAAGCCCTGCAGATGCGGCGCGGCCTGCAGCACGGCATGCGCGGTGCCGCGCGGATCCTCCTGCCGGGCGATGCACGCCTCCGGGTCCCAGTCCCGTGCCGCGCGTGCCACCGCCTCGGCGCCATGGCCGACCACGACCACGCTGCGCGCGGGTTCCAGCGCCGCGCCGGCGCGCAGCGCGTGCCACAGCAGCGGCGCGCCCGCGAGCGGGTGCAGCACCTTCGGCAGATCGCTCTGCATGCGCGTGCCCCTGCCTGCGGCCAGCACGATCAGCGCAGTCGGCATGTTGCGGCTCTTTCCCTTGTCTGCATCCCGTATTACCGAGCGGCGATGCCGCCGCAAGCGGCAGCCCCGTCACGTTGGATTGCGCCCGGTAACATCGCCCGCCACCCGGCGGAAACCCGCGCGCAGGGAGAGCCGGCGCATGCGCACCGCGATTTTCGACCTCGACGGCACGCTGGTCGATACCAGCGCCGATCTGATCGCCGCGGCGAATGCCTGTTTCCGGGCGATGGGCGCGGGCGACCGGCTGGACCCGGTGGCGGATGCCGCGACCGCCTTTGCCGGCGGGCGGGCGATGCTGCGGCTGGGGCTGATGCGGATGGGCCGTGCCGCGGAGATGGAGGCGGAGATCGACCGCTGGTTTCCGCGGCTGCTGGCCGCCTACGAGGCCGGCATCGACCACGAGAGCCGGCTCTATCCCGGGGCGATGGACGCGGTGGCGCGGCTTTCGGCGGCCGGCTGGCGGGTCGGCATCTGCACCAACAAGCCGGCGGCGCTGGCCGAACTGCTGCTGGAGCGGCTGGGGGTGCGCGACGCCTTCGCGGCGATGGTGGGGGCCGGCACGCTGCCGGTGCGCAAGCCCGACCCGGCGGCCTATCGCGCCGCGGTGGAACGGGCGGGCGGCGATCCGGCACGCTCGTTCCTGATCGGCGACACGGTGACCGACCGCGACACCGCGCGCGCCGCCGGGGTGCCGGTCGCCCTCCTCACCTTCGGCCCCGAGGGGCGCGGCGTCGAACGGCTCGCCCCCGACGCCCTGATCGAGCACTACGACGCGCTCGACGCGCTGGCGGCCCGGCTGGTCCCCT
>SLBI01000023.1 GCA_007126375.1 Paracoccaceae bacterium
GGGCTGCGCGCCGCGCTGGGGCCGGAGCTGGCGTGGTCGCCGGCGCGGGCCGGGGTTTTGCGGGTCTGGCTGGCCGGCTGGGGCCTGCCGCTTGCAGCGCCGCGTTGCGCGGCGCTGCAGGTGCCGACGCAGTACCGCGGCATCCCGGTCGTCACCCGGCGGCTGGTCCGCGCGGCGCATGCGCGCGGGCTGCAGGTCCATGTCTGGACGGTCGACGATGCCGCCGCGATGGAGTGGCTGCTGGATCTGGGCGTGGACGGGTTGATGAGCGACCGGCCAAACCTGCTGCGCGAGGTCCTGATGCGGCGGGGTCAGTGGACCGGCCGGTGAGGCCGCTCAGCCCATCAGGGTCGCCATCCTCCGCAGCGCCGCCTCGTACCCCTCCGGCCCCAGACCCGCGATCACCCCGTCGGCCCGGAGCGAGACATAGGAGTGATGGCGGAACGATTCGCGCCGGTGGATCTGCGAGAGATGCACCTCGATCACCGGCCCGTCGAAGGCGTTCAGCGCGTCGAGAAGGGCGACCGATGTGTGCGTCAGCCCGCCCGGATTGATGACGAGGCCGTCGGCGGCGGCGCGTGCCGCCTGCACCCAGTCGATCAGAACGCCCTCATGGTTCGACTGCCGGCAGAGCAGCGCAAGGCCGAGCTGGGCGGCCAGACCGGCACAGCGCGCCTCGATATCGGCGAGCGTATTGGCGCCGTAGACCTCCGGCTCCCGCTGACCCAGCAGGTTCAGATTGGGGCCGTTGAGGAGATGCACGGTTTTCGGCATCGGCGGCGGAATCCCGGTATTGTGGCGCAGCTGTCCGCACCCTAGCCGGCGTTGTGCCGCCAGACCAGCCGGCACGGAACGGTGACGGATACATGACAGGGCGGCGCCGCCTGCGACAGTCGCTTGTGGCGCAGCGGTCTCGCCTGCGCTAGTTGCAATCCCGGAATTGGAGGCGAATCGTCTCTGCCGCAGGGGCTCGGTGGTGAAGGACACGCAACACGGCATCGAGATCGATACCGGCGGTGATACCTGCCGTGTGCGGCTCTCCGGCCCGCAGACCGTCGCGCAGGCGACGGTGCTGGACCGCGCGCTGGCCGGGCTGCCCGCGGATCGGGCCGCGGAGATCGATCTGTCGGCGGCGGAACGGATCGATACGGCCGGCGCCTGGGCCATCGCCCGGGCGCAGGCACGCATCCGGGCGGCCGGGCAGGAGGTGAGGATCGCCGGCGCCGATGACGTGCGCGTCGCGCTGATCGAGACCGTCGCAGGCGCGCTGCCCGCGCCCGACGCCGCGGCGCAGAAGCGGCGTTCGCTCGCCGATCTGCTGGAGGGCGTGGGTCGCGCGGTGGCCGGTGCCGGGCGCTACGTGCTGGAGCTGACCGGATATCTCGGCCTCTTTCTGGCCCGTCTCGGTCACGCCCTCATCCGCCCGCGCGAATTCTACCTGACTGCGCTGTTGCATCATTGCCAGGGCGTGGGCTGGGCGGCGGTGCCGATCGTGGCGCTGATGGCCTTTCTGATCGGCGTCGTCCTGGCCTTTCAGGGTTCGGCGCAGTTGCGCCAGTTCGGCGCCGAGATCTTCGTGGTTGATCTGATCGCGATCTCGATCCTGCGCGAACTGGGGATCCTGCTGACCGCGATCATCGTTGCGGGACGCACCGCCTCGGCCTTTACCGCCTCGATCGGCTCGATGAAGATGCGCGAGGAGATCGATGCCATGCGCACCCTCGGCATCGACCCGGTGCAGGCGCTGTTCGTGCCGCGCATCCTCGCGCTGATCCTGATGCTGCCGGTTCTGGGGCTGATCGCCAATGTCGCCGGGCTGTTCGGTGGCGCGCTGATGGCCTGGGTGGAACTGGGCATCTCGCCGGCGATGTTCCGCGTCCGGCTGGTCGAGGGCACCGATGTGACCCATGTCGCCGTCGGCATGATCAAGGCGACGGTGTTTGCCGTGATCATCGGCGTGATCGGCTGCCATGCCGGGATGCAGGTGGAATCGAACGCCGAGTCGCTCGGCCGGATGACTTCGGCCGCGGTGGTGGCGGCGATCTTCGCGGTCATCCTCGCCGATGCGCTGTTCTCGATATTCTTCGCGCAGGTGGGTTGGTGAGCGGAGCGGACCCGGAGGTGGTGATCCGGCTGCGGGGGGTTACCAACGCCTTCGGCACGCAGGTCGTTCATGACGCGCTCGACCTCGACATCCGGCGCGGCGAGGTGCTGGGGGTGGTCGGCGGCTCGGGCACGGGCAAGTCGGTGCTGCTGCGCACCATCGTCGGCCTGCGCGCCCCGCAGGCGGGTTCCATCGAGATCTTCGGCACCGAGACTGTCGGTTGCGACGAGGTGACCCGAGCCGCGATCGACCGGCGCATGGGGGTCATGTTTCAGGATGGGGCGCTGTTTTCCTCGCTGACCGTGCGCGAGAATGTCGAGGTGCCGCTGCGTGCTGTCCCGGGCCTCTCTGCCGATGTCCGCCGCGGCCTCGCCGATCTGAAGATCTCGCTCTCCGGCCTGCCCTGGCTGGCCGGCGGCAAGTATCCCTCCGAACTCTCCGGCGGCATGCGCAAGCGCGCCGGGCTGGCACGGGCGCTCGCGCTCGACCCCGAGATCGTCTTCCTGGACGAGCCCACCGCCGGGCTCGACCCGATCGGCGCCACCGGCTTCGACGAGTTGATCCACGGGCTCTCGCGCAGCCTCGGTCTGACGGTGTTCCTCGTCACCCATGATCTTGATACCTTGCACGCGACATGCGACCGCATCGCCGTTCTGGCGGAAAAGCGCGTTCTGGTCACCGGCACGATGACGGAAATGCTGGCGGTGGATCACCCTTGGGTGCACGAGTATTTCCACGGTCCGCGCGCGCGGGCCGCGCAGGAAACCGCCGGTCAGGGCAGGGGAGCGGACTGAGCGATGGAAACCCGGGCCAACTACGTTCTGATCGGCGCCTTTGCCCTGCTCGGCTTTTTCGGTCTGATCGCCTTCTTCCTCTGGTTCGCCCGGGTCGAGCTTGACCGCCAGTTCGCCTATTTCGATGTCCGCTTCAGCACGGTGTCGGGGCTGAGCCGCGCCTCCGAGGTGCGTTTCGCCGGCCTGCCGGTCGGGCAGGTGGTCGATGTCCGGCTTGCGCCCGAGGGCGACGGCAGCGTGCTCGTACGCCTGGAGGTGGGCGCCGACACACCGGTGCGCGTCGGGTCGGTGGCCACCATCGAATCGCTCGGCGTGACCGGGGTTTCCTATGTCGGGATCTCTTCCGGCGACCCGCGCGGGCCGCTCTTGCGCGAGACGGTGGAGGGCATCCCGGAGATTCCGTCGGGCCGGTCGGTGCTGCAGACCCTGACCGAGGACGCCCCCGAGATCGTCAGTCAGGCGCTGGAGGTGATGCGGATGCTCGGGCAGTTCGCCTCCGAGGAGAACCGTGGCAGGATCGAGGCGATCCTCGTCAATCTGGAGGATTCCTCGGGCGATCTCGGGGCGGCGTTGCAGGATTTCGCCGCGATTACCGGCATCGTCGGGTCGGCCGCCACGGACATCGCCTTTTTCACCACCCAGATCGAACCACTGGTCACGGGGCTGGAGCAGACCCTGGGCACGGCCGACACCGCGCTGGCCGCGGTGGCTGACGGTGCCGAACAGGTGGGCCAGGTCCTCGCCAGTGGCGACGAGGTACTGATCGCGGCGCGGCAGGCGCTGGACGCGATAAACCGCGTCGCCGACGAGGAGGTGCCGCCGATGCTGACCGAGCTGCGCGCCGCGGCCGCCGGCCTGCGCAGGGAGGTCGAGACGCTCGGCCCGGCCGCCCGCGTGCTGATCGACGAATACACGGCCACCGGTGCCGCGGCCGGCGCCCGGCTTGCCGAGGCCGAGGCGCTGATTGCCCGGCTGGAGACGACTCTCGCCTCGGTGGATCGCGCTGCGGTGGCGGCCGAGGCGCTGGTCGCGGGCGATGGCACGGCGCTCGCGGCGGCCGCGACGCGGCTTGCCGAAGAGGATGTGCCGCGGGCGCTCGCCGATCTGCGCGCGGCTTCGGCCAGTGCGCGGATCATGGCCGACGATGTGGCGGGGCTGATCGAGCTGGAATTGCCGCGCGTCTTCGACGATCTGCGCCTCACCTCCGTCACACTGCGCGATCAGGTGGCCGCGCTGGGCACCGACGCGCGCGGCATGATCGCCGAATTGACGGCAACGGGCTCTGCCGCCACGGCCCGTCTGACCGAGGCCGAGGCGCTGATCGTCAGCCTGAACGAAACCCTCGTCAGCGTCGAGCGGGCGGCCGACTCCGTCGGCGCACTGGTTGCCGGAGACGGTGCGGCGCTGGTGGCCGAGACGCGGACGATGATCGAGGGGGCGGGGGTGGCGGTCGCCAGTGTGACACGCATCGCCGAGAACGACCTTCCCGCAATCCTCGCCGATGTGCGCTCCGCCACGGAAACCGCGGCGCAGGTTGTCACCGATGTGGGGGCCGATCTGACCTCGGCCACCGGGCGGATCGAAACCCTTTCCGATGGCGCTGCCGAGGCGGTTGCCGAGATCCGCGACACCTTTGCCCGCGCCACCGCCACGCTGGATGCGATCGACGCGGCGCTGGTCACCGGCGGGCGCACGCTGGAGGCGGCGGAACGCGCCTTCGACGGGGCCGAGCGGCTGATCGACGGAGATCTCGCGGCCCTCGCCGCCGACCTCCGCGGGATGATCGACGAGCTGGAGGCGACGCTTGCGGTGGTGGCCGCAGACGTGCCCGAAATCTCGGCCGATCTGCGCCGCGCCTCCGCCAGCGCCGACGAAGCCTTCGCCGAGCTCGAAACCATGGCGCGCGAGCTGAGGGCCCCGGTCGCCGGGTTCGCCGACAGCGCCCTGCCGCAATTCGCCCAGCTCGCCCGTGAGGCGCGCAGCCTCGTGGCCAGCTTCGATCGTCTCGTCCGCCAGCTCGAGCGCGACCCCTCGCGCGTGCTGTTCAGTCGCCCGCCGCCCGAATTCCGCAGATGAGGGAGTCGCTGATGACGACAATGCCCGATCGCCGCCATGCGCTGATGTCGCTTGCCGCGCTGGCGGGGCTTGCCGGCTGTGGCGCGCTGGGCGGTGGCCCGGCGCTCGATGCCTACGAGTTGCGCGCGCCTGCGGCGGCGCCCGTCGCCGGGCGCAGCCTCGCGCGCGATGTGGTGGTGGAGGTTCCCGAAGCGGGCGCCGCACTCGATACCGACCGCATCATGATCCGCCCGAATCCCCTGCAGGCGCAGTATCTGCCCGGGGCGCGCTGGACCGGCAGCGCGGCCGGCATGGTGCAGACGCTGATGCTGCGCACCTTGCAGGACGCCAACGCCTTTCGCTATGTCGGTCGCCGCCCGCTCGGCCCCGGTGCCGATTACGCCGTGGTCAGCGAACTGACCGATTTCCAGGTCGAACTGCGCGAGGGCAGGTCCACGCCGCTGATCCGGATGCGTCTGATCGTTCGGCTGGTGCGCGAAGCTGATGCAACGGTGATGGCCAGCCGCAGCTTCCAGACCACCGCCGAAGCGCCCTCGCTGGAAACGCTCGCCATCGTCACGGCCTTCAACGCCGCAACCGACGCGCTGATGGACGACCTTGCGCGTTGGCTTCTGGCGCGGCTGGGGGCCGCTCCGCGCAGCTGACACCGCCGCCTCTCACAGCATCGCCCCCTCGCGCCTGACCAGGTTGGTCCGGTCACCGCACGCACGGTCACATTCGGCTTGACTTTGTGTTCGACTGCATGCATCTGCATGCCGTGGTGGCGCGGCAGGATATCCTTGAGGCGATGACCGGCATCGCACTTGTTATCGACCGCGAATTGCGCGTGGTTGCAGGCGGTTGGCGCAATTGGCGGGCTTTCTGGCGTGCCAATGGCGGCGTCGGCCCGGCGCCCGCGATGTGCGGCCAGGATCTCACCCTCGGCTTTTCGGCGGGGGCGGTGCGCAGCGGCTTCCGTGCGGCCCTGACCGCGCTTGCAGCCGGCGAGCGCGGTCCCTTGCGGCTTCCGTTCCGCTGTGACGCACCGGGACTGCAGCGCGACATGCTCCTCAGCGTGACCCGCTGCGGCACGGCACACATGCTTTATCACGCCATGCCGCTGACTGAAAAGCCGCGGCCGGTTCCGTTGACGAACACGGGGTCTGCGCCGCAGTGCTGCGCCGTGTGCGGCCGCGCAGCGCCGGGGCAGCCCGATCCGCTGGACTGGACCGAGCCCTCGGTAACGACCATCTGCCTCCCCACTCACGAGGTATGTCCCCGTTGCACCCTGCTGCTGATGGCGCAACCGGCCTGAGCCCTCGGGCCGCTCGCGCATCGCCGGCGTGACACCCGAACTTGCGGGCGTTACCTGCCGCGGGCCCCGTGCGACGGGCGGCCGGCCCTTCTCAGCCAGCCGGCTGCCGTGCGGCATCGGCGAAGCGGCGGGCCTCGGCCGGCGCTTCGCCA
>SLBI01000251.1 GCA_007126375.1 Paracoccaceae bacterium
CCTTGCGGCTCAGGCGAGGATCTTGGAGACGACGCCGGCGCCGACGGTGCGGCCGCCTTCGCGGATGGCGAAGCGGAGCTTTTCCTCCATGGCGATGGGGGCGATCAGCTCGACGGTGAACTTCAGGTTGTCGCCCGGCATCACCATCTCGGTGCCCTCGGGCAGCGCCACCGTGCCGGTCACATCCGTGGTGCGGAAGTAGAACTGCGGCCGGTAGTTGGCGAAGAACGGCGTGTGCCGGCCGCCCTCCTCCTTGGTCAGGATGTAGGCCTCGGCCTCGAACCTGGTGTGCGGGGTGACCGACTTCGGCTTGCACAGCACCTGACCGCGCTCCACGTCCTCGCGGCCGACGCCGCGCAGCAGCGCGCCGATGTTGTCGCCCGCCTCGCCGCGATCGAGCAGCTTGCGGAACATCTCCACCCCCGTGCACACCGTCTTCTTGGTGTCGCGGATGCCGACGATCTCCACCTCGTCGCCGACGTTGATCACGCCGCGCTCCACCCGGCCCGTCACCACCGTGCCGCGGCCCGAGATCGAGAACACATCCTCGATCGGCATCAGGAAGGGCTGGTCGATCGGCCGGTCCGGCGTCGGGATGTAGCTGTCCACCGCCTCCATCAGCGCGCGGATCGCGTTCTCGCCGATCTCCGGGTCGCGGCCTTCCAGCGCCGCCAGCGCCGAGCCCTTCACGATCGGGATGTCGTCGCCGGGGAAGTCATACGACGAGAGCAGCTCGCGCAGCTCCATCTCGACAAGCTCCAGAAGCTCCTCGTCGTCGACCTGGTCGACCTTGTTCATGAACACCACAAGCGCCGGAACGCCCACCTGGCGCGCCAGCAGGATGTGCTCGCGCGTCTGCGGCATCGGACCGTCGGCCGCCGAGCACACCAGGATCCCGCCGTCCATCTGCGCCGCACCGGTGATCATGTTCTTCACGTAGTCGGCGTGGCCGGGGCAATCGACATGCGCATAGTGACGGTTCGGCGTCTCGTATTCCACATGCGCCGTCGAGATCGTGATCCCGCGCGCCTTCTCCTCGGGCGCCGCATCGATCGCGTCATACGCCTTGAACTCGCCGAAATACTTCGTGATCGCCGCCGTCAGCGTCGTCTTGCCATGATCGACATGGCCGACCGTGCCAACGTTCACATGCGGCTTGGTGCGTTCGAATTTTGCCTTGGCCATCGGTGTGGCGTCCCGTTGCTGTGTGGCCCGGCAGAAGGGCCCGTTTCGACATCGCGCGCCACCTACCCGCCGCCGCGGGAAAAATCAAGGCCGAGATGGCGCGCCCGCACCGGCTGCGGCGGCGGGCATCCGCAACGCCGCGCCGGCCCGGCGGGCGACGGGTTCGGCCTCGACCGCGGGCGGATCCTCGAGCATCTCCGCGCCGATCTCGTCGGCGACCTCCAGCGCCTGCTCCGGCGTGCCTCCGAACCAGTCGATATTGCTGCGCAGCCAGTTCTCGACCGATTTCGCGGCATTTTGCGCGAGGTCCTGCATCTGTTCGTCACGCGAGCGCGCAAGCCCCGAACTGATCAGGCTGTCGCCGCCCAGCGTCTCCAGCACGGTGATGCGGTGCGGCGACTCGTTGATCTTTCCGCCGGCGGCATCGTCCCATACCGTCACCGAGAAGATCAGCGCGGATTTCGGTGCCGCAACCACGGGAATTCCGGGCATCGCCAGGACATAGCCCTCCACCGCGACGGCGAGGTGATAGAGGCGGTCGCCGTCGAAACGTCGGAAGCGGCGGTCCATCTCGGCGCGCAGCACGTCCTCCCATTCCTCGGCCGTCGCCTCGCGCGACAGCGGGCCCTGCAACGCGTTCTCGGCCACGACGATGTTGTGGCCGAAGTAGAAGTCGCCCAGCGGCACAGTGGGCGCATCGAGGTCGCGGGCCGAATTGCAGCCGGCCAGGACGGCCAGCGCGGCAAGGAGGAGGAGGACGGGGCGACGCCAGCATGTCATCATGCGACCGTATCTAGCCGAGCCGCAGGGCAAACGAAAGGGGCGACACCGCGATGCCGCCCCTTCCCTTGCGCGCCGTGCGGCTCAGTGCAGGACCGCCGCTTCCGGCGGCTCACGCCGCGAGGTGGACAGCCGGTCGCCGATGATCAGCCCCTCAGGGCCGGCGGTCACCGGCAGGGTGGCGCCATCGGGCAGGTCGCCGGCAAGGATCATCTCGGCCAGCGGATCCTGCAGCGCGCGCTGGATCACCCGCTTCAGCGGCCGGGCGCCGAAGACCGGATCGTAGCCCTCGTCCGCCAGCCACTGCTTCGCGTCGGCATCCAGCTCCAGCGCGATCTTGCGCGCCGCAAGCCGCTTCTCCAGCAGGCCGAGCTGGATCTCGACGATCCCGCCCATGTCGTCGCGGCTGAGCCGATCGAAGATGATCGTCTCGTCCAGACGGTTCAGGAACTCGGGGCGGAAATGCGCCCGCACCGCCTCCATCACCTCGCGCTTGGCCAGCCCCGCATCCGCGCCCTCGGGCAACCGGCTCAGCGCCTGGCTGCCGAGGTTCGAGGTCAGCACGATGAGCGTCTGCTTGAAATCGACATGGTGGCCCTGCCCGTCGGTCAGCACCCCGTCGTCGAGCACCTGCAACAGCACGTTGAAGACGTCCGGATGCGCCTTCTCGACCTCGTCGAACAGGATCACCTGATAGGGCCGGCGACGGACCGCTTCGGTCAGCACGCCCCCCTCGTCATAGCCGACATAGCCCGGAGGGGCCCCGATCAGGCGGCTGACAGCATGTTTCTCCATGAACTCCGACATGTCGATGCGCACCATCGCCTTGTCGTCGTCGAACAGATATGCGGCGAGCGCCTTGGTCAGCTCGGTCTTGCCCACACCGGTCGGGCCGAGGAAGAGGAACGACCCGAGCGGGCGGTTCTCGTCCTGCAAGCCTGCGCGGGCCCGGCGCACGGCGTTGGAAACGGCGACCACCGCCTGGCGCTGGCCGATCACCCGCCGGCCAAGCTCCTCCTCCATGCGCAGCAGCTTGTCGCGCTCGCCCTCCAGCATCTTGGAGGTCGGCACGCCGGTCCAGCGCTCCACCACCTGGGCGATCTGCTCGGGGCGGACCGCCTCCGAGACCAACTCGGCGCCCTCGCGGGCCTCGGCCTCGGACAGGTCCCGCTCCAGCCCGGGGATGATGCCGTAGGACAGCTCGCCGGCGCGCGCAAGATTGCCCTCGCGCTTGGCCTGGTCGAGTTCGGCCCGCGCGCGATCGAGCTGTTCCTTCAGCTGTCGGGCCGACGCCAGCCGGTCCCGCTCGGCCTGCCACTTCGCGGTCAGTTCGGCGGATCTCTCCTGCAGGTCGGAGAGTTCCTTCTCCAGCCGCTCCAGCCGGTCGCGCGAGGCGGTGTCGTCCTCCTTCTTCAGAGCCTCGGCCTCGATCTGCTTCTGCAGGATCTCGCGGTCGAGCGCGTCGAGTTCCTCGGGCTTGGAATCCACCTCCATGCGCAGCCGGCTGGCGGCCTCGTCGACGAGGTCGATCGCCTTGTCGGGCAGGAAGCGGTCGGTGATGTAGCGGTGCGACAGCGTCGCCGCCGCCACCAGCGCCGAGTCGGAGATCTTCACCCCGTGGTGTAGCTCGTATTTCTCCTTGATGCCGCGCAGGATGGAGACGGTGTCCTCGACCGTCGGCTCGGCCACGAACACCGGCTGGAAGCGCCGCGCCAGCGCCGCGTCCTTCTCGACATGCTTGCGGTATTCGTCCAGCGTGGTCGCACCGATGCAGTGCAACTCTCCCCGTGCGAGCGCCGGCTTGATCAGGTTCGCGGCATCCATCGCCCCTTCGGACTTGCCCGCGCCGACCAGCGTGTGCATCTCGTCGATGAACAGGATGATCTCGCCGGCGGCGGCGGTCACCTCCGACAGGATCGACTTGAGCCGTTCCTCGAATTCGCCGCGGTATTTCGCGCCGGCGATGAGCGCGCCCATGTCCAGCGCCATCAGCTTCTTGTCGCGCAGGGATTCCGGCACGTCGCCGTTGACGATGCGCAGCGCCAGCCCTTCGGCGATGGCGGTCTTGCCGACGCCGGGATCGCCGATCAGCACCGGGTTGTTCTTGGTCCGCCGGCTCAGCACCTGCATGGCGCGGCGGATTTCCTCGTCGCGGCCGATGATCGGGTCGATCTTGCCCTCGCGCGCCGCCTCGGTCAGGTCGCGGGCGTATTTCTTCAGCGCCTCGTAGCCCTCCTCGGCGTTGGCGCTGTCGGCCGTGCGGCCCTTGCGGATGTCGTTGATCGCGGCATTGAGCGCCTGTGCGGTCACCGCGCCCGCATCCAGCGCATCCTTCGCGGGCGAGCGCACCATGGCCAGCGCCATCAGGATGCGTTCCACCGGCACGAAGCTGTCGCCGGCCTTCTGCGCCAGCTTCTCGGCCTCGTCCAGCACCCGGGCGGTGGCCTGGTCCAGATACACCTGGCCGCCGTCGCCCGAGACCCTGGGCATCTTCGCCAGGGCCTGCTCGACGGCCTGCAGCACGCGTTCGGGCGCACCGCCGGCACGGCGGATCAGGTTCGCGGACATCCCCTGATCGTCGTCCATCAGCGCCTTGAGCAGATGCTCGGGCGCCAGTCGCTGGTGGTTCTCGCGCAAGGCGATGGTCTGCGCCCCCTGCAGGAACCCGCGGGCGCGTTCGGTCAGCTTCTCGATGTTCATGGCCGTCTCCTCGATCAAGCACCCGGCCGTCTCGGCGCCCGCCCCTGCGGCACGCTCCCCTCCGGGCCTCGCCATGGATTTGGGCAGCCGCCCGCGCCGCTGCAAGAGGCCGCCGCTTGCCGCTGCGCCTGTCCGCAGACTAGGTTCGGCTGCCGGAGGGAGGAACGGGGCATGGACTGGCCGGACATTGCGGGCAAGCGGGCGCTGGTCACCGGCGCCTCCTCGGGCCTGGGCGCGCATTTCGCCCGGCTGCTGGCCGGACAGGGCGCGCAGGTCACCCTGGCTGCGCGGCGGATCGAGGTGCTGCAGGCGCTGGCCGGCGATCTCGGCAGCGGGGCCGAGACGTTGGCGCTCGACGTCACCGACCCCCGCTCGGTCGAGGGGCTCGCCGGGCGGGCCTTCGACATCGTCGTGAACAATGCCGGCATCGCCGCCACCGCGCCGGCGCTGGAGGCCGGCCCGGATGCCTTCGACCGGGTGATCGACACCGATCTCACCGGCGCCTTCCGCGTGGCGCAGATGACGGCGCGGGAAATGGTGGCGGCCGGCCACGGCGGCGCCATCGTCAACATCGCCTCGATCCTCGGGCTGCGCGTGTCCGGCGGGCTGGCCGGCTATGCCGCCGCCAAGGCCGGGCTGGTGCAGCTGACCAGGGCGCTGGCGCTGGAATGGGCGCGGCACGGCATCCGGGTGAACGCGCTCTGCCCCGGCTACATCGAGACACCGATCAACGCCGCCTTCTTCGCCACCGAGGCCGGACAGGCGCTGATCCGCCGCATCCCGCAGCGCCGCCTCGGCCGGCCCGAGGACCTCGATGCGCCGCTCCTGCTGCTCGCCTCCGACGCCGGCGCCTACATCACCGGCGCCACACTGGCAGTGGACGGCGGGCATCTCGTCTCGTCGCTGTAAGGCGGGCGCCGTGACGGACGGGCTCGACACCGCCGCGCTGGCCCGCTGGCTTGCCGCACGCCTTCCCGGCGACGGGCTGGCGCTGTCGCGCATCGGTGGCGGCCAGTCCAACCCCACCTTCCGGCTCGACTGGGGGCACCATCGGCTGATCCTGCGCAAGAAACCCGCGGGGCCGATCCTGAAGGGCGCCCATGCCGTCGAGCGCGAGTTCCGCGTGCTGGCCGCGCTGCACCCCGCCGGCCTGCCCGTGCCGCGCCCGCTGGCGCTGGAGGAGGACGCAGGCATCCTCGGAACCCCCTTCTACGTCATGGAGCGGCTGGAGGGCCGGGTGATCGCCGACAGCAGCCTGCCCGGCCTGAGCCCGGCCGACCGCCGCGCGGTCTGGCACGACGCCGCGCGCACCTTGGCCCGGCTGCACGCCATCGAACCCGCCGCGGTGGGCCTTGCCGATTTCGGCCGGCCGGGCAGCTATTTCGCCCGCCAGCTGGCACGCTGGACGCGGCAATACGCCGCCTCCAGCCAGCCGCGGATACCGGAGCTGGATGCGCTGATCCCCTGGCTGCAGGCGGAGATGCCGGCCGACGATGGACGCGCCGCCATCACGCATGGCGATTTTCGCCTCGGCAACCTGATGCTGCACCCGTCCGAACCGCGTGTGATCGGCATCCTCGACTGGGAACTGGCCACGCTGGGTCATCCACTGGCCGATCTGGGCTTTTTCGTGATGCCATGGCACAGTGCTCCGAGGGAATACGGTGGCCTTCTGGGCCTCGACAGGGCCGCTCTGGGC
>SLBI01000191.1 GCA_007126375.1 Paracoccaceae bacterium
TCAGCCCCTCCATGATGCCGGTCACCCACATCGAGGCCGCGTAAAGCACGATCCCCAGCGTGGCGAGCCAGAAGTGCCAGCTGACCAGCCGGAGCGAGTACAGCCCCTCGCGCTGCCAGAGCTTCGGCACCAGGTAGTAGAGCGCGCCGAAGGTGATCATGCCGTTCCAGCCCAGCGCGCCAGAGTGCACGTGCCCGACGGTCCAGTCGGTGTAATGCGACAGCGCGTTCACGGTCTTGATCGACATCATCGGCCCTTCGAAGGTGGCCATGCCGTAGAAGCCCACCGCAACCACCATCATCCGGATCACCGGATCGGTGCGCAGCTTGTCCCAGGCGCCCGAGAGGGTCATCAGCCCGTTGATCATGCCGCCCCAGCTGGGCATCCACAGCATGATGGAGAACGTCATGCCCAGCGTCTGCGCCCAGTCGGGCAGCGCGGTGTAGTGCAGGTGGTGCGGACCCGCCCAGATGTAGAGGAAGATCAGCGCCCAGAAATGGATGATGCTGAGCTTGTAGGAGTAGACCGGCCGTTCGGCCTGCTTCGGGATGAAGTAGTACATCATCCCCAGGAAGCCCGCGGTCAGGAAGAAGCCCACCGCGTTGTGGCCGTACCACCACTGCACCATGGCCGACTGCACGCCCGACCACAGCGGCACCGAACGCGAGCCGAAGATCGACACCGGCACCGCCACGTTGTTGACGAGGTGCAGCATCGCCACGGTGATGATGAAGGAGAGGTAGAACCAGTTGGCGACGTAGATGTGCCGCTCGCGCCGCTTCACCAGCGTGCCGACGAAGACGGCGAGGAAGGCGACCCAGACCACCGTCAGCCACAGGTCGGTCAGCCATTCGGGTTCGGCGTATTCGTTGCCTTGGGTCGAGCCGAGGATGTAGCCGGTCGCCGCCATCACGATGAAGATCTGGTATCCCCAGAACACGAACCAGGCCAGGTTGCCGCCCCACAGCCGCGCCGCCGATGTGCGCTGCACCACGTAGAAGGCGGTGGCGATCAGCGCGTTGCCGCCGAAGGCGAAGATCACCGCCGAGGTGTGCAGCGGACGCAGCCGGCCGAAGTTGAGATAGCCCTGGGCCCATTCGAAATTGAGCTGCGGAAAGGCGAGCTGAAAGGCGATCCAGGTGCCGGCGGCGAACCCTACCACGCCCCAGAAGGCGGTGGCTATGACGCCGGCGCGGACGACGTCGTCCATGTAGACGCCCGGGTCGTGCACCGGCTTGGGCTCGCCGATCCGGCGCAGCGTGTGCAGCAGCAGGCCGCCGGCGACCAGCAGGATGATCAGCGCATGCACCAGAAAGGCGTCGTCACGGGCAAAATTCAGCCCGATCGCACCATAGAGGACGAGGACGCCGAGCCCCGCCAGTTTGATGTAGTCCCACATTCCCTGTCCCTCGTCGGTCTATTGCATCCGCAGATACAGCCGGCGCGACGTGGGGGCCGCGCGGCCTCAGTCTTCATTGGTATACGGACATTACAGCCACATTGATCTGGGTCAAAACCGCCCAGCCGGCGGCTTGCTACAGGTCAACGTGCCGCAGTTTCGCGCCGCGCGGGCCGCGGCCCGGACGAACCGCTCAACGGAGTACCCTCCATGACCTACAAGTCGCTGATGACCTTCGTCACCGACGCCGCGACGATCAGCGAGGCGCTGGATGCCGCGATCACCCTCGCGCGGCGGGAGGACGCGCATCTCGACGTCTGCTGTCTTGGGGTGGACCATACCCAGCCTGGATACTTCTATGCCGGCGCACCGGCGATGATCTATCAGGAGACACTGGACCGGGCCCGGGCCGAGGCCGAAACGCTGGAGAAATCCGTGCGTGCACGGCTCGGCCGCGAGGACATCCGCTGGGGTGCCGAGGCGGCGGTGGTGCAGATCGGCGGGCTGGCCGGCCTCGTCGGGCTGCGCGCGCGGTTTGCCGACCTCGTGATCCAGCCCAAGCCCTATGGCGAGGGGCGCACGCCCGATGCCGAAGCGGTGGTGGAGGCGGCGCTGTTCGAGGGCAAGACCCCGGTTCTGGTGCTGCCCGAGGCGGGGCTGCCGGTCACGCTGGGACGGCGCATCGCCGTCGCCTGGAATCAGTCGGACGAGGCGTTGCAGGCGATCCGTCGCGCCCTGCCGATGCTGCAGGCCGCCGAGCAGGTCGATATCGTCATAGTCGATCCGCCGGCACAGGGCCCGGAGCGGTCTGACCCCGGTGGCATGCTGACGCAGATGCTCGCCCGCCACGGCGTGCGCGCCGAAGTCTCGGTGATCGCCAAGACGCTGCCACGGGTGTCGGACGTGCTGTGTCGTCATGCCCGCGAGCACGATGCCGACATGCTCGTGATGGGTGCCTATGGGCACTCGCGGTTTCGCGAGGCGATCCTTGGCGGTGCAACCCGGCACATGCTGGAGATCGCCAGCATGCCGGTCCTGATGGCGCACTGAGTTGGGGGCTGCGGCAATGCCGCCCCTGCCTCGCCCGCAATCAGCTCAGCAGGCCGCCATCGGCATCGTCGCCCGCTTCCTCGATCAGCCTGTCGAAATCGGGAATGGTGACCTGGCGCTTGCCTTCGAGCAGGATGATCCCGTCCCTCTTCAGCGCAGAGATCTGGCGGCTGACGGTTTCCAGGGTCAGCCCCAGATAATCGGCCATCGCCTCGCGGGTCAGCGGCAGTTCGAATGTCAGGTCGTTGCCGGCGCTGCGCAGGCGCAGCTCGGCATCGCGCCGGGCGATGATGGCGATCAGGCTGGCGATCTTCTCGCGCGCGGTCTTGCGACCCAGCAGCAGCATCCACTCGCGCGCCGCATCGAGTTCGTCGAGCGTCATCTCCAGCAGCCGCTGGGAGATGCGCGGAGTGCGCAGCATCATCTCCTCGAAGGGTTTCTTTCGGAAGCAGCACATCACCACATCGGTGATCGCGGTCACGTCATAGGCTGCCGTGTTGCGCCCCGGCCGACCGATGAAATCGGACGGGAGCAGCAGACCGACCATCTGGCGGCGCCCGTCCTCCATCGTCTGGGTGAGCGAGGCGATTCCGGTCACCACGGAGGCGACGAAATCCATCCGGTCGCCCGACCAGATCACCGTCTGCCCGGCCTCGAACGTTCGATAATACTTGATCTCCTCCAGCCGATCGAGCTCGTCCTGCTCGCAGCGCGCGCAGACGGCGCGGTGGCGGATGGGGCAGTCTCCGCATTCCTGCGAAACGAGGTTGTCGGAGATGATCGAGGCTTTCGACATACGGCTTGATCCACATCAAAGCTGACACCGGCACTGTAAACGAGGCTAGAGGAATGGATACGGAATCTCAACTCACCCGGCTGGGCCTGTTCGACGCACGTGTACCCCGTTACACGAGCTATCCGACCGCGCCGCACTTCTCGGATGCCGTGCAGCCTCAGGATTTCATGCATTGGCTGCAGGAAATTCCCGAGGGGGCGCAGATATCCCTCTATCTGCATGTGCCATTCTGCCGCAGGCTGTGCTGGTTCTGCGCCTGCCGGACCCAGGGCACCTCGACCGATGCGCCGGTCGCGGCCTATGTCGAGACGCTGAAGGCCGAGATCGCGCTGATGGCGCAGCATCTGCCGGCCGGGGTCAGCCTGTCGCGGCTGCACTGGGGCGGTGGCACGCCAACACTTCTGACGCCCGAGTTGATGACCGATCTCGCCACGGCGATCCGGGCGGCGGTGCCGTTCGGACCGGAGGCCGAGTTCTCGGTCGAGATCGATCCGAACGAGGTGGACGAACCCCGGCTTGATGCGCTGGCCGCGGCGGGGATGAACCGCGCCTCGATCGGGGTGCAGGACTTCGATCCCGAGATCCAGGCCACCATCGGCCGCGACCAGAGCTACGAGATCACGCAGTCGGTCGTCACCGCGATTCGCGCCCGCGGGGTCAGAAGCCTCAACGCCGACATCCTCTATGGCCTTCCGCATCAGACCACGCGGCGGCTCTCCTCCACCGTGCAGAAACTGTTGTCGCTCGGCCCCGACCGGGTCGCGCTCTACGGCTACGCGCATGTGCCCTGGATGGCGCGGCGCCAGCAGATGATCCCGACCGACAGCCTGCCCACACCCGAGGAACGGCTGAAGCTCTACGAGACCGCGCGGCGGCTCTTCGTCTGGGACGGCTACGACGAGATCGGCATCGATCACTTCGCCCGGCCGGACGACGGGCTGTCGGTGGCACGGCGGGCGGGAACGTTGCGCCGCAATTTCCAGGGCTACACCGACGACACCGCGCCGGTGCTGGTGGGGCTGGGCGCCTCGTCGATCAGCTATTTCCCGCAAGGCTACGCGCAGAACGTCTCGGCCACCTCGGCCTATGCCAAGGCGGTGCGGGCGGGCGCGTTCGCCACCCACCGCGGGCATGTCTTCTCGGGCGAGGATCTGCTGCGCCGGCGGATGATCGAGGCGCTGATGTGCGACTTCCGCATCGACACGGCCGAGATGCTCGCCGACTACGGCGCCACGCGGGCGCAACTCGCTGCGATGTACGACACGGCGGCGCGGCGCTTTCCCGGCTTCGTCGAGGTCACCGAGCAGGGTTTCGCCATCCCGCCCGAGGGGCGGCCGCTGACGCGCATGATCGCCTCGGCCTTCGACGCCTACGGCATGTCCAAGGCCGGGCACAGTTCGGCCGTCTGAGGCCCGCCGCCAGGCGACACGCGCTCCTTTTCCCCGCCGGGCTTGGCTTGGCGGGGTTTTTCCGTGATATCCTTGCGCTCGACGCCGTCGCGGGCCGTCGGGGAGGACGGCGCGCGACCTGTCCCGGACACCGGACCCGGAGGGGGAGGCCGAGAGTGTCAGCAGAAAAGGCGCCGGGCGCCCCCGGGCCAAAGGATGCCGGTGCGCCCGTATCGCCGGGCAATGCGCCGTTGCAGGCGCTCGGCGGAGGGGCCGAACTCCTCTCGGAGCGGGCGTACAGGCTGATCGAGGAACGCATCGTGACGCTGGCCCTGCCGCCCGGGGCGCTGTTGTCCGAGACCACCCTGGCGGGCGAACTGGGCATGGGCCGGACGCCGGTCCGCGCTGCCCTGCAGCGGCTTGCCCACGAGGGGCTCGTGCAGTTCATCCGCGGCCGCGGTGCAAGGATCTCTCCAATCGACACCCGTGCCTATGTCCGGCTGCTGGAGGCGCGCGAGCGGGTCGAGGGGCTGGTTGCGGCGCTTGCCGCGCGCCGCGCCACGCCGGCGCAGGCCGCCGCCTTTGCCGGCATGGCCGAAGGGTTCGACAGCATCACCGAAGCCGGAGAAATCGCCTTCATGCGGCTTGACGGCGCCTTCAATGCGCTGTTGCTGGCAGCCGCCGACAACCCCTATTGCGTCGGGCTTATGGGGCAGTTGCAGGGGCTTTCGCGGCGTTTCTTCTATCGCTATCGCGCCGCGCTGGATCTGCGCCATACCGCCGCCCTGCACGGCGCGATCGCCGGCGCCGTGGCCGGTCGCGATCCCGCCGGCGCCGAGACGGCGGTGATGGCGCTGATGCGCCACAACCGCGACTTCGCCATCGCCAGCCTCGAAATGCCCTGAACCCAAGCCAGGAGGCCCCCACCATGATCGCCGTGATCTTCGAGGTCCGCCCCGCCGACGGGCGCAAGGAGGAGTATCTCGCCATCGCCGCGCGCATGCGACCAATGCTCGAACAGATGGACGGTTTCATCTCGGTCGAGCGATTCCAGTCGCTGACCGACCCCGACAAGCTGCTCTCGCTGTCCTTCTGGCGCGACGAGGAGGCGGTGCGCGGCTGGCGCTGTCTGGGCGCCCACCGCAAGGTGCAGCAAGAGGGGCGCGACGGCATCTTCGCCGACTATCGTCTGCGGGTGACGGCGGTGATCCGCGACTACGGCCTGAGCGAACGCGACCAGGCCCCCGAGGACAGCCTGATCGCGCTGAGCTGACCGCCGCGCGCGCGTCAGACCTGCCGGCGCCGCTCCAGCAGGTCGCGGAAGGCATCGAGCACGCCATCGGGCGTGCCATAGCTGTGATCGTCATCGGGGAAGGCGCCCGCGCGCACCTCCTCGGCATAGGCGCTGAGTCCCTTGACGGCGACCTCGGTCAGGTTGGCATAGCGCTTGGTGAACTTGGGCTTGAAGTCGGTGAAGACCCCCAGAAGGTCATAGGCCAGAAGGATCTGACCGTCGGTTCCCGACCCGGCACCGATGCCGATGGTGGGGATTTCCAACTCGGCCGAGATCAGCCGGGCGATGTCGGCCGGCACCGCCTCGAACTCCAGCATGAAGCAACCGGCGTCCTGGATCGCGAAGGCGTCCTCCAGGATCTCCAT
This sequence comes from Paracoccaceae bacterium, assembly GCA_007126375.1. Classification (GTDB taxonomy): domain Bacteria; phylum Pseudomonadota; class Alphaproteobacteria; order Rhodobacterales; family Rhodobacteraceae; genus Rhodobaculum. The sequence goes on from SLBI01000191.1 coordinate 6,293, forward strand.
CGCCGCCTCGGGGGTTCGGCCCTGGATGCGGAACCCGCCGTAGAGCGCCACGCGATGCGGCGCCATGCCGATATGGCTGGCGGTGGGGATGCCGGCATCGACCAGCGCGCGCAGGATCGCCGCCTGGCTGCGCCCGCCCTGCGGCTTGACTGCGTCGCAGCCGGCTTCCTGCATGAAGCGGGTGGCGTTGGCCAGCGCCTTTTCCGGCGTGTGATAGCTCTGATAGGGCATGCAGCCCAGCGAGAAGGTGTTGGGCGCCCCGCGCCGCACGGCCTGGGGGTGCAGGATCATCGTGTCCATCGTCGCCGGGATGGTCGAAGGGTGGCCGTGCGCGGTCATCGCCAGGCTGTCGCCCACCACCACGACATCGACACCCGCGGCCTCGGCCCAGCGCGCCGAGGTGTAGTCGGGCACCGAGGTATAGACCATTCGGGTGCCATCCGTCTTGGAGGCGCGGATGTCCTGAATGGTGCGTTTCTTGCGATCGGTCATGCCTGTGATCTCCTCCCTCGTCTGGCATGCAAAGGGCCGCCGGAGCGTGGCACCGGCGGCCCGGATCGGAGTTGCGGCCGACCCCTATTCGGCCGGCTGGTTCTGCATCGACAGCGTCGGCCGGCCGTCCGGGGTGCGCGAGGTCTTGCGCATGTCGGTCTTCACGAAGCGGGTGTCGTAGCCGTTGAAGAGATGCCCCAGCAGGCCGCGGTTCAGGTCCGAGGTTCCGAACAGCCAGTCCATGATCGGAAAGGTCAGGTTCATGTTCCGCTCCATCATGATCGACTGGTTGTGATGGGCGGTGTGATGCCGACGGATCGTGTTCACGAAGGGCACGTTGCGCACCAGCCAGTTCTCCTCGATGTGGCAGCAGGCGTGCATGAACTCGTAGAGCAGATACATCGTCGTGGTGGTGGCCATCACCAGCCAGCCCACATTGGGCGTGAACAGCCAGCCCGCCACCAGCGCCATCGGAATCGACATGAACAGGAAGGTCACCAGCGCATAGGGCGGAAAGAAGGTGACCCGGAAATCATGGGCGCCGGCGAAGCGCATCTCCTCGTCGGTGAAGAACTGATGGTGCATCAGCGTGTGGCGCTGATAGATCGCCCGGAACGGCGCAAAGCTGGAGGGGCGGTGCATGACGTAGCGGTGCAGCAGCCATTCGAAGAAGTTCGCGCCGACGAAGACCGCGGGAACGATCAGCCACTCGTACCAGCGAACGTTCTCCATCGCGCCGATGTAGATCGTCATGGCGGCAAAGCCGATGGCGTAGATGATCGCCACATGCAGCCAGCCGTTGTACCAGCCGACGATGCGCGAGCGGTAGACCTCGCGGTATTTCCGCTGGCGGTCGCTCATCGGCGTGTCGGTGAGTTCGAGCGTCATCGTGGTCTCCTTCGCGGTTTCACGGGGCGGGGGGTCACGACCCGGCATGGATGTTGGCGAGCGCACGCTGCACATCGGCCGAGGTCATCTCCCACTCGTTGTTGAAGTTGGCAACGACGTTGCGCATGAAGCCCTCATGCTCGCGCAGGGCGCGGTCCGCGTCGCCGAAATGATCGTAGAGGATGGCGAGGGCCAGTTGCGCCGGGCCCGCACCCTCGTAGCTCCATTCGAACCCGTCCTCGCACAACCGCGCCACCTCCAGCGCCTCGGGCAACGGTTCGCCATCCACCGAGACGAGGCAGCCGTCGATGGTGCGATCTCCGCTGTAGTGCTTCTGCGCCGAGGTCATCGCATCCTCTCCCTTCATCTCCGTCCCGCAGCCGCAGCTTTTCGCACCGTCCCCTTGCCTGGACGGTAATATATCAGTAGTATATCCGGATGCAAGCAGGATTCCGCAAGCGGCGGATAAGAGGAGAGCGCATGAACCCCCTGACCGACCTGGACTTCGCCGCAGTGGGCGCATTTGCTGCCGTGACCCTGGGCGCCTGCGCCGGACTGGTGCTGACCTCGGGTTACTTTCCGGCGGATGCCCGGCCTGCAGGGCTGCGCCATCGTCTCGCACCGCTGGCCATCGCCGCGGGCGTTGCCACCACGGCGGCCCTTTTCCTCGCCGCCGTGATGGCCGCCCTCGAACTCCCGTGGGCGGTGGCGGTGGTGGCCGGCGGGTCGGCCTTTCTGGCCGCGCCCTTCGTGATCCAGCCGCTGCCGGCACAACTGCGCGACTCGGCCCTCGGGGCCGCGCTCTTTGCCGCGGTCGGGCTGACGATGCTGCTTGCCCTGCCATTGCCCGCCCTGCCCGTCCTGCTTTGAGGAGACGCCATGCCCCCGCACATCAAGATCGCCCTGAGCATCATGGTCTTTCTCGCAGCACTTGCCGCCCATGTCTGGCGCGAGGCGATCGCGCTGCAGGCCTCGGGCCTGTTTCTCGCCGGTTTCGCGGTCTTCATGGTGGTGGGGCTGTGGATCTTCCCCGAGCCACGCAAGGAAAAGCTGCCCCGCAAGTGACACGCACCGGGCTATGGTGCGGGCGACAGGGCGTGCTAGGCTTCGCCCCGGCAGCGAATACGGGGGCCGACCTTGCACAGTGACGGCGTGATGGAACCCGCGGACAGCATGGCCCCGATCGCACCGGGCGGCCGCGGCGCCGAGAGCCTTGCCGATGCTGCCTATCGGCGCATCGAGGAAATGATCGTCACCCTCGAACTCGAACCCGGGGCGGTGCTGTCGGAATCCGCGCTGACAGGCCGGCTCGGCATCGGCCGCACGCCGGTGCGCGAGGCGCTGCAGCGGCTGGCCAAGGAGGGCCTTGTGGTGGTGCTGCCGCGCCGCGGCGTGATGGTGTCCGAGATCAACCTTGCCCGTCACCTCTGCCTGCTGGAGCTGCGCCGCGAGGTGGAACGCCTGATCGCCCGCAAGGCGGCGCTGCGCGCCACTGCGGCGGAACGCGCCGCCTTTCGCAAACTCGCCGATGGCTTCGCCGCCGCCGCCGCCGCAAGCGACGACATCGCCTTCATGCGTCACGACAAGACCTTCAACGCGATGACCCTGGCGGCGTGCCGCAACGACTATGCCGCCGGGGCCATGGCACTGATGCAGGGTCTGTCGCGCCGCTTCTGGTATCGCCATTATCAGCAATCGCTGGACCTCGGGCGCTGCGCGCTTCTGCACCGCGACGTGGCGCTGGCCATCGCCGAGGGCGACGAGGCGGCGGCCGCCGCCGCCTCGGATGCGCTGATCGACTATATCGAGGCCTTTGCCCGCGCCACGATCTGACTTCGGGTCCGGGCCCTACATCCCCGCGGGGGCAAGCCGGCCCTCTTCCTTCTGCTGGCTGGCGAAGATCGAGCCGTAACCGCCGCTCCAATCCGGCGGCAGAAGGAAGCGGCCGGGTTCGTGATGCGCCATCCGCGCGGGCGCGCCGCGGACGATCCGCTGTTCGTAGCGGCTCTTCAGCGGCTGCGCGGTATAGGGCATCGCATCGGCGGCCGAGAGCACGTAGAGCAGCAGGGGCCGGCCCAGATCGCTCAGGTTCTGCCGCGAGCTGTGCACGGTCATGTAGTTGTGCACCGTCACCGAGCCCGCCGGACCGGTGAACTCGACCATGCCGGAGGTGTCGAGCCCCGCGGCATCCGCCGTCGACAATTCGCCCCGCCAGGTGCCGGCGGCGTCGTAATGGCTGTGGATCGGCCCGTTCTGGCTGCCCGGCAGGATGCGCAGCGGGCCCTGATCGGGGCCGCATTCCTCCAGATAGATGCCGAAGGTCGCCACCGCATGGTTGGTGTGCGGAAAGAACGGCTGATCCTGGTGCCACTTCACCTCGGCGCCGCCGCGTGCCCATTTGAAGTTCAGCTTGGCCTGGTAGAACTTCACATCCTGTCCCAGCAGATCGGCGGCGAGATCGCCCAGCGGTCCCTCGGTCAGCAACTCCCAGAACACCGGATCCTGATCGCAGGGCGAGGAGACGCGGCGCAGTCTCGGGGCATCGGCCCGGTGGTCGGGCTCGATGTCGAAAACGCTGTCCGAACGGGTGATGCCCCGGCTACGCTCGACGAAGCGTGCCACCGCGGCGCGCAATCGCTCCAGCCAGTCGGCGCCGATCGCGCGTTCCACACAGAGGCCGCCGTCACGCAGATACGCCTCGCGCTGGCTCTCCGTCAGCATCCGGCAGGGGGTCTTGCGGATTTCGTCGGGTGTCATGGCCGTCCTCCTCAGCGCACGCCCAGCAGCTGCTGCGGCAGCCACAGGGCCAGTTCGGGAAAGAGCATCACCAGCCCCAGCGTGAGCAGCTGCAGCAGGATGAAGGGCACCACGCCGGCATACATCTGCTTCAGCGTGATGCTCCGTGGCGCGATGCCCCGCAGATAGAAGATCGCCGGCGCCATCGGCGGCGTCAGATAGCTGGTCTGGATCACGATCAGCACGAGGATGCAGAACCAGACCGGATCGAAGCCCGCGGCGATCACGAAGGGAATGTAGATCGGCAGGAAGATCAGCAGGATCGACACCCATTCGAGGAAGAACCCGGCAATGAAAACCAGCAGCAGGAACACAATCAGCAGCATCCACGGGCTGAAGTCGTAGGCCCCGATCATCATCCGCATGAAGCGCATGCCGCCCGAGCCCACGAAAACCCCGGTGAACAGGCTGCCGGCAAGCAGGATGAACATGATCATGCCGGTGATCAGCAGCGTCTTCTGCAGCGCCTCCCACAGCCCCGACAGGGTGAAGCGGCCATAGAGCGCGGTCATGAGCACCGCGCCCACGGCGCCGATGCCGGCGGCCTCGGTCGGCGCGGCCCAACCCATGATGATCGACCCGAGCACCGCGATCACCATGATGATCGGCGGGATCAGGGCCTTCGCGGTGATCCACAGCTTCGCCGCAAGCGGCGGCTCGTTCGGATCGGGCGGGCTGACCGGACCGGCAGCCGGGTTCACGATGCACAGCCCGAGGATGTAGACGATGTAGAGCACGGCCATGATCAGCCCCGGAAAGATCATGCCGGTCATCAGGTCGCCGATGGAGACATTCGCGATCGGCCCCATGATCACCACCACCAGCGACGGCGGAATGATCGTGCCCAGAGATCCGCCGGCGCAGATCGTGCCGGAGATGAGCTGGTGCGAATAGGCCCGCTTCATCATTGCCGGGATGGCGAGCAGCCCCACCACCGTCTCGGTCGCGCCGATCACGCCGGTCGATGCGGCGAAGATCACGCACATGATCACCGTGCCGACGGCGAGCCCGCCCGGCAACCGCCGGGTCCACATGTGCACGGCGTTGAAGAGCTGCTCTGCGATGCCGGAACGTTCCAGGATCGCGCCCATGAAGACGAACAGCGGCACCGCCGCCAGCACGAAGTTCGAGGCGACATCCTCGATCTTCTGGGTGAACTGGAAGAACACCGCATCGCCGAAAGTGTAGACGCCGAAGGTGAAGGCGATGCCGAGCATGGCGAAGGCAACCGGGAACCCGAGGAAGATCAGCACGAAAAGTGCCGGGAACATCAGCATGCCGACCATCTCAGCCCTCCGGATAGTCGCGCCGGCCGGCGAGGGCCTCGATGCAGCGGATGCAGGTGGCGACGATCTGCAGGAACAACAGGCAGAAGGCCGCCACGATCAGGAAGCGGAAGGGCCAGATCTGCGGGTTCCAGGCCGACTGGCCGCTGCGCTCGCCGGTCTCGAAGGCGCGCCAGGCAAAGGCACCGTAGCGCTCGATGATCAGCCAGACCGCCGGCAGAACCAGCGTGAGCAGCAGCGCGAGATCGAGCGCCGCCCGCCCGCGCGTCGGGAAGCGCGCATAGATCAGGTCGATCCGCACATGATGGTTGCGCTTCAGCGTCAGCGGCCCGGCGAGCAGGAAATGCACGCCCATCAGCATGAAGCCGAGTTCGAAGGCCCAGAAGGTGGGTTTGCCGAAGATATAGCGGGCGAGGACCTCGTAGACCATCGCCAAGGCCAACGGGATGACGAGCAGGGCCGCCCCCCGTCCGATGAATTCCGTCAGGCCGTCGAGGGCCTGACGGATGAGGGAAAGGAACCGCATCACGGGTTGCGGCTCAGTCGCGCCGGACCTGTACGATGCGATAGCGCTCGGCGTCCTGCCAGAGTTCCTCGAAGGCGACGAGGCTTTCGTGCACGCGTGCGAACCACGGATTCTCGGCGGCCACGCCCTCGGCCCAGGCGAGGCCGATGGCGCGGGCCTCGTACTGCACCTCCGGGTCGAGATCGATGATCTCGTTGCCGGCCTCTCGGAAGAAGTCGAGCGCCTTGGCGTCCTCCTGGCCGATCGTCAGCCAGCTTTCCAGCGTGGTCAGACGCGCGGCGATGCGGATCAGCTCCTGATCCTCGGCCGACATCCCGTTCCACGCGCGCTCGTTGATCACCAGTTCGAACGGCGCGGTCGGCTGGTGCACGCCCGGAATGATCACATAGGGCGCCACCTGGTGGAAACCGGTGGAGATGTTCTCCCACAGGGTGCCCCACTCCACCGCATCGATCACGCCACGTTCGAGCGCGGGATAGATGTCGCCGCCCGGCATGGTCACCGGCGCCGCACCCATCGCCTCGGACATCTCGATCCAGGCCCCGGCGGTACGCAGCCGCAGCCCCTGCAGATCCTCCAGCGTGCGCACCGGCACGCGTGAATGCAGGAACACCTCGGCCGTGCGGATGAACAGCGGCATGGAAATGACGCCCATGGTTTCGCGGCGCCACTCTTCCTGCAGTTCCACGCCGCCGCCGCGATACAGCCAGTGCAGCATCCGTTCGGTATCGAAGGTGCCGGCATAGCCGCCGAACAGCACCGCCGTCGGGTCCGCGCCCCAGTCATAGCCGACCCAGGTGTGCCCCATGTCGGCGACGCCCTGCTGCACCGTCTCCGACACGCGCAGTGCCGGGCCGAGCGTGCCGCCCGGGAACACCTCGATGTCGATTCGCCCGCCCGAAAGCTGCCGCACCCGCTCGGCGAAGGCCTCGGCGCCGATCTCCATCAACGGGCCGCCGGACCAGGAGGTGGCCATGCGGAAGTAATGCGAGTCCTGCGCGAAGGCCGTCGTTGCGAAGGTGCCGGCAACGACGGCGGCGACGGCGAGTTGGCGTGACGCCTGAAAGATCATTGGATTTCCTCCCTTTCGCGGGCTCCTCCAGCCCTGATGTATGAGTAGTATATTTCTTGCCGACGGTGAACAGGAAAACGCGAGAACGCGGCACCACAAAGCTGTCGCCCCTGTACGGAGAGATTTTTGACAGATTATACAGAGCCTTGCAGCCCCGCGACCCGGCCGTCAGCCGGCCGCGCGTACCTTCAGTTCGAAGGCGGCCGCCATCAGCGTGCGCGTGTATTCGGACCGCGGCGCCTCGAACACCTGCGCCGCCTCGCCCTGCTCCACCACATCGCCGCGCTGCATGACGATCACATGATGCGCCAGCGCGCGCACAACGCGCAGGTCGTGGCTGATGAAGATGTAGCCCAGCCCGTGCCGGCGCTGCAGTTCGCGCAGCAGATCGACGATCTGCACCTGCACCGTCATGTCCAGTGCCGAAGTCGGCTCGTCCAGGACAAGCAGGCGCGGCTTCAGGATCATCGCCCGGGCGATGGCGATGCGCTGGCGCTGGCCGCCCGAGAACTCGTGCGGGTACCGACTCATCATCGAGGGGTCGAGCCCGACCTCGCGCAGGGCGGTGGCGACCATTTCGCCGCGGTCGCCGCCGCCATCGCCATGCACCGACAGCCCCTCGGCGACGATCTGCTCCACGGTCATCCGCGGACTGAGGCTGCCGTAGGGATCCTGGAACACCACCTGCATGTCGCGGCGCAAGGGCCGGAGCGCACGGGACTTCCAGCCCTGGATGTCGCGACCCTGAAAGACCACCGGCCCCTGCGACGAGACAAGTCGCATCAGCGCCAGCGCAAGCGTGGTCTTGCCCGACCCCGACTCGCCGACGATCCCGACGGTCTCACCGGCGCGCACGGCAAGACTCGCGGCATTGACCGCCTTCACATGACCCACCGTGCGGCGCAGAAAGCCGCGCTGGATCGGAAACCAGACCCGCAGCCCCTCGGTGCGCAGGATCTCGGGGGCGCCCGGGGGCACCGGCTCCGGCCGGCCGCCCGGTTCGGCCGCGAGCAGCTTGCGGGTATAGGGATGCTGCGGACGCGAGAGGATCGACGCCGTATCGCCCTGCTCGACGATCGCGCCGGACTGCATGACGCAGACCCGATCGGCAAAGCGCCGAACGATACCGAGGTCATGCGTGATGAACAGAAGGCTCATCCCCTCTGCCCGCTTCAGCCCTCCCAGCAGGTCGAGGATCTGCGCCTGGATGGTGACATCAAGCGCGGTCGTCGGTTCGTCGGCGATCAGGAGATCGGGACCGTTCGCCAGCGCCATGGCGATCATCACCCGTTGCCGCTGCCCCCCGGACAGCTGGTGCGGATAGGCGCCGAGCCGGCTTTCGGCCTCGGGAATACCGACCCTGTGCAACAGCTCCAGGATACGCGCCCGCGCCGCCGCACCGGTCAGTCCCTGATGGATGGCAAGGCTCTCCGCCAGCTGCTTCTCCAGCGTGTGCAAAGGGTTGAGCGAGGTCATGGGCTCCTGGAAGATGAAGCTGATGTCGTTGCCGCGCACCTCGTGCAGGGTGGCGGCATCGGCCCCGAGCATCTCGCGACCCTTGTAGAGGATCGAGCCCGAGAGTTCGGCCGAGTCGGGCAGCAGCGCCACCGTGGAGAGCGCAGTCACCGACTTGCCCGAACCGGATTCGCCCACCAGCGCCACCGTCTCGCCGCGGCCCACCTCGAAAGACACCCCACGCACGGCGCGCACCGTCTGACCCTCCTGCCGGAAGGTCACCGAAAGGTCGCGCACCTGCAGAACGCCGGTCATCTGAAGGTCTTGCGCGGATCGAAAGCATCGCGCACCCCCTCGAAGACGAAGACGAGCAGCGAAAGCATGATCGCGAAAGCGAAGAAAGCGGTGAAGCCCAGCCAGGGAGCCTGCAGGTTCTGCTTGGCCTGCAGTGTCAGTTCGCCCAGCGACGGCGCCGAGGACGGCAGCCCGAAGCCGAGGAAATCCAGCGCGGCGAGCGAGCCGATCGTGCCGGTGACGATGAAGGGCAGCATGGTCAGCGTCGCCACCATGGCATTGGGCAGCACGTGGCGGAACATGATCACGGCGTTCGAGACTCCCAACGCGCGCGCCGCACGCACATATTCGAAGTTGCGCGCCCGCAGGAACTCGGCGCGAACCACGCCGACCAGAGCGGTCCAGCCGAACAGCGTCATCAGGAACACCAGCAACCAGAAGTTCATCTGGAAGATCGCCGCGACGATGATGATGATGAACAGCGACGGCGTCGCGCCCCAAAGCTCGATGATGCGCTGGAAGCCAAGATCGATCCAGCCACCGAAATACCCCTGCACCGCGCCGGCGGCGACGCCGATGACCGAGGTCAGCACGGTCACGACGATGGCGAACACCACCGAAAGCCGAAAGCCGTAGATCACCCGCGCCAACACGTCGCGCGCCGTGTCGTCCGTGCCCAGCCAGTGCCGGCTGTCGGGCGGTGACGGTGCCACCCCGCCGATATCGTTGATGGTGCTGTAGGAATAGGGGATGAGCGGCCACAGCATCCAGCCGCTCACCACCGGCTCACCCTCCACCGTGCCGAACTCCAGCGCCTCCGTCATCGCCGCGTCCGGGTCATCCAGGCACAGCTCCGCCCCGCCGGTGCGGACAAGGCACTGAACCTCGGGATCGCGATAGACGGCTTCGGTGCGAAAATCGCCGCCGAACTCGGTTTCGGCGTAGAAGGTGAAGATCGGCATGCGCCACTCGCCGCGATAGCTCACGAGGAGCGGCTTGTCGTTGGCGATGAACTCGGCAAAAAGCGACAGACCGAACAGCACGGAAAAGACGATCAGCGCCCAATAGGCGCGCCGGTTCGCCTTGAAGTTCCGCCAGCGGCGCTGATTGAGCGGCGACAGCCGGATCCCCCAGGGGCCGCGGATCTCGACCGGCGGCGCGGGGGGTGTCTCCGTCCCGGGCAACGGCGGCGGGACATGCGTATCGCGCAGGTTGGTGGCAGGCTCGGCCAAGGCTCAGGTCTCCCGCGTCTCGAAGTCGATCCGCGGGTCGATCCAGACATACATCAGGTCCGAGATCAGCCCGACGACCAGCCCCAGCAGGCCGAAGGCGAAGAGCGTGCCGAAGATCACCGGATAGTCGCGCGCGACCGCCGCCTCGAAGCCGAGACGGCCCAGACCGTCCAGCGAGAAGATCGTCTCGATGATCAGCGAGCCGCCGAAGAACACTGACACGAACACCGCCGGGAAACCGGCGATGATGATCAGCATGGCGTTCCGGAACACGTGACCATACAGCACCCGCCGTTCGCTCACCCCCTTGGCGCGGGCGGTGATGACATACTGCTTCCGGATCTCGTCGAGAAAGCTGTTCTTGGTCAGCAGCGTCAGCGTGGCGAAGGCCGAGATGGTGGAGGCCAGAACCGGCAGGGTGATATGCCAGAAATAGTCCAGCACCTTGCCGATCAGGCTGAGCTCGTGCCAGTTGTCAGAGGTCAGCCCTCGAAGCGGGAAGATCTGGAAATACGAGCCGCCCGCGAAAAGCACCAGCAGCAGGATCGCGAACAGGAAGCCCGGGATCGCATAACCGACGATGATCGCGCCGCTGGTCCAGGTATCGAACCGCGTGCCGTCCTTCACCGCCTTGCGGATGCCCAGCGGGATCGACACCAGATAGGCGATCAGCGTGGACCAGAGGCCGAGGCTGATCGAGACCGGCAACTTCTCCAGCACCAGATCGACCACGCTGATGGAGCGGAAATAGCTCTCGCCGAAGTCGAAGCGGACGTAGTTCCACAGCATCGTGAAGAAACGCTCGATCGGCGGCTTGTCGAAGCCGAACTGGCGTTCGAGTTCCTCGATGAACTCGGGCGGCAACCCACGCGCGCCGACATAGGTGCCATCGCCCCGACCGTCCATTCCCGCATCCGCCCCGCCGGCAAAGCGTTCGAACACGTCGCCGCCGCCATCCATCCGGGCGATGACCTGCTCGATCGGGCCGCCGGGGACGAACTGGATCAGCGCGAAGTTGATCAGCATGATCCCGAAAAGGGTCGGGATGATCAGCGCAAGCCGCCGCAGGATGTAACCGCCCACGGCCGCCCCCTCAGCGCAGTGCGCCGGCAGCGCGCAGCGCCGCCGCGCTTTCGGCGTTGAACCACCAGAAATCGAGGTGGCCCAGCGCGTAGGGCGGCAGTTCCTCGGGATGCTCGAACATGTCGTAATAGGCGACCCAATGCTCGGCCTTGAACCATTGCGGCACCCAGAACCGTTCCGCCCTGAGCACCCGGTCCAGGGCACGTGTGGCGTGGATCATCTCGTCCCGCGTTTCGGTCGCAAGCACGATGTCGATCAGCCGGTCAACCGCTTCGGACTGCAGCCCCATCTTGTTGAACGTCGAGACATCGGCCGTCTCGGACCCGAAGTACTGCTTCAGCCCCGAGCCCGGGATCAACGTCATGCGCAGCTGATCGGTGATGATGTCGAAGTCATAGCTGCGCTCGCGATTGGTCATCTGCGCACTGTCCACCCGGGTGTGACGGGCATCCACGCCAAGCCGCACGAGGTTCTCGACGAACGGGTTGATGATGCGGTCGAAGCTTTGGGAATCGTTGAGGAACTCGACCTGCAGCGTCTGCCCGGCCGCATTGCGGCGCAGACCGTCCGTGCCGATGGTTTCCCATCCCGCCTCGTCCAGAAGGGCCGACGCACGCCGCAGATTGCCGCGGTCGAGCTGCCGGGCTCCGGAGTCCGGCGCCCGCACCGCCGGTTCCGTCAGCACGCCCGGCGGCAACAGTTCGGCCAGCGGCTCCAGGATCGCCAGCTCCTCCGGAGTGGGCAGACCTTCGGCTGCCATCTCGCTGTTTTCCCAGAAGGAATGGATCCGCGCGTACTGGCCGTGAAACAACGTCTCGTTCGACCATTCATAGTTGAACATCAGCCCGATCGCTTCGCGTACGCGCGCATCGGCGAACTGCGGCCGCCGCAGGTTGAAGATGAAGCTCTGGCCCGAGGCGAGATTGCCGTCCGGCAGCGCCTGGCGCACCACATGACCACGCTGCACCGCGGGAAAATCGTAGCCTTCGGACCAGAGCGCCGCGCGCGCCTCCGTTCGGAATGTATAGCTGCCCGCCGTGAACCCCTGAAATGCGGCATCGTAATCGGCGTAGTATTCGATGCGGATGCGATCGAAATTCGATCGCCCCTGCATGATCGGCAGTTCCCAGCCCCAGTAGTCGGGGTTGCGTTCATAGACAATCGTCTGCCCCGGCGAGACCCGCGCCAGCACATAGGGCCCCGAGCCGAGCAGCGGCTCCATCGAGCTTGCCTCGAAGTCGCGATCGTTGGCGATGTAATGCGCCTCGCTGAAGATCGGCAGCCCGCCGACGAGGCCGGGAAGATCGCGCGTGGGCCAGCCCTCGCGGAAGGTGAACTTCACCCGGTAATCTCCCAGCTTCTCGACACTTTCCACCTGCTGCCCGAGCACCACGCGGAAATCCGGCAGACCCTTTTCCAGCAGCACGTTGAACGAGAACACGACATCGTCGGCGGTCAGCGCGGAGCCGTCGGAAAAACGCGCCTCGGGACGCATGTTGAAGATCACCCAACTGCGGTCCTCGGGGTATTCGAGGCTCTCGCAGATCAGGCAGTAGGAAGTGCCGACCTCGTCGGCGGTGCCGGTCATCAGCGATTCGAAGAAGATCGAGGCGAGGCCTCCCGCCCGCCCGCGGGTGGTGTAGGGATGCATCGAGTCGAACCCGCCGAAGCCCCAGACGGATATCTCGCCACCCTTTGGCGCATCGGGGTTCACATAGGCGAGATGGGGGAAGTCCGGCGGGTATTTCAGCGCCTCGAAGGTGCCGATGCCATGGGCGACCGTCACCGTCTGTCCATCTTCGGCCTGATAGGATTCGACGGCTCGAGCCGGTCCGGCGATCGTCAACGCCGCTGCCAGGGCAAGACCGGCGGCCTGCGACAGGGCGCGCGTCGTGACGGCGGCAGCGGGGCGCGGCAACGCAGGTTTCGGCATCGCGGGCTCTCCATGCTGGGCGGTCCGGCATGCGGACCCGACGCTGGTTCCTCGTGCTAGCGCAAGCTATGGCGGGCTGTCGAGGCTGCAAGCCGAGATTACGTGATTGTCAGCCCGCAGGCCGTGTCGGTGACGCCCGAAACGGCGCAGATGCGGCCGCAAACGCAATGGGCCGCCCCGGTGGGGGCGGCCCGGCCACACGCGGAGCGCGGTTCAGTTCAGCGACTGGATATAGGCGAGAACGTTGGCGCGATCCTGCTGGTTGCGCAAGCCGTTGAAGGCCATGCTGGTGCCCGGAGCATAGGAGCGGGGGTTTTCCAGATAGGCGTCGAGTTCGTCCAGCGTCCAGACAACGTCCGGCAGATTGCCGGAATACCGGAACCCGTCGATCGAATTCGCTTCCCGCCCGACGATGTCGACCAGATGCGGCCCCACACGGTTGTTCGGTGCATCGGCGATATGACAGGCGCGGCACTGGTTCCAGACCCGGGCGCCGGCGGACACGTCACCATCGGCCACCATTTGCGCAAAGGCCGACATCGCCTCCTCAGGGGCCTCGACGACCTCCTCTTCCTCGACAGCGTCTTCGGCGGGGGCCTCGACGACCTCCTCTTCCTCGACAGCGTCCTCGGCAGGGGCCGCGGCGACCTCCTCTTCCTCGACAGCGTCCTCGGCAGGGGCCGCGGCAACCTCCTCTTCCTCGACGGCGTCCTCGGCGGGGGCCTCGA
>SLBI01000085.1 GCA_007126375.1 Paracoccaceae bacterium
ACGACACGCCCTTTCCGGCGCTGCCGCCGGCCGAAGGCCCGGTGCCACCCCGCGGCTGCGCCTTTGCGCCGCGCTGCGTGCGGGTGCAGGCGCGCTGTCGGGCCGAGGATCCGGTGCTCGAGGCGATGACGCGTCCGGGAGCGCCGGTGCGGGCGGCCTGTTTCAATCCGGTTCCCGGGGCGGCATGACGGAGCTCGCGCTCAACGGCATCTTTCGCAGCTTCGGTCCGCGCGGCGCCGAGGCGCGGGCGCTCGACGGTGTCGACGTGACCCTGAGCGCCGGCGAGACGGTGGCGCTGGTGGGCGAGAGCGGCTCGGGCAAGACCACGCTCGCCCGCATCGCCATCGGCCTCGACCGGCCGGACCGGGGTAGCGTGTTGCTGGACGGCCGACCGCTGGCCGACCGGCGCGGCCGCATCGCCCATGCCGACCGTGCCCGGGTGCAGATGGTGTTCCAGGATCCGCTGGCGAGCTTCAACCCGCATCGCAGCGTTGCCGCGTCGGTCGCGCTGCCGCTGCGGCTGCACGGCGGTCTGTCGCGCGCAGCGCGCCGGGACAGGGTGCTGGATCTGCTCGCCGCGGTCGGTCTGGATGCCGATCTGGGAGCGCGGGCGCCCGCTGCGCTTTCCGGCGGCCAGCTGCAGCGCGCGGCCATCGCACGGGCCCTTGCAACCGATCCCGCGCTGCTGATCTGCGACGAGCCGGTGGCCTCGCTGGATGTTTCGGTGCGCGCACAGGTGCTGAACCTGTTGGCCCGGCTGCGGCGCGACCGCGGGCTGGGCATCCTGTTCGTCAGTCACGACCTCGGTGTGGTGCAGCGGATCGCCGATCGGACGCTGGTGCTTTTCCACGGCCGCGTGGTCGAGGAAGGGGTTGGCCCCGGCCTGTGGCGGGTCGCCCGCCACCCCTACACGCGGGCGCTGGCCGCCGCCGTGCCCGATCCCGCCGTGCCCTGGCGCGACCGGCCTCGGGCCCTGCCCGCCGCGGTAGCCGCGGGTGCAGAGGCCGCGGGTCCTTTCGCGATACCGTCCGGGTGCCGCTATCGGCTCCGCTGTCCACATGCGGTGCCGGTCTGCGCCGAGACCGACCCGACGCTGGAACCCGTCGGCGCGCCCGGTCAACGCGTGGCCTGCCTGCGCGCCGGGGATCCCGCCCTGGCACCGCCGCAACCGTGAAAGGCGCCGCGCAGGCATCCTGCGGCAGGGGACGCGCCCGCCATGCTCAGGCGGTGGCGCCGACGGCTGCAGGGGCGCCGGCTCCCGGCGGGGTGACCGACGGTTGCGCCCTGCCAGGACGGTTGCGCCGCAGGTGCAGGCGCCGGACCGCCAGACGGTTTGCAAAGGGTCGGGACCGGCGCGGCAGGACGGCCGCAGGGCCGTCGGCGTGGTGGCCGGTCTGTCCGGCGTTTACCTCGGGCGCGGCACGGCACGGGCGACGTCGCCGATCGCCTCGACGCGCTCGTCCATCTCGGGAAAGCACAGGATGCGGCAGGGGCAGGCCTCCAACCCCTCGTACCGCCAAGGGAAGGCGCCGATCACCGCGCGGCGGTTCAGCATCAGCTCGATGTCGCCGCCGACGTTCTCGGCATGGATCAACCCTTCCTGAAAGGCGTAGGCGTGGAACGGGAACATGTCCTCGGTCACCTTGCGACCGCTCTTCTTGTGGACATAATCGTATTCGCCGAAGAACTCTGCGCAGCTCATGCCCACCTTCGCCTCGAAGCGGCGGGCGAGGTCGGGGCGCATCAGCCGGATCGAGGTGTTCATGGCATGATCGCCCGAGCCGCAGTCGATGCCGAACCACCTGATCTTTCGCGCCAGCATCCATTCCAGCAGCTCCATCTTGCCGCCCGGATGCATGCAGAAATAGCGCACGAGATCCTGCTGCGGCTGGCCCTCCCAGTAGCGGTGCCAGCCGGTGTGGATGATCAGGATGTCGCCGTCGCGGATCTCGACCGGGGCCTGTTCGAGCATCTCGGGCGTGATCACCGCCCAGTCCTCCATGTGTTCCGAAACATCCACGACAGCGCCGGGGCCGACCAGGAAATCCATCGGATACGAGGCCATGTCGCCCATGCCGTCGGTGCCGTGCATCGCCCCGTCGATATGGGTGCCGACATGCAGCGCCGTATCGATCCTCTGCGCGACGATCATCTTCGTCTGCAGGTTCTGGGCGTAGTACATCTTGTTGCCGGCATAGCCGACCCAGCCGGGCGTATGCACGTTCATCAGATGCGAGAGGTCGACGATCTTCATGTCGGGGCTCCTGGGATGGGGCGCGTGGCGCCTGTGTGAAGGAGGGTCAGGCCCTGCCGCCGAAGAGCGCCCGCAGACGCGCCCAGAGGGCCCGGAAGATCAGGCCGAAGCCACCCACCGGTGCGGCGGGCGACGTCTCGGGCGCCGGCGCCGCAGTGCGATCCTCGGCGGCTGCCGCGGCGTCGGGTGCGTCGTCGGAGCCGGGCGCCGAATCGTCTCTCCGGGACAGTTCGGCCTCGGCATTGCGGACGAAGTCATCGATCAGCAGGTTGGCGACCTCGGCGATCAGACCGGTCCGGCCGAACTGGGCGATGCTGCCCGAGAGCTGGACATCGGCATCGACCGCAACCGCGGTCGCGCCTTCGACCTCGGACAGGGTGCAGGTCATGCGCATCTTGCCGCGGCTCGCGCCCTTGCGGTCCACCCCCTTGCCCTGCATCTCGATCCGCCCGGCGTCGGCGTCATAGGAGACATCGGCCTCGCCTTCGAAACTGGCCTGGAACGGTCCGATCCGTGCCGAGACCCGGCCACGGTGCCGGCCCCCGTCGCTCGGTCCGTCATACTCGGCGCCGGGGAGGCAGGCAGCGACGGCGGGAATGTCCTGAAAGAAGTCCCAGACCCGCGGCAGGGGTTGGGCGACGGTGAAGGCACGTTCGATCTTCATGGGCGGTCCTTTCCTCGGCGGCGTCGCAACGGACGGCGGCGCGGCCCTGCGGGCACCCTGCAGCTAGAGCAGCCGGTCACCGATCCGCAATGCATAGACATCGGTGCGCCGGTCGCGGCGCGGCATGATCCGCTCCGAGCGACGCTGGGCGGCACGGCTCAGGGCAGGGTCGATGACGGCCTGGGCGATTGCCTGATCCTCTTCGCCCAACGGCCCGGCCAGAAGATTGCCCCATGGATCGACGATCATCGAGGATCCCAGAAAGCGTTTGCCCGTCGCCGCGCCGGCCTGCGAGGCGCAGAGCAGGAACAGCTGGTTCAGATTGGCCTGAACGGCGGCGCCGCGGGCCTGGCCGATCATGCCGGTGGCATCGCGAGGCGCCGGGTCGAAGCCGCCGACCCAGGCGGTCGGCACCACGACGACCTCGGCATCCTGCAGCGCCAGTGCCCGCAACACCTCGACGAAACGCAGGTCGTAGCAGACGCAGAGGCCGATCCGGCCCAGCGGGGTTTCGGCCACCGGCAGACCCAGATCGCCGGGGGTGAACACGAGCTGCTCGGCGTCGAAAAGATGCAGCTTTCGGTAGTGCAGCACCAGCCCGTCGGGGCCGACCAGCACCGCACTGTTGAACAGCGCCGTGCCCTGCCGCTCGCAGAAACCGCCGGCGATCAGCGCGTCATGCTCGGCTGCGACGGCCCGCCATGCCGCCAGGCTGGGGCCGTCAAGCGGTTCGGCGGCCGCCGCCAGCAGATCGGGATCGGTGGTGTAGCCGGAAACGGCGAGTTCCGGCAGCACGATCAGCCGGGCGCCGCTTCTGGCCGCAGCCTCGGTCTGCGCCACCGTCGCCGCGCGGTTCTCGGCGGCGGCGCCAGGGCGTCCGGTCATCTGCACGATCGCCGCGGCGAAGCTCATTGCGGGGCGTGCGCGTCCGCGGGCAGCGCGCCGACCGCCTTGAGCAGGGTCACATCGGCCGGGCAGGGGCCGCCGACGCTGATCAGCCCCTCGCCGCGGTCGGCACAGACCGCATGCTTGACGCCGATGGGCACATGCACCGCGCAGCCGGCATGAAAGGGCAGTGCGAGGTCGTGGTCATAGTCGCGCACCGTGCCACGGCCCGAGAGGATGAAGATGGTATCCTCCGACGCGGCATGGACATGGGGCACATTGGCCTCGCCGGGTTCGAGGCAGACATAGTTCATGTTGGCATACCAGGCCCCGGTGCCCGGCCAGATCACGAAGCGTGCGTCCTTCGAGATCAGCGGCAGGCGCAGGGTGGGGTGGTCGCGATGAAAGACACGGATCGCCATCACACGTTCTCCTTCGAGGCGAGACCGGCATAAAGCGCAGGGTCTGCCGGGCAGGATCCGCCAAGGACGGTCATCCCGGCGGCGGCATCGGCCTCGAGCCGGTAGCCGTCGCCGGCGTCGATGTGGATCATGTTGCCCTCGCCCAGCGCCTGTGCCGCCGCGTTGTCGAGATCGACCACCCGGCCGGCGCCCGTTATCACGTAGTAGACGCAGTCCGCGGGGTGGCGCATGTCGATGCTGCTGGCGCCGGGGCCCAGTTCGATGAGCTGAAAGCTGCGATGGGCCGCGCCATTGCCGGGCCAGATGACCGCCCGCGCCTGGCCCTGCCCCCTGACCAGCGGCAGGGGCGGGCAATCGATCGCGCTGTCGATGACCCGGACGGTTTCGGTCGGCATGGCAGCCCCCTATTTTACCCAGAAGGAAACGACTTTAATGTAGTCAAATTGTTTTGGGGGCGCAACGGCGCATTGGAACATCGCCGCGGCTCCGGTCTGCCTGCAGCCAGCGGTGCAGCCGGTCGGGCGAGACCGGCAGCGCCCGTACGAGCCCCGGGCGGGCAAGGGCGTCGTCGATGGCGGCGGCGATCGCGGCTCCGGCGGCGGTGAGCCCGCCCTCGCCGGCACCTTTCACGCCCAGCGGGTTCTGCGGGCTGGGGGCATCCTCACGGATCAGCACCTCGACTGCGGGCATCTCGGCCGCGCTGGGCATCAGGTAATCCGCGAGGCTGGCCGCCAGCGGCTGGCCGTCGGGAGAATAGACGAACTCCTCCATCAGCGCGCCGCCGATGCCTTGTGCCGCGGCTCCGACGATCTGGCCCTCGACGAGCATCGGATTGACCGCCCGGCCAACGTCATAGGCAACCGCGTAGCGCTCCACCGTCACGCCGCAGGTCGCCCGGTCGACCCGGACCCGGGCGATGTGAACGCCATAGGGATAGTTCATGTGATCGGCGTCGAAGACGCCCTCGCTGAACAGCCCGTCGCCGGCATGCGCGGCGATCTGGGCGAGGCTCACGGTGGCGCCGCTGTCGGGCCGGATCACGGTGCCACCGCCGAGGCAAAGCGCCTCGGGCGGGCTCTGCAGCATCTCGGCGGCCACGGCCAGCGCCCGGTCGCGCAGGGTGCGGGCGGCGATCTGCATCGCCGTGCCTGCCATCACCGTGACCCGCGAGGCAAACGCGCCCATGCCATAGCCGATCCGCGCGGTCTGTCCATGCACGACGCGGATGCCGGTGATCGGCAGGTCGAGCTCCTCTGCCGCGATCTGTGCGAGCACGGTCTCGACCCCCTGGCCGATCGAGGCGACGCCGGTCACCGCCTCGACCGTGCCGTCGTCGAGCACCCGCAGATGCACCACGTCGCGCGGGCCGAGGCCGCTCTTCTCGACAAAGAGGGCGACGCCCACCCCAACCGCCTCGCCGGCGGCGCGGCGGGCGGCGGCCTCGGCGCGAAGACCTCCGAGATCGAAATGTGCCTCGGCCCGGTCGAGGAGATCGGCGTAGTCGCCGCTGTCATAGACGAGGGGCGTGCCCAGCGCGTCGATGCCGCGATCATGCGGCATCGACGCTGCCGGGATCAGGTTGCGCCGGCGCACCGCCAGCGGATCGTGCCCCAGCCGCCGGGCGATCGCGTCCATCAGCCGCTCGCGCGCGAAAGTCGATTCGAAGCGGCCCGGGGCGCGATAGGTGCCGGCCGGGGTCTTGTTGGTCAGCCGGATGTGCCCGGTGGCCCGGTATGCAGGGATCAGATAGGGCCCCGGCAGCATCGCCGCCGAGAGATCGGTGACGGTGCCGCCATGGGTGCGGATATAGGCCCCCTGATCGGTGATGAACTCGGCCTCCAGACCGCGGAGGAAACCGTCGCCGTCCACCGCCGCGCGCAGCCGATAGCGCTGGTCACGGGCGTGGTTGGCGGCCATCAGATGCTCGCGCCGGTCCTCGACCCATTTCACCGGGCGGCCGAGGCGGAGTGCGGCGGCGCAGACCAGCACATCCTCGGGATAAAGCTCGCCGCGGATGCCGAAGCCACCGCCGACATGGCCCTCCGAGAGCTGGATCGTGGCCGGGTCGCGGCCCAGCATGCGGGCGATGGCGTCGCGGTTGTAGTGAGGCACCTTTGCGGCGCCGTGCAGCACCAGCGTTTCGCCCTCCCCTGGCACCGCGAGGGCGCCGCGCGTTTCCAGCGGCACGCCGCTGTGCCGGCCGACGCGAGCCTCGACCTCGATCACCGCATGCGCCCCGGCAAAGGCGGCGTCGAGATCGCCATAGGCCTTGGTCACCGTTGCGGGTTCGCCCGACAGGGGCTCGTCTGTCGTGGGGAACGCGCCGGGCCCGTCGGCGGGATCGAGCCGGGGCGCCATCTCGTCGATGTCGCAGAACACCGCCTCTGCCGCATCCTCGGCGGCATGCGCGCCGTCGGCGAAGACCAGCGCGACCGGCTCGCCGACGTAACGTACGAAGTCGCGTGCCAGCAGCGGCTGGCGATAGGCTTCCAGCCCGGCGATGCGGGTCATCCGGAAGTCCACGGGGGGCAGCGTGGCGATGTCGGCGGCGGTCCAGACCGCGACCACGCCCGGCATCGCGGCGGCGTCCACGGTATCTATCTCGCCAAGCCGGCCCAATGCGACCGGCGCGCGGACCACCCGCATGTGCAGCATTCCGGGCACCTGGAGATCGGCCAGGAAACGGCCCTGTCCGGTCAGCAGTGGCGGGTCCTCGATCCGCGGCAGGGGCTTCCCGATCACCGTCATCGGCGCATCTCGGACGCCGCGGCGCGCACCGCCTTCACGATGTTCTGGTAGCCGGTGCAACGGCAGAGGTTCGACGACAGCGCCTCGCGCAGTCCGGCATCGTCGATGTCCGGGGTCTCTTCCAGAACGCCTGCGGCGAGCATCAGGAAGCCCGGGGTGCAGAAGCCGCATTGCAGCCCGTGATGCTCCTGAAAGGCGCGCTGCAGCGGGTGCATCCGGTCGCCCTCGGCCAGCCCCTCGACGGTGCGGACGGTGCGGCCTTCCGCCTGCACCGCGAACATCAGGCAGGCGCGCACCGCGGCGCCGTCCACCAGCACCGTGCAGGCGCCGCAGACACCGTGCTCGCAGCCCAGATGCGTGCCGGTCAGCCGGCATTCCTCGCGCAGGGCATCGGCCAGCGTGCAGCGCGGCTCTACCGCGATGGCATGCTCGGTGCCGTTCACGGTCAAGACGATGCGGCGTTTCTCGGTCATCACGTTCCTCCGGTTGCGGCGCGGATCGCCGCGCGGATGCGCTCCGGCGTGGCCGGAACCCTCTCGATTGCGGCGCCCAGCGGCGCCAGCGCGTCGTTGATGGCATTGAGCACGGCGGCCGGCGCACCGATGGTGCCGCCTTCGCCCACGCCCTTGGCGCGGGTTTCGCTGGCGTCGGTCCGGGTTTCCAGATGGGCGATCTCGATATCCGGGATCTCGGCCAGCGTCGGCACGAGGTAGTCTGCCAAAGAAGCGGTCAGCAGATTGCCGTCGGCATCGTAGATCACCTCCTCGTAGAGCGCATTGGCGATGCCCTGGGCGACGCCGCCGTGGATCTGGCCGTCGACGATCATCGGATTGACGAGCAGTCCCGCATCCTCGACCACGAAGAAGCGCTCGATCACGACCTGGCCGGTGTCGATGTCCACCTCCACCAGTGCGATATGGCAGGCATTCGAGAAGGTGCCGGCGGGATCGTAGCTTGCGGTCTGGCGGAGCCCGCCCTCGGCTTCGGGAAAGCGGTGGCTCTGGTGATAGGCGGCGCGGGCGATCTCGCCGATGTCGAGCACCCGGTTCGACGCCTCCGACCGCGCGGTGCCGTTTTCCAGCGTGACGGAGTCGGGCTCGACCTCCAGCATTCGCGCGGCAACGCCGCGCAGGCGGGTGGCGATGCCGGCCGAGGCGCGCTTGCAGGCCCCGCCCGAGATCACCATGGAGCGGCTGGCGAAGGTGCCCCAGCCGTAGGGCACCGCGTCGGTGTCGCCCGAAATCACCCGCACCCGGTCGGGGGTGAGGCCCATCTCGTCGGCCACCAGCTGCCCGAGGCTGGTCTTGAGCCCCTGCCCGTGCGGCGAGGCGCCGATGCGCAGTTCGACATGGCCCGAGGGGTCCATGCTGCATTCCACCGTTTCGTAGCCCGGCACGATCTCCATCGCGCGGGCGGCGAAGGCGGGGGTGCCATAGCCTGCGCGTTCGCTGAAGACCGAGAGGCCGAGGCCGAGATGCCGCCCCTCGGCCCGCGCCGCCTGCTGCCGCGCGCGGAAACCCGGCGCATCGGCGATCTCGAGCGCGAGGTCCATCGCCGCGACATAGCTGCCCTCGTCATGGACGAGCCCGGTGGGCGAACGGTGCGGAAAGGCGGTGACGAGGTTGCGCCGCCGGATCTCCTCGGGCGCGAGACCGCAGGCAGAGGCGGCGCGCTCCATCAGCCGCTCCATCGCCAGCGTCAGGTTGGGCCGCGACACGCCGCGGTAAGGCGCCATCATGCAGCTGTTGGTGGCCACCCCGCGCGAGCGCACGCCGTATTCCGGCACCCGATAGGGGCCGGGTAGCTCGGCGAAGGCCATCAGCGGCTCCACACCGCAGGTGACCGGATAGCAGGAGAAGGCGCCGACATCGCTGCGCAGATCGGCGTCGAGGCCCAGCAGCCGGCCCTCGGCGTCGAATGCGCCGCGCACGGTGAAGGCCTGGTCGCGGCCATGGGCGGCAGCGAGGAAGTTCTCGCGCCGGTCCTCGATCCAGGCGACATCGGTGCGCAGGTGGCGGGCGAGCCAGACCAGCGCGGGGTATTCCGGAAACAGCGACATCTTCTGGCCGAAGCCGCCGCCGACATCGGGCGCGATGACCCGCAGATCCGCCTCGCGCATGCCCAGCGTGTCGGCGATGCCGGTGCGCAGCATCTGCGGCATCTGCACCGAGGCGTGCAACGTCACCCGCCCGGTGGCGGCATCGAAGCGGGCGACGCCGCCGCGGCCCTCCAGCGGCATCGCCGACTGCCGGCCCGAGCGCAGATCGACCTCCAGCACATGGGCGGCGGCAGCGAAGGCGGCGTCGAGCCCCGGACTGCGCATCTGCCCTTCCACAAGGACATTGCCGGGCGCCTCGGGGTGCACGGGGCGGGCGTCCGGGGCGAGCGCGGCGTCGAGGCCGATGACCGGATCCTCCGGCTCGATGTCGAGAAAAACCTGCTCGGCCAGATCCTCGGCCGCGGCGGCGGTTTCGGCCACCACCATCGCCACCGCCTGACCCGAGAAATGCACCCGGTCCGCGGCGAGCACCGGCTGGCCGACGGCGACATAGTCGGGACGGAAGAGCCGCGGCCGGATCGGGCGTATATCGCCCATCTCGGCCAGCGTATAGACCGTCACCCCCTCGGGTGCCTCGATGCCGAGGATGCGGCCGCAGGCCAGCGGGCTGCGCAGGAAGGAAACGCGCAGCGCGCCGGCGGCGAGATCGGCGGTGAAGCCGCCCTGACCGCGCAGCAGCGCCGGATCCTCGATCCGCGGGAGCGACCGACCGATCCAGTTCATGCCGCAGCGTCCTGCGGCAGCGACTGCAGCGCCTGCCGCAGCGCCCGTTCCAGCACCACGCCGCACAGATCGCGCCGGTAAGCGGCCGAGGCGTGGATGTCGTCCGAGACCTCGACCAGCGCTCCGGCACCGGCAGCAACCTCGCGCAGCAGGTCCGGGCCGGGCAACTCGCCCCGCAACCCCGCCTCCAGAGTCGTCAGCCGCAGCGGCCGGCCGGCGACGCTGCCCAGCGCCAGCCGCGCCGCGGTGATGCGGCCGTCGCGCCCGATCTGCAGCGCGGCGCCAGCCATAGCCAGCGCATAGTCTCCGGCCCGGCGGGCGAATTCGTAGAATCCGACATGCCAGTCATTGCCCAACAGGGGCAAACGCACCTCGGTCAGCAATTCGTCCGGGGCGGCGTCGGTGGTGAAGCTCGCACGGAAGAACCCGTCCGCCGGCACGCTGCGGACGCCGCGCTGCGAGTGCATCTCGACCTCGGCGTCGAGCAGAACCGCGATCAGGCACCATTCCGCGGCCGGGTCGGCATGGGCGAGGCTGCCGCCGAAGGTGCCGCGCTGGCGGATCGGATAGTGCGCGATATACGGCACCGTCCGCGCAAGCAGGCGGCCCAGCGGCCCGTCGGCGACCGGCAGGTGAAAGGCCGCATGGCGCACCAGAGCGCCGATGCGGAGCCTGTCGCCGTCGGCCTGCACCCGGTCGAGTCCAGGCAGGGCGTTGGCATCGAGCAGCACCGCGGGGCGCAACAGGCGGAAGTTCATCGCCGGCACAAGGCTCTGCCCGCCGGCCAGCACGCGGGCCTCCGGGCCGTGCTCGGCCAGCCGCGCAAGCATCTCGGCGGTATCGGCCGGCCGGTGATAGTCGAAGGCGGCGCATTTCATGAGTGTCTCCCCGACATTCGGCTGTGAGCGGGCGTGCGAGGCCGGACGCGGCCGGACAGGACATTGCATGGCCCCCGGCGTCGCACTGGCCTTGGTGGCCATGGTTTGCTAGAAGCTGTGTCATTTGCAAGCAGGGCCTGTGGCGCTCCGTCGCCCGGAGAGGCCGCAGCGAGAGCGAGACATGTCCCGTGAACAGGCAGACGGCCCTGAAGTCTTCCGACGCCTTCGCAGAAACCGCCGCCAGCACCATCGCCGCGATCGGCGCCCGCATCCGCGAGTTGCGGCTGGAGCGGTCGATGACGCTGCAGGCGCTGGCCGAGGCGACCGGTCTCAGCCCGTCGCTGATCAGCGTGGTGGAGCGCGGACGTTCCTCGCCCTCGATCGGCTCGCTGATCGTGATCGCCGAGGCGCTGGATGTGCCGATGTCCGAGCTGATCGCGGTGCGGGTCCGCTCGGAGGAGGACATCGTGGTGCGCCCGGAGTCGCATGAGGTGATCGAGACCGCCCGCCATGTCGTCCGCCGGCTGATCCGCGAGGACCGCAGCCGCGGTGTCAGCGTGGCGCTGAACGAATACGCGCCCCACACCGGCAGTGCCGAGCGCCCGATCACCCATGAGGGGTTCGAATACGGCTATGTGCTGGAGGGCATCCTGACGGTGGAGGTGGACGGCGTGGCGCATGTGCTGGAGGAGGGCGACCTGATCGCCTACAGTTCGCAGCGACGGCACCGGATCTGGAACCATGGCGAGGCCCGGGTGCGCACGCTCTGGTTCAACTTCGGCAGGAGCTGATCCGGCAGGACCGGTCGGCGTGCACATCATCCGTACCATGTGACCAGCCCCGGAAACAGGATCACCAGTCCGATCACGATCGCATCGCAGATCAGGAAGGGGATGCAGGCGGTGTAGATCTCGCGCATCCCGGTGCCGGGCGGCGCCACCCCCTTCATCACGAACAGCAGCAGCCCGAAGGGCGGCGTGGTCAGCGCCA
This sequence comes from Paracoccaceae bacterium, assembly GCA_007126375.1. Taxonomy (GTDB): domain Bacteria; phylum Pseudomonadota; class Alphaproteobacteria; order Rhodobacterales; family Rhodobacteraceae; genus Rhodobaculum. The sequence continues at coordinate 11,624 of SLBI01000085.1, forward strand.
TCTGCAGGTTGATCAGCATCAGTATGCCGAACCAGATCGGATCGAATCCGAGCTGTACCACCACCGGCACGAGGATCGGCAGGGTGATCAGCATGATGGCGATCTGTTCCATGAAGGTGCCGAGCACCAGCACCGCCAGCATGATGACCAGGATCACCACGATCGGCGCCACCGGCAACCCGGTGACCCAGTCGATCAGCCCGCGTGTGGCGCCGGTGAAGGCGAGGATCTGGCTGAATCCGACCGCGCCCACCAGGATCGCGAAACACATGGCGCTGACGAGGATTGTGCCGCGCAGCGCCGCCACCATCGCCTCGCGGCTCAGCGCGCGATAGGCGGCGACGATCAGGACCGTGCCGAGGCAGCCCATCGCGGCGGATTCGGTGGGCGTGGCGATTCCCAGGACGATCAGCCCGGTGACCAGAAACACGATCAGCCCGACCGGAAGCAGATAGAGCGCGCAGGCCCGCAGCACTTCGGGCCAGGGCGGGCGGTGCACCTCGGCCGGTGGCGCCAGGCCTGGCTGCAGCTTGCAGCGCAGCACGATGTAGCCGATGTAGAGCGCCGCCATGATCAGCCCCGGCAGCATCGCGCCGATCAGGATCTTGCTGATCGACATTCCCCCCAGCGACGCGAGGATCACGCCCAGCGAACTGGGCGGGATCATCATCGCCAGACCGCCACTGGCCATGATCGGCCCGATCGACATCGACCGGGCATAACCCCGCCGGTCCATGTCGGGCAGCATCATCGTCCCGAGGATCGCCGTGTTCGCCATGGTCGAGCCGCTCAGCGTGGAGAACACCGCGCCGGCAAAGACCGTCAGCACCGCCTGCCGGCCGACCACCCGACCGAGCAGCATGTCGAGGGTGCGCAGCATCTTCTCGGCCAGCTTCGAATGCCACAGCAACTCGCCCATCAGGATGAACAGCGGGATCGGCACCAGTGTGAAGGAGGCAACCGAGGAGTACATCGAGTTGGCGATCTGCTGGAACGCCATGCCGCCGCCCTGCAGGATCAGGATCCCCACGACGATCACGATCAGAAAGGCGAAGGCGACCGGAACCCCGATCAGGAGCAGCGCGGCGAGGCCCGACAGGATGTAGAGGAACGGCTCCCACCACATCCTCAGCGCGGCCCGTCGCTGCGCGTGAAGGCCGCCCGGGCAAGTTCGATCGCGGTGAGCGCGAGCCCGACGGCGATCAGTGCCGAGAAGACATAGCGGGGGGCGGAATGGATCGACACGGTCATCGAACCGCGGGCGAACTGGGTCATCGCGGTCAGTGCCGCGAAATGGGCGCAGGCGGCGCAGATGCCGGCAGCGACCAGATTGCCCAGTGCCGTCACCCAGCGTCGCGGCCCGTCCGAAAGGGCATTGAGCAGCAGGTCGATGCGGACATGTCCGTTCTGCCGCACCAGCCAGGCCATGGCGAGAAATGTCATCGCCACCAGGCCGTATTCGGAATAGTCGATCGGCCAGCCCAGCGGGCGCCGGAAGGCATAGCGTGCGATCACGTCCACGCAGACCGACAGCGCGATCAGAAGTATGATCGCCGCGGCCACAGCCGCAAGCGCCCCGACAAACCAGTCATAGCCACGCAGCAGCGCGCGCAGGACCTTGCTCATGTGCCCCCCGGATGATCGGTGCCGGACGATCGGTCGTTGCCGGCCACGCTGCGCCGGAACGGCGGCAGAGGCGGCTCGGCCGCCCCTGCCGGCAGAACGATGCGCCGCACCTACTGCGGTGTCGAGAGCTCCCGCAGACGTTCTGCCACCTCCTCGCCGGCGCGGCCGGCGACATCGGCCCAGCCGGCGTCATAGGCGCCCGCGGTAAAGCGTTCGGCTTCCGCCTCGGGGAAGGTCAGGAAGGTGACGCCGGCATCGGCCAGCGCCTCGTTGTCCTCGGCGTTGACCTCGGCGAAGTAGCTCACGCTCCACTGCTCCACCTCCTGCGCGATGCGCTCGAGATCGGCCTGGATGTCCTCGGGCAGGCTGCGCCAGCGGGCCCCGTTCATCAGGATGTTGCTGTTCACGGAGAAGAACGGGTGCTCGATCACATGCCGCATCACCTCGTGCCAGCCATAGCTGACCGTGCCGCAATATGGCCAGCCGAAGCCGTCCACGGTGCCGCGCTCCAGAGCGGTATAGATCTCGCCCGGCGGCATCACCACGGCGCTGCCGCCGAAGTGCTCCACCACCGCCCGGGTCGCCCCGGACACGCGCATCCGCTTGCCCGAGAAGTCGCCGCTGTCCATCTCCTGGTTGACGTAGAGGCGGAAGGCCTGACCGGCCGCGCCGCCGAGCATGGCCAGGAACTCGACATCCGCCTTGTCACGATGGATCTCGCGCATCAGGTCATAATAGCCCGAGGCGCGCAGCGCCGCCGGGTCCATCTGCACGTAGAGCTGACTGAGCGCCTCGGGGATCTGGCCGTCGTAATAGGAGGTTACGCCGAGGATCACATCGACCACCCCGTTCTGCAGTGCCTCGAACTGGTCGAAGGGGCCGATCACGTCGCCATGACCGAGATAGTCGATCTGCACCCGGCCCTCCATCTCGGCGTTGACCCGGTCGCGGAACTCGAAGATCGGCGTCGTCCAGCAGTCCGAGGCAGGCCAGGGCGAGACCGCGCGCAGGGTGATCGGGTCTGCCACCGCCATCGATGGCAGGCCGACGGCCAGAGCAAGAATGGCAGTGGCGGCAAGGCGCCGCCCGGGGTCAGCGATGTCGGACATGAGAGAGAACCTCCTCTGTATTGTTTCCGCCGCCCCGCAGATGGGCCGCAGATGCCGGGGCGCCCCGCCGCCGAAGGGCAGACCCGGGCGCCTTTGACAGCCTACAGGACATTTCAACCATGTGCTACGGTTTTTAATGTGACTGTTTCCTCGGGGCCGGTGCACGGGCCGGCAGTTCCGGTCCTGCTGCATCGTTGGCAGGACGGGCGTAATCGTGCATGAGCCGTCGATAGGCCATCGCGGCCGCATCCGGGACCAGCACGTAAAGCTCCTCGCGCAGATCGGGCGGGATCAGCTCGGGCCGCTGCGCCTCGACGATGACGCGGTCCTGTTCCATGATGGTGTCGAAGCCCGCGGCGAAATCGGCGTCCTGCGCCTGCAGCGAATGATTCCGCCCGACGAAGGCGTAGATGCGGGTGCGCACCGCATCCATCGGCTGCGCGATGAAGGTCAGGATGGTGACGTCGCCGGCCCGCGATCCGCCCGACTCGGACCATGTCACCCCGCCGTCGGGGTCGATCACCCGCTTGCGGTCATGCACGACGAACGGGAAGTGCAGCGTGTATTCCCGCCGCAGCTTCCCATCCTCGTAGACATATGCAAGCCCGTCCGCGGTGGGTTCGACCTCGTATGGCTTGATCTGCGGGCCATCGGCCAGTTCCGTGTAACCCTTGTGCACGAAATTGAAATGCGAGAAGTCGAGCACGTTCTCGACCACCCGCCAGGCCGCCGCGTTCCACTCGTATGTGCCAGCGCAGAACACCCTGTAGCCCGGGTCGGTCCAGGCATCGTCGGGCCAGCCTGGAAACGGGGCTTCGGGCTCTTCGAGGGCGACCCACACAAGGCCGTATTCCTCGCGCACCGGATAGGCCCATGCGCGGGCGCGTTTCGGAATCACCGCGCCTTCGGGCAGGGCGGGAATGTGCACGCAGGCGCCGGTTCGGTCATAGGCCCAGCCGTGATAGGGGCACACCAGCTTGCCGTCGTCGATGCGCCCCTGCGACAGCGCTGCACCGCGGTGGATGCAAAGGTCGCGGAAGACCGAGGGCGCACCGTCGACCCGGAAGGCCACAAGGGCCTCGCCAAGCAGGCTGAAGGCTGCGGGATCCTCGCCGATCTCGTCCGAGCGTGCGATCGGGTGCCAGAAGCGCCGCAGGTCGTGTGTGGTGTCTTGCTGGATCATGCCGGGCCTCCTTGCTGCGTGCAATTTCTATCACATTGAAACCGGCAACAACAGCAGCGATGCAGAACCGCGGGCCGCGCAGGCCGCATGTCGGCCCATTGCCGGTTTCGCCGGTATGCGGTGGCTGCTATGGTCAGCATATTTCGTCTGGCAGCGAGACAGCATGCACCCGGACAGCCCCGTGCCCCGCGAAAAGCCGACCGGCGGACGGATCGAGGATCCGCCCACCGTAGAGGGCGTGGTGCCGACCAGATCCGCCGCGCTGGCGGCGATGCCGCCGGGTGGCAGCCGGCCGACCGGTCTGAGCGATCCGGGCAGCGACCGCCGGCAGGGGCTGGAACGTTCCTTTGCCGTGCTCGACCTGATCGCCGCGCAGCCCTGCCGCGTGGTGGATGTCGTGCGCGGGCTCGACATCCCCTGGGCCACCGCACATCGTACGGTAAAGAAGCTGGAGAAGGCCCGCCTGCTGATGTTCAACGCCGAGACCTCGCGTTACGAGATCGGGCCGCGGTTGTGGCACATCGGCTCGTCCTACCTGGCCAACAGCAAGTTCCTGAAGGCGGCGCTCGCATATCTCGCGCGCGACCGGTCGATCCGCGACGTCGATGTGCAGGTGGTCGAGCGGATCGGCACCTATTCCGTGGTGATCCACGCCGAGAAGCGGCAGGTGACGGAGATCTCCAAGGCGCAGTACGGCCATCACATTCCGCTGCATGCCGGGTCCAAGGGCCATGTGCTGCTGGCGCATGAGAGCCCAGAGTTTCTCGACGCCTACCTAGCCCGTCCGCTGGAGGCGCTGACGCCGCAGACGTTGACCGATCCCGTCGCGCTGCGCGCCACGCTGGCGCAGGTGCATGCGCAGGGCCATGCCGTGACCGAAGCCGACGTACAGGGCTTCACCGGTTCGATCGCCGCGCCCTGTTTCGCCGGAGACGGGCGTATGGTGGGCTGCATCTGCTTCGTCTACATGAAGACGCTCGCCCGTGATGCGCACCGGCTGGATGAACTGCGCGACGCCCTGCTGCTCATGGCGCACAGCATATCGGCGGAACTGGGCTGCGCCGAGGGGCGTGGCTGAGCGGCCCGGCCGCGAACGACCGGCGCCGGCAGGGTCAGTCGCGCTGCTGGTACGAGCCGGAGAGATTGCGAAACGTCTCCTCCAGCGCATCGATCACCGCGGCGATGGTAGCATGCCCCATTTCGGCACTCGCCTTCGTCGGATCCCCGAAGATCGCGGCATGCCCGGCTGCCGGGCGGGGGCGGCGGGTATAGGTGCGGGTGGGGTTGGTGGGCGCGACGAGATCCCAGCCGACCGGCCCCCAGGTCGCGTTGGCGAGGCGCTCCATCTTCACCAGTTCGGGCCGCACCGCGAGCTGGAACGAGGTTTCCATCTCGCAGCCATGCCCCATCCCGCCCTCGACCGACTTGCGCATGGCGTGAATCTGCCCGGCCGCCGGTTCCCAGTAGCTGACCGCCGAGACCTTGAAGTCGTGGTCGCCGTCGAGCGTGTCGATCAGGTGCCGCGCCACCTGGTCGTTGGCGGTGCCGCTGGGCCGGTTGCCGTTGAGCAGGATCAGATGCCCGAACCCCTGCCGGATCAGCGCCGCCCCGATCTCGTAGAGCATTGCCTGAAAGGTCGGGATCGACAGCGAGATGGTGCCGGGGAAATGCTCGAAGGTCATCGATACGCCATAGGCTACCGGCGGCGCGACCAGCGCGCCCAGCCGTTCCGCCAGCATAACGGCGATATGCTCGGCCTGATGGGTGTCGGTATCGACCGGCATGTGCGGGCCGTGCGCCTCGGTGGCGCCAACGGGCAGGATGACGGGGCGGCCGGCGGCGATGGCCTCGGCGATCTCCATCTGGGTCATCTCGGACAGGCGGACGATCATGCGGGCACTCCTGCGCTGTGGCCTCGAGGCGTGGCGGGGATCACTCGGCGGCCATGTGATCGACCGCATCCCAGCCGGCATCGGGATCGGCCCAGCCCTCGGGAAAACGGACCATCCCGCGGGCCTTGAGCGCTGCGTGGGCGGAGCCGCGGTCGAACATCGGCGGGCGGCCGCGGCTGGTAGCCATGCGGGCGCGCCGGTCGGCGGTGGCGGCCGGGTCGTGGCGCCAGTGCCGGCCCTCCAGCCGGACGTCGACCCCGTAGATTTCCCGCGCTGCGGTTTCGGTGATCAGTCCGCATTGCAGGTCGTAGACAACACGCGCAGGCTCGCGCAGCAGAGGATCGCCCCAGCCGCCGCCGCCGCTGGTGACCACCCGGACGCGCTCGCCCGGGCGCACGGTGACGGTGTCGGACATGCCGGGATGAACCGTCTCGGTGCCGTCCACGTCGATGACGGAGATGCCGTAGCTGCCCCCGGCCAGGCCACCGTTGACCCCATAGCAGCCGAGGATGGAGCGGTCGGCGTTCGAGATCAGCCGGCATTCCACAAGCGCGCGGATGCGCTTGTCATAGCCGAAGCCGCCGCGGCGGAAGCCGGCGCCACCCGAATCCCGCTTCAATGCCAGTTGCTCCACCAGGATCGGATAGCGTGTTTCCGAGAACTCCGCCGGCAGATTGCGCGAATTCGGCACGATGTGCACCACGTCCGAGCCGTCGGCCCAGGGCCGGCCGGGGCCGCCGCCGCCCAGCACCTCGCGGAACAGGAAGAACTCCTCGCGCGTCTGACCGCCGGTGAGGCCCCAGATCCGGATGGTCTCGTGATCCGCCGGCATCCGGCCGCCGGTAGCCTTGGACAGACAGGCCGCGAACACGCCCAGCGAGCGCAGCATCAGGAAAAAGCGCATGCCGGTCGGCTTGCCGTAGCGCGGCGTGATCAGTGTGCCCTTGTCGGGGAACTTCACGTCGATCACTTCGAGCACGCCCTCGTTCGAGTCGATCTCGGCGGCGCGCTCGGGGCTGGCGGCCAGCGAGCGCAGCACCGGGGCAAGCCATTTGCGGAAATACCGCCCCTCCACCTCGTCAAGCGCCCAGTTGATCGGGCCCTTGGCCTCGGGGTCGGTGCCGGTGAAGTCGAGCAGGATCTTCTCGGGCGTCTTGGTCATCGTCACGCGCAGCGCATGCAGCTTGTCGGGCTCGACCCCGTCGGCCTCGATGTAATCCTCGTAGGAATAGACGCCATCGACGATATTGGGGAGGATCTCGCGCCGGAAGATCTCGGCAGTGTTGGCGAGAATCTGCTCGAACGCCGCCTCCAGCGTCTCCACCCCGTAACGTTCCGCCAGCGCGACGATACGGCGCGAGCCCAGCGTCGCCGCGCCGATCTCGGCATCGAGATCTCCGGCGAGGTGGTCCTCCAGCCGCGAGTTGCGGGTGATGATGCGGAACGCCGCCTGGTTCAGCCGGCCGCGGTCGTAGAGCTTGATCGGCGGGATCAGCACGCCTTCCATCCAGCTGTCGGTGGCGTGGACCGGCAGAGAGCCGGGCACCGACCCGCCGATGTCGTCGTGATGACCGAAGACCTGGCTGAAGCCGATCAGCCGCTCGCCGTGGAAGATCGGCAGCGTGGTGCACAGATCCGGCACATGGCCGATGCCACCGCAGGAGTTGTAGGGATCGTTCCAGAAGAACACGTCGCCGGGGTGGATGTCGTCCGCGCCGAAGTATTCGAACACCGGCTCGACGATGGCGGAATAGGACCGTCCCGTCAGCTTGCGCCCCTTCGCGTCGAACAGCGCCACGCGATAATCGTGCTGGTCGCGGATCATCGGCGAGCGCGCGGTGCGTTCGACCGCCGCCTCGATCTCCAGTTCGGCGGCGCGGATGGTGCCGTGGATCACTTCGAGTTCGATCGGGCCGAGCGCCCGGGGCTTGCGCTGAACGTTCACGACTGCACCTCTTCTGCGGTCCTGGTCAGGATCAGGTTGCGATGGGCATCGGCGGCACAGTCCCATCCGGCGGGGACCACAACGGTGGAACCGTATTCCTCGACGATGCAGGGGCCGGCGACGCTCTGGCCGGGGGCAAATTCGTTGCGGTGGTAGAGCGGGCAGTCCGTCCAGCCGGTGCCGCGCCAGTAGACCGGCCGGGTGCCGAAGGGCGCGGCCGGCGGGCGGCCGCTGTCGGCCGGGGCGAGCGGCGGGCGTGCCTGCCGGCCGACCGCCTGCACCCGGAGATTGACCATCTCCACCTCCTGGCGGCCCTCGTAGTGAAAACCGAACGAGCGATCGTGGACGCCGTGGAACGCCTTCCAGGCATGGGCGAGGGCCTCCGCGCCGGACAGCCCTTCCGGGATCGGAACCTGCACCTCGTGGCCCTCGCCGAAATAGCGCATGTCGGCGATGCGGTTGATCGCGATCCGGTCCGGCGCGATGCCTTCGGCGAGGATGTCGGCGCGGCCGCGCTCGGCCAGCCCCTCCCAGGCGGCGGCGATCTCTTCTGCCTCCGCCTGCGACTGCAGCCGGACCATGGTGGTGATGTAGTCGCGCCGCACGTCCGAGACATGCAGGCCCAGCGCGCAGAGATTGCCCGGATCGGGCGGCGAGATCACCGTGCGCATGCCGAGGAAATCGGCGACATCGGTGCCGAAGAGCCCGCCGGCGCCGCCGAAGGCGACCATGGCATAGGCACCGGGGTCGCGGCCGCGGGCGGTGGTGACGCGGCGGATGCCGAAGACCTGGTTGGCGGCGGCGATCTCCAGAACGCCGGCGGCGATCTCCTCGGGCGACATGGCATGCGACCCGGCCAGCCGGCCGAAGGCCGCCTGCGCCGCTTTCCGGTCAAGTTGCAGTGCGCCGCCGATCAGCGCATCGGGCAGCCGGCCCAGCACCATGGCGGCGTCGGTCACGGTTGGCTCGGTGCCGCCGCGGCCATAGCATATCGGCCCGGGGTCGGCGCCGGCGCTCTGCGGGCCGACCTTGAGGCTGCCATAGGAGTCGGTCCAGGCGATGGAGCCGCCGCCGGCACCGATGGTGACGATATCGAGCATCGGTGTCTTGACCGGATAATGCTCCACCATGGCCTCCGAAGTGAAGGCGGGGGTTCGGTCCTCGATGATCGCGACATCGGTCGAGGTGCCGCCGACATCGAAGGTCAGTATGTCGTCATGGCCGGCGAGCTGGGCCATGTGAATCGCGCCCTGGATGCCCGCGGCGGGGCCGGACAGCAGCATCGTCACCGGTTTCTCGCCGGCGGTGGCATGGGTCACCACCCCGCCGTTCGACTGCATGATGAGAAAGGGGAGCTCATTCGGACCTTCGCTCAGCCGGGCCGCCGCCTCGCCGAGATAGGTCTTGCAGTAGGGCTTCACCAGCACGTCGATCAGCGTGGTCATGGCGCGTTCGTATTCGCGGTACTCGGGCAGGACCACCGACGAGAGCGAGACGAAGAGATCGGGATACCGTTCGGCGATCAGCCGGCCGATGGCGGCCTCGTGGGAGTCGTTGGCATAGGCATGGAGCAGGCAGACGGCGATGCAGCGCACCCCGTCCTCGACCAGTTCCGCCACCGCCTGCAGCGTCGCCTCGGGGTCGATCGGTTCCAGCTCGCTGCCGTCGGCGAGGATCCGGCCCGGCACTTCGTGGACCAGATGCAGCGGTACCAGCCGCGGCGGCTTCACCCAGAAGAAGGAGTTGCCGTAGCCGTCCGGGACCGACTGGCGGGCGATCTCGATCATGTGACGAAAGCCGCGGGTGACGATCAGGCCCAGCCCGTCGAACCTGTGTTCGAGCACCGCGTTGGTGGCGACGGTGGAGCCGTGCAGCAGCATGCGCAGGTCGCCCGCCGCATGGCCCGATTCCGCGAGCGCCCTGCCGACGCCTTCGATCAGGCTCTGGCTGGGGTCGCGGGGGGTCGACGGGACCTTGAGTGCGGTGCTCTGCCCGGTGCGATGGTCGATCGCGACCACGTCCGTGAAGGTTCCGCCGGTATCTATCGCCACAGTCAGGCCCATGGGCTCCTCCAGAATATCCGCTGATCGGATGTTGTATCCATTTTCGTTTCGGCCAGACCGGCGCGAAGGCCGCGCCCGCCGGTATTGGTGCTAGCGCCGTTCCTCTCGCAGGAAGGGATCGCCCAGGGCGGCCGGCCCGCCGCCCCGGCCACGCCGGGCAAGCGAACTCCAGACCATCACGCCGAGCGTCAGAAGATAGGGAAGCATCAGCAGGAAATGCTGCGGCACCCAGAAGCCGGTCGCAGCGAGACGCGGGATGACCGCCTCGATCCCACCGAACAGTACCGCCCCGGCCAGGGCCGCCAGCGGTTGCCAGCGGGCGAAGATGACCAGCGCGATGACGATCCAGCCGCGGCCGCCGGTGATGTTGTCCACCCAGATGTTCGAGATCACCACGGTCAGATAACCGCCCGCGAGCCCCATCAGCGCCGCCCCCAGCACCACTGCGCCGAAACGGTAAAGCGCCACCGGGATGCCGGCGGCGTCGGCTGCCTCGGGGTTTTCGCCGACGCTGCGCAGCCGCATGCCGACATGGGTGTTGCGCAGCGCCCAGGCGGCGAAGACGATCAGCACGAGGGTGAGGTAGAACACCGGATCCTGCGAGAACAGGATGCGCCCGACCCATGGCAGGTCGGAAAGCCAGGGGATCTCGATCCGAGGCATGCCGGAGAAGGACCGGCTCGTCCATCCCTGGGTGCGCCCCAGAAGGCTGGTCAGCCCCTGCGCGAGAAACACGATGGCAAGGCCAGAAATCACCTGGTTTACCCGCAGCGCGATCACCATGACGGCGAAAAGCAGCGACAGCGCCGCCGTGGCCAGCATGGCGATGCCCAGCGCCGCGGCGGGCGACGCGCCTGCCGACAGGATCGCGCCGACGCCCGCGAGCGCGCCCACCAGCAGAAAGCCCTCGGCGCCGAGGTTCAGCACGCCCGATTTCTCGCAGATCATCAGGCCCAGTGCCGCCAGCGCATAAGGCACCGCGAAGGGCGGGATATTCGCGAGCCAGTTGAACAGGAAATCCATCGCCGCCGCCTCCCTAGCGCACCAGCCGCAGCCGGTAGCGGATCAGGAACTCCGACGCTGCGGCGCAGATCACGATGATCGCCTGGATCAGCAGCACCATGGAGGAGGGTATCTGGTAGAACACCTGCAACCCCTGACCGGCAACCATCAGCACCGCGATCAACGCCGCGAAGAACACCACAAGCACCGGGTTGTTGCGGGCGAGGAAGCCGATGAGGATGCCGGAGAAACCGTAGCCGACGAAGAACGACTGCGTCATCCTGTTGTCGATCCCGGCCGAGATCACGAAGCCCGCCACGCCCGCAAGCGCCGCCGAAACCAGCGCCGCCGACAAGACCAGCACCGCCACCCGGACCCCCATGGCGCGCGCCATCTTCGGATTTGCATGCACGAAGTTGAGCAGGAAGCCGAAGCGGCTGACCACCAGCAGCAGGAAACAGCCGACCGCAAGCGCGAAGGCGAGATAGATCGAGGTATCGACGTTGAAGAAGCCGATCCGGGTCAGCCGTTCGGCGGCGTCGTACATCTTGGAATGGGGGAACGCGCTCTGCGGATCCTTCCACGGCCCGTAGAGCAGGAACAGCAGGAAGTTGAAGGCGACGTAGTTGAGCAGCAGCGTGCTGATGATCTCGTTGACCTCGAGCCGCAGCTTCAGCAGCGCCGGAACCAGCATCCAGACCATGCCGGCAAAGGCTGCGGTCGCGGCCATGAGATAGAGCCGCGCCCCCTCGGGGCCGATATCGTGGTTGGCGATCAGCGTCGCGCCGATCGCGCCGAAGATCATCTGCCCCTCGATGCCGATGTTCCAGAAACGCGCCCGGAACGCGACCGCCGCGGCAAGTCCGACGATGACCAGCGGCGCGGTATAGACGAGGACATTGGCGAGGTTGCGCGGACGGGTGAAGATCGAGATGACGAACTCGTCCAGCAGATTGCCGGCCGGAACGCCGGCGGCGACGAGGACAAGCGTCGAGATGGCGATGCCGGCCACAAGGCTCGCGCCCAGCATCAGCGCCTGCTGCGGCCCCGGCATGTGCTGACGGACCTCCAGTGCCAGATGCGGCCAGCGCCCCCGCCGACGGCCGGTGGCGGGGGCGGCCGCGGCGCGGCCGGGGAGGTCCTGGGCCTCAGTCATGGCCCACCATCGCCCGCCCGATCGTCCGGCGGTCGGTGCCGCCGGGGAACTCGGCCACGATCCGGCCGCTGCGCATCACGCCGATCCGGTCGGCGAGCAGCAGCACCTCGTCGAGATCTTCCGAAATCAGCAGCACCGCGGCCTTGCGGTCACGGGCGGCCCGGAGATGGCCGTGGACGGCCGCGGCGGCACGCACATCCAGCCCACGGCTGGGCGAATGCGCCACGATCACCGAAGGCGCCCCCGAGAACTCGCGCGCGATGACCAGTTTCTGGGCATTGCCGCCCGACAGCAGCCCTGCCTTCTGGCGCGCGCTGCGCACCCCCATCACCTCGAAATCCCGCACCGCGGCAGCGGCGGCCTCGGCCATGGGCTTGCGGCGGACTGCAAGCGCGCCGCCGAAGCGGCCGGCGAGAACCCCGCCGATGGCGAAATTCTCGGCCACCGTCAGGTCGCCGGCCAGCGCCTGCCCCTGCCGGTCGGACGGGATGCAGGCCAGCCCCAGCCGGCGCAGCCGGTCCGGGGGCAGGCCGGTGACCTTACCATGCCCGGCAAGATCGATCCGGCCCGCATCGGGCGGGACCAGCCCGGTGAGCGCTTCGACCAGTTCGGTCTGGCCGTTGCCGCCGATCCCGGCGAGGCAATAGATCTCGCCCGCGTGCAGGTCGAGAGTCACGCCGCGCAGCCGCACCACCCCGCCAGCGTCGGTCAGTTCCAGCCCCGAGACGGTCAGCACCGGCGCGCCCACATGCTCGGACGGTGCGGGCTTCTCGACGATGCGGGTGCCGACGATCAGCTCCGTCAGCGTGTCGGCGTCGACCTCCTCGGGGTGCGCCGTGCGAATCCTGCGACCGCCCCGCATCACGGTGATGCGGTCGGCATAGCTGAGCGCCTCGGACAGGCGGTGGGTGACCAGCACGACGCTGTTGCCGATCTCGGCCAGTCCGCGCATCGCAGCAAAGAACTTCTGCGCCTCGGCGTCGGTCAGCACCGCGGTCGGCTCGTCGAGGATGATGATCGAGGCGCCGGCGATCAGGATCTTCATGATCTCGACGCGCTGCTGTTCCGGCACCGACAGCCGGTCCATTCGCGCGTCCAGATCGACACGGAAGCCGAGCTTGTCGGCGGCATCCGCGGCGGCCGTCCGGACCGCCGTGCGGCTCTGGCGGAAGCTGCCGCGGGGGTTGAACAGCATGATGTTCTCGAGCGCGGTGAAGCCGCCCACCAGCTTGTAGTGCTGGTGCACCATGCCGATGCCCAGCAGGCGGGCATCCTGCGGCCCGCTGATCCGGACCGGTGTCCCCTGCACCTCGATATCGCCGTGGTCGGGCGCATAGAGCCCGGCCACGACATTCATGAGGGTCGATTTGCCGGCGCCGTTCTCGCCCAGCAGGGCGTGGATCTCGCCATTGCGCAGATCGAAATCGACCTCGTCGAGCGCCACGAAATCCCCGAAGGTCTTCGTGATGCCCTTCATCCGCAGGGCCGGTGCGCCCGCTTCCGCGGGTGCTCTGGACCGTGCGGCCTGGCTCATTGCGCGATCACACCCGGCAGGAACCAGTCCATGCCCCACAGATCGCCGTCGCCGATCACCTCGCCGGCGGCGACGCGCTCGACCCCGTCGCGATCGACCAGCGGCCCGGCGTAGATCTGCTTGCCGTCGAGCAGCGCCTGCCGTTCCTCCATGATGCGCGCGACGGCTTCCTCGGGCACGGCGTCGCCGCAGCAGACGATGTCGGTGCCACCTTCGGCGATCGAGGCGAAGGCCCCCCAGGGCGAGGGTTCCCAGGTGCCGGCGACGATGCTCTCGATCTCCGGGATCAGGTAGCGGTCCCACACCCACACCGAGGAGCATTGCGTCGCGTCGCTGAACTCGGAAAGGTCGCGGTGATGGCCGGTTGCGTAGATGCCCAGTTCGCCGGCGACGATGGGCGGGGTCGGTGTGTCGACATGCTGGCCGATAACGTCGATGCCCTGTTCGGCCAGCGCAATCACCGCCTCCCGCTCGCGCACGGGATCGTTCCAGGCGCCGGTGAAGACGGCCGTCACGGTTGCGTCCGGATTGATCTGTCGCGCGCCCAGCAGATAGGCGTTGATGGTCCAGTTCACCAGGCCGAAGGGGTTGGCGCCGACGAAGCCGAGCCGGCCGGTCTCGCTGACCGCGGCGGCGGCCATGCCGCAGAGATACTGGCTCTGATAGGTGCGGCCGTAGATCGACTGAAGGTTGGCGGCGTTGGTGGTGCCGGCCGGGTTCATGAAGGCGACGTTGGGGTATTCCTCGGCCAGTTCGAGAAAGGTGTCGGAATATCCGAAGGCCGAGCCGACGATGATGTTGGCGCCGCGGTCGATGAGCAGTTCGACCGCCGGCCGGATCGCGCTGGCGCTCTCGGGCACATTCTCGACATAGGGAATCCGCAGGCCGAAATGGTCCTCGACGCGCTGGCGCGCCTCGTCGAGCGCCTGGCTCCAGCCACCGTCGTTGACCTGCGAAAAGATGACGAACGCCGGCGCGGGATCGCCGTCGAGCTGAAAGGGTTCGGCCGTGGCGGGACCTGTCAGGGGCGCGAGCAGCACCGCTGCCAGCGCGCCGGCGGAGATGGCGGCAGGGGATCGCATGGTGTCATTCCTCTCTGTTGTTGGCCGCGGCGGTGGCCGCCGTCGTGTTCGGGTGGCCGAGGCCCCGGCGCCGCGGGGCCGCAGCAGTCTGATCGGCTCATGCCGTGCCGAGGTTCTCCAGGATCGCGCTGGGGGTGATGGGCACGGCATCGAACCGGCCGCCGCCACGATGCCGCAGGGCATCCTCCACGGCGGCGGCGATGGTCGGGCCGACGGCGATGCAGCCGGCCTCGCCCACGCCCTTGACCCCGAGCGGGTTCAGGGGCGATGGCGTTTCCAGATGGGCGATCTCGACATCCGGAATCTCGGTGGCGTAGGGAATGAGGAAATCGACGAAGTTGGCGTTGGTCGGGTTGCCCTCGGCGTCATACTCGATGCGCTCGTAAAGCGCGCCGCCGATGCCCTGGGCCAGCCCGCCCATCACCTGCCCCTCGACAAGCGTCGGGTTGATCATGTTGCCGCAGTCGTGGACGCAGACGTAGCGGTGGATCTTCACCTGCAGCGTCGCGCGGTCCACTTCGATCACCGCGGCGTGCACGCCATAGGCCCAGGTGGCGCATTCCGGGCTGAAATAGGCCGCGGCCTCGAGCCCGGGATGCTGATCGTCCTGCAGCGCCGGGCCGTCGTGGCGGCTGGCGGGCGCGAACTGCGTCGCCGCCTGCGCGGCCTCGTTGAATGCGTAGCGCAGCGGGTTCGATGCGGTGGCAATCGCCGCAAGCGGCACCTTGCGGTCGGTGCCGGCGACCCAGGCATGGCCGTCGCGCAGCTCGACGTCGGCCTCCTGCACCTCCAGCATGTTGGCCGCCGCGCGAACGGTCTTGTCGCGCACCAGTGCGGCGGTCTTGTGGATCGCGTTGCCCGAGACCACCGCGGCGCGGCTGGCGAAGGTGGCCACGCCCCAGTCATAGGCGGCGGTGTCGCCCTGCACGAGGATCACGTCGGTCACCGGCACGCCCAGCTGGTCGGCGACGATCTGGGCAAAGACGGTGTCATGACCCTGACCCTGCGCGGTCAGCCCGGTGTTCACATAGACCTTGCCGGTGATCGGGTGGATGCGGACATGTCCCCCCTCATAGGGGCCAAGGCCGGTGCCCTCGACATAGAAGGCCAACCCGATGCCGAGATCGCGCCCCTCGGCCCGGGCCGCCGCCTGCTCGGCGGCGAAACCGTCCCAGCCGATGCGGTCGCAGACGAGGTCGAGCGCCTTGTGATACTGGCCGCTGTCGAGGCTGACGCGCAGTCCGTCGGCGAACAGCAGCCCCTCGCGTGCCCAGGGAAACTCGTCGTCGGCGATCAGGTTGCGGCGGCGGATCTCGCGCCGGTCGATGCCCAGCTCGTCGGCCAGCTTGTCCATCGCCCGTTCGATGGCAAAGCAGCTCTGCGGGCGACCGCAGCCGCGATAGGGGGTGACCGGCACGGTGGGAGTATACACCGCGCGAAAGCGGACCTCGATGTTGGGGATCCGGTATGGCCCGGCGATCGAGGTCGAGGCGACCTGCGCCACGGCGATGCCGTAGGGGATGAAGGCGCCGGTGTCGTGCAGGAACTCGTCCTTCAGCGCCAGGACCTCTCCGTTCTTCGTGGCGTGCAGTTCGATCCAGTGGATCTGCGTGCGCTCCTGGTTCGACCCGATGAAGTTCTCGCGCCGGTCCTCGATGTACTTGACCGGCCGGCCGATCTCGATGGCGGCGAAGGGCACCAGAAGCTCGTCGGGATAGGGGAACATCACCTTCTGGCCGAAGCCACCGCCGACGTCGGGCGCGATGACACGCACCTTGTGTTCGTCCAGCCCGAAGATCGAGGCAAGCCCGCCGCGCACCCCGATCGGCGCCTGGGTGCCGTCCCAGACCACAAGCTCGCCGCTGGCGGCATCGAACCGGGCGGCAACGGTGCGGCATTCCATCGGCGCGGCGGTGGAGCGATCCACCTGCACGCGGATGCGGGTGACATGTTGGGCCGCCGCCATGGCGGTTTCCGGGTCGCCGCTGACCTGCGTGAAATCGGCTGCGACATTGTCGGGGTGGGTGGTATGCACCGCCGGCGCGCCGGGCGCCACCGCGCGTTCGAGGTCGAGTTCCACCGCGAGCTGATCATAGTCCACATCGATGGCGAGCGCCGCATCCTCGGCGACGTAGCGATCGGCGGCGACCACCATCGCCACCGCCTGACCGACGTAATGCACGTCGTCGCGGGCCAGCGGACGCTGGGTGCGGGCGTCGCGCATCGACGGGTGCGGGATCAGCAGCGGCAGCGCCTGATCCAGATGGCCGATGTCGTCGCAGGTATAGACGGCTACCACCCCCGGCATCGCGCGGGCGGCGGCGGTGTCGATCGAGAGGATCCGCGCCCTGGCGAAGGGGCTGCGCACGAAGGCCGCATGCAGCGCCCCCGGCAGCGGGATATCGTCGGTGAAGGCGCCCTCGCCGCGCAGAAGTCGCGGATCGATGTTGCGCTGGACGCGGCTTCCGAACTGGCGTGTGGACATGCGACGTTCCCTTCAGCTGCGGCCGGACAGCTCGGCGGCGCGCCGCACCGCCACGACTATGTTCGCGTAGCCGGTGCAGCGGCAGAGGTTGCCGGCGATCATCTCGCGGATGCCCTCGTCCGAAAGATCGAGGGGATCGCCGGATTCGAAATGCTCGGTCAGCGCCATCAGGAAGCCGGGCGTGCAGTAGCCGCACTGCAGCGCATGACTCTCGGCAAAGGCCTGCTGCAGCACCGACAGCCCGGCATCGCCATCGGCCAGCGCCTCGACGGTGCGCAACTCCGCCCCGTCGGCCTGCACAGCGAGGGTCAGGCAGGACCGGGCGGACACCCCGTCGATCAGCACCGTGCAGGCACCGCAGACGCCATGCTCGCAGCCCACATGCGTGCCGGTAAGGCCCAGTTCGTGGCGGATGAAATCCGAAAGCAGCATCCGCGGGCTGACCTCGCGGCTGACCTCGACGCCGTTGACCGTCAGCGTCACCGCATGGCGCGGGTCTGCCGAGTTGACCGGGATCTGCGGCCGCGGAAGGGCTCTGGCGTTCATTCTGTTCCCCTTCTGGCGCGGGCGGCGGCCTCGGCCACAACCCGCTCGGTGAGGGCCGCAACGAGATGGCGGCGGTAGGCGGCCGTGGCGATGCTGTCGTCGGCGGCATCTACATGCGTGGCGGCGGCCCGGCCGGCCTCGGCGGCCGCTGTCGCATCGGCGGTGCCGCCGGCAAGCGCGGCCTCGGCCCGGCCCAGGCGGACCGGCTTGCTGGAGATACCGCAGGCGGCGAGGCGGGCCCGCGTTATCCGGCCGCCGGCGTCGCACTGGACGATCGCCCCGACGGCGGCGATGGCGTAGTCGCCCTTGCGCCGGGCGAATTCGGCAAAGGCCCAGCCGGCATCGGGCGGCAGGGCCGGAAAGACGGCACGGGTCGCCAGTTCGTCGGAGGCGCGGGCGGTGGTCAGATGCATCCGGAAGAACTGCTCTGCCGGTATCCGGCGGTTGCCGCCTGGCCCTTCCAGTTCGACCCAGCCGTCACACAGCAGAAGGACCAGGGGCATCTCGGCCGCGGCATCGGCATGGCAGAGGCTGCCGACCACCGTGCCCCGGTTCCGGATCGGAACATGGGCGACATGCGCCTGCGCTGCGCGGATCAGCGGGTTGACGGCATGGGCGCCATCGTGGCGCTCCAGCGTGCGGTGTCGCACGGCGGCACCGACGGCAACACCCTCGGCTGTCACCGCGATTCGGTCGAGATCCGGAATCCGGGTTATGTCGATCAGGCGCGACGGCGCGGCGAGGCGGAAGTTCATCGCGGCAACAAGGCTCTGACCGCCAGCAAGGATCATCGCTCCCGGATCCTCGGCAAGCAGATCGACGGCCTGCGCGACGCTGGCGGCTCTGTGGTATTCGAAAAGCGCTGGCTTCACCCCGTCCTCCCTGTCGGCCCGTTGCCGGGCTGAAACGCGGTGCCGGATCGACACCCTGGCTTGGGCGCCGGTTGCCCCGGCGATGCTTGCGGGCGCTGCGGAGGTCGCCGCCCGAACCCAGTAATATCCACTCAGCGGATACGGTATCACTCAAATGGATTAACAAGTCCGAACTCCGTGTTGTCAACGCCGATGTTGCGCGTTCTCCCCGACAGGACCTGCGAGCCGGGTCACCGCCGCCCGCAAACCGCGCAGTTGACCAATTCCTGTGCAGGCAGCGCTCCTGTTGTTCGACATCTTCCCGCGGCCGCGCGCGCTCTGCGCAGATGCAATCAATTTGAAGATCGCATGATTCATGTTAAAATCACAGTCTGGATGCAGCGACTGCTTCGGGGGTGGAGCGATGGAAGGTTACGTCTATGGCAAGCGGCGCCGGATGCCCGACGCGACATCCGCCTTCGGAGATCCAGCGCTTTCCGCCATCGTCTCCATTGACATGCATGAAGGCCATCTTGCGGATACGCCCGACTGCCCCTGTCCGGCGCCGCGTGCCCGGGAAATCGTCGCGCCCATCGATGCCTTCCATGACCGTGTGCGCAGCCTGGGCATTCCGCTGATCCATGTCGGCACGGTGCTGCGCAAGGGCGGCGTGGACGATGTGCGCGGCAATCCCTCGGCCTGGCGCACCTTCTTTCCGCTGCATGTGGGCGAGATCCCGAACGCCGATCAGCATGCCATCGAGGGCAGCCGCTGGACCCGTTTCGTCACGCGGGTCGAGGACGGCGACATGGTGGTGAACACCAAGAAACGGCTTTCGGTCTTCTATCCCACCGATCTCGACTTCCTGCTGCGCAACATCGGTGCACGGACGCTGGTGTTCAACGGCGGGTTCACGGATTGCTGCGTGCTCAATGCCGCCTTCGAGGCCAGCAACATGGGCTACAACGTCGTGGTCCTTCGCGATCTCGTGCGCGGTACCGACGAGAGGCTGGAGGCGGCGGCGCTCGACATCGTTTCCCTGCACCTCGGTCTCGTGACCGACAGCGCCGATCTTCTGGCGGAGTGGGACGCGCGCTGCGCACCGGCGGCACGGGCGTCCGCCCGCTGAGGCGACGTCACTTCCGGTGCCGTGCTGCGCGCCGGGGCCGGTCCCTCCGGCAGCGCTTACTCCCTGCAGGACATGCGGTGCCAGCGATGCCTGCCTGAAACCGGCTGCCCACGCCATCGCGCCGTCAGTTGCGTCCGGGCTTCTGCCCGGCAGCATATGCATTCTCTGCATACCCCTGGCAAGCAATCATCGTCGGTTTGGGCCGACAGGGCGGATATGGTGGAAAAGCAAACAGCGGAGGAGCAGCATGGCCATCGAGATACTGCATCAGGATGCCCCGCTCGGGCATGAGATCCGTGGGGTCGATCTGTCCGGCGCGATCGACGACGCCACCTTCGCCGAAATCGAGGCCGCGTATGACCACTACGGCACCATCGTCTTTCGTGACCAGGCGCTCACGCCCGAGCAGCAGCTTGCCTTCAGCCGCCGGTTCGGCCCGCTCGACCGCTACGTGCTGGACCGCTACAACCACAAGACGTGGCCGGAGATCTTCGTCATTTCCAACATCATCGGCGAGGATGGCGAACCGATCGGCATGTCGGACGCGGGGCGTTACTGGCACACCGACATGTGGCTGACCCACAACCCCTCGCGCGGGTCGATCCTCTATGCGCTGGAGGTGCCGGTGCAGGGCGACGAGCCGCTGGGCGACACATATTTCGCCAGCACCGGGGCGGCCTATGACGCGTTGCCCGCCGACTTGCGCGCGCGGCTGGACAAGACGCAGGCGGTCTTCAGCAAGCGCAAGTATTTCGAGTTCCGGGCGCGGACCAACAAGGATATCGACAAGGCCAGCGGGCAGGCCTCGCAGCAGGCGCTGGCCGATCTGGGCGACGAGGACATCGTTCATTCCATCGTGCGGCGGCATCCGCGCACCGGGCGCAAGTGCCTGTATCTGTGCGAGGGCGTGATCAGCCGCCTGATCGGCTGGGACGAGCCGGAGTCCGACGCCATGATCGCGTTTCTGGAGCGTCACGCGACCAGCCCCGAGTTCGTCTATCGGCACCGCTGGCGGGTGGGCGATCTGGTGATGTGGGACAACTCCGCCTGCATCCACAAGGCGACCGGCGATTTCGAACTGCCGCTGCGGCGGCACATGCACCGCACCACGCTGGCAAACGCCGCAGGTCCGCGGCCATGAAGATCGCGCGGGTCGAGACCCATCTCGTCGCAACGCCGCTGGATCCGCCCATCGTCCACCCTTTCCTGGGTGCGCGGACGCGGTTCGTCAGCCTCGTGGTGGAGGTGCACACCCGCAACGGCCCCAGCGGTTTCGGCTATGTCACCGGCGAGAGCCCGGGGCAGATGGCCGCCGTGGGCCGCATCGTCGAGGATCTGGCCGTCCGTCTGATCGACAGCGGGATCGACGCGCGGCAGAGCGCGGCCATTCACGAGCGGATGTGGAACTGGACGGTCGATCTGCTGCACGAGGGGGCGGCCACGCTCGCGCTCGCGGCCATCGACATCGCTCTGTGGGACATCAAGGGCAAGGCCGCGGGCGAGCCGCTCTGGCGGCTGCTGGGCGGGGCGCGCGACAGCGTGCCGGCCTATGCCAGCGAGACGCTGTGGCGGCACATGTCGCTGGCCGAGATCGAGGCGGCGGGCGCGGCACTGGTGGCGCGCGGTTTCGATGCGATGAAGCTGCGCCTCGGCAACCGGCCATGGCGCGAGGACGTGGCGCGCGCCGTGGCATTGCGTCGCGCGGTCGGGCCGGATGCGAAGATCATGACCGATGCGCTCTGGGCGATGCGGGCCGACGAGGCGATCCGCCTCGCCCGCGCGCTGGCCGACAGCGAGGCCGACATCTACTGGTTCGAGGAGCCGGTGCGCGACGGCGACTGGGCCGGGCTGGCGCGGGTCCGCGATCAGGGGCTGCTGACGGTCGCGGGCGGCGAGCGGGTCTCGGCGATCACGCAGATCCCCGAACTGGTGCGCGCGGTCGATCATGCCATCCTCGACGTGCACCACATCGGCGGGATCACCCCCTGGCTGAAGGCGGCCGCCATGCTCGATGCCGCCGATCTGCCGATCTCGGTGCATATCGTGCCCGAGGTCCAGGCCCATCTGGTGGCGGCGCAGCGCACCGGGGCCTGGGTGGAATACATGCCCTGGTGGGATGCGCTCTACGAGGAGCCCTTGCGCGCGCGGGCCGGGCGGCTGACACTGACCGAAACGCCGGGGCTGGGGCTGAACCTGTCACGCAGCGCCCTGCGGGAGCTGCATGTCGCGGGCTAGGCGGCCGGTCCGGCCCGGAACGGTCCGCCGATGACGCCCGAAGACCTGCGCAGTTTCCTTGCCGCGTATGAAGCCGGCAGCCTGCAACGCGCGGCGGCCGGCCTCGGACTGTCGCAGCCGACGCTGAGCCGGAGGTTGCAGAGGCTGGAGGATGTGCTGGGCGTGCGGCTGTTCGCGCGCAGCCACCGCGGGCTGGAGCCTACGAGCTATGGCCACGCGCTGGCGCGCCGCGCGCGGCTGATCGTCGAGGAACTGGAGCTGACGCGGCGCGAGATCGCCCGGATCAGCACCGCCATCGGCGGATCGGTGCTGTTCGGTGCCAGCCCCGGGGTGGCGGCCGGGCTCCTGCCCGAGGTGGCCGCGCGGCTGGAAGTGGCGCACCCCGATCTGCACATGACCATCGTGGAGGGCGTTTCGGAGAGCCTGGTCGATCAGGTGATCGAGCGGCGGGTCGATTTCGCCGTCTGCACCGCACCGCACGAAGCCTCGGCGGATCTGGCGGTGGAGGTGCTGGGCACCGATCCCTTCGTCGTCGCCTGCGCCGAGGGCCACAGGCTGCGCGCCACCCCCGGGCCGGTGCCGCTGGAGGTTCTGTCACGCCAGCCCTGGGTGATGCCCACCTTTCGCGGCGCGGTCCGGCACTGGCTGGAAACGCGCTTCGTCGCGGCCGGGCTGGCGCCGCCGGTGCCGCGGATCGAAACCTCGTCGATGCTGCTGCTCAAGCCGCTGCTGGCCGATTGCCGGCATCTGTCGTATCTGCCGGCGCGGCTGGTGGCGGCGGATTTTCCCGGGGTGGTGGCGCTGCCCTGCGCGCCCTCGCTTGTACTGATGCGGCAGATCGCGGTGATCCGGCTGTGTCAGCGCAACCTCAGCCCGGCCGCCGAGCGGGTGATCGCGGCGCTGCGCACGGTCGCAACGGCGCCACCGCCGATCCGGCTCACGGGCCTCTGACGAAGCGCAGCGCAAGCGGCGAAAGCGGCATGATGATGAACAGCCGGACGATGTGGAAGGTGGTGACCAGCGCCACACCGAGCCCCATTGCCTCGGCCGTCAGCGACATCTCGGTGACGCTGCCGGGTGCGGCGGCAAGCACCAGCGTCGGCACCGGCAGATCGTCGATCACCGCGATCGCCCAGGCCAGAGCCGAGCAGCCGGCGATGGTCAGCAAGGTGACCAGCGCCGAAACCGCGACGAAACGCGGGGCGCCGCGCAGCAACGCGCGCCGGAAACTGAGGCCGAGCGAGACGCCCAGCAGCAACTGGCCGGCCCATGTCAGCGCCCGCGGCCAGTCCACCGGCGTGTCCAGTGCCATCGACAGGAACGAGACTGCCGCCAGCGGGCCGAGAAAGAACGGGCTCACCAGCCGGGCGCGTCGAAAGATCTGTCCTGCCGCCACCGCAAGCGCCAGTGTCGGCAGGGTCAGCGCGCCGAAGGCGAAAAGCTCCTCCGGGCCGGAGGGCGCCAGAACCACCGGCACGCCCGAGAGTTGCAGTGCCGCCGGCACCAGCAGCACGACAAGGGCGATCCGCAACCCCTGCACCAGCCCCACCAGCGGCCCGTTGCCGCCACCGCGATCTGCCAGTTGCGCCATCTCTGCCGGGCCGCAGGGCACGCAGGCAAAGAAGGCGGTGGCCTTGTCGGCCGGCGTCAGCCGATAGAGGAGCGGCGCGAGGCCGATCGCCAGTGCGGCACTGCCGATGGTGATGACCAGCATCTCCGGCACCATGCCCGAGACAGCCACCACACCTTCCCATGTGAGTTGCAGCCCGACCGTGGTGGCGACGATTGTCTGCCCGATCGCCCGGGTCTGGCGCGGGATCGGCACCTCGACACCGCTGACGCCGAACACCGTGGCGACCAGCATCGGACCGATCATCCAGGCCAGCGGTACACCGATCCAGGCCGCCAGTTGCGCCCCGGTCACGGCGAGAACGAGCAGCGCGCTCCCGCGCAGCAGCGCCGCTGGCCACGACCGTCGCGAAATCGCCGGTTCCGGCGCCGGATCCCCTTCCGCTCCGGCGCCCGGCTCAGATCGCGGATCGGCCAAGCTCGATCACCACCTTGCCCACATGCGCTCCGGAGCGCAGATGGCGATACGCCTCCGGCGCTGCCTCGAAGGCAAAGACCCGGTCGATCACCGGGCGGGAGCGGAAATGCGCCAGTGCCCGGTTCATTGCCAGGAACTGGCTGCGCGAGCCGACATAGATACCGCGCATCGTGATGTTGCGCCGCCGTACCTCGGTCGGGTCGATGCCGCCCTTTGCCTGGGCGCCGATCAGATGCACCTGGCCGCCGTTGCGCGTGGCCTGCACCGCGCCATCCACATTCGAGCCGCCCACCACCTCGACGACATGATCGACGCCGCGACCCGCGGTCAGATCGCGCACCGCCGCCGGCCAGTCGTCGGATTCGGGCAGCACGATCACCTCGTCGGCGCCAAGCTCCAGCGCCCGTGCCCGTTTTTCCGGCCGCGTCGTCACCATGATCGTGCGCGCACCGGCCATGCCGGCGAAGGCCAGCGCAAAAAGCGATACACCGCCGGTGCCCTGCAGCAGCACATCCTCGCCCGGCAGCAGCGGGCGGCCGCCGAAGAGCGCGTTCCAGGCGGTCAACGCGGCGCAGGGCAGGGTGGCCGCCTCGGGCTGGCTGAGGTGGTCGGGAACCGCCACCAGCGCCTCCTGATCGAACAGGACCTGTTCGGCCAGCACACCGTCGCGCCCACCGCCCAGCGCGTCGGCGCCATAGCGTTCTTCATAGGGGCCGCCCAGCCAGCGCGGCATGAACAGCCCGGCCACACGGTCACCCACGACGAAACGGTCCACCGCGTCGCCAACCGCGATCACCTCGCCGGCGCCGTCGGAACAGGGCACCAACCCTTCGGGCACGCCGCCATGGGCATAGCGGCCATCGAAGACCATCAGGTCGCGATAGTTCAGCGACACCGCGCCCATGCGCACCAGCACGTCGCGCGGGCCGGGCTGCGGATCGGGGGCCTCGGTCAGCCGAAGCCGGTCGTCGCCGGCGGGTCCGTGCAACCGATAGAGCCTCATCGGATCACCCGCCCGGGATCGGTGGGGCGCAGCAACTCGAACAGCTCCGTCACAGCGGCATAGTCGCGGTAGCCGCAGCGCCCGAGGGGCTGCGCCCCGGCGGTATCGAAGCGGCCCTCCCGCAGGAAATCGTCATGCACATAGGTGGCGACCACCTGGCCCACCACCCACCAGCGGTCGGTGGGCTTGCCGTCGAGATCGTGCAGCTCGGTGCAGGATATCAGCTTGCATTCCAGGGCCGCCGGGGCGGCGGCAACCCGCGGCGGCTGCACCAGACGCGACGGTGCGGCCGCGAGTCCGGCAAGCTCGAATTCGTCCACGCCGTCCTCGACCTCCTCGGAGGTGCGGTTCATCTGTTCCAGCAACGGCAGCGTGGCGAGGCTGAAGACGAACTCGCCGGTGTCGCGGGCATTTCGGGGCGAATGCTTGAAGCTGTCGCTGGAGAAGCCGATCATGTTCGGCCGGCTGGAGACGGCATTGAAGAAGCTGTAGGGCGCGAGGTTGCGACGTCCCTGCAGATCCATCGTCGAGATCCAGCCGATCGGACGCGGCGCGATGATCGCCTTGAACGGATCGAAGGGCAGCGGCGCATGGCCCTCGTCTTCGGTATAATGCATGAAGCCTGATCCCGGGACGGACCGGAAGACCCGGAAGCGCGCGCCTCCGGGCCGGTCCGGCTCAATGGTGTTCGAAGAAACGCTGCTCGGCCCCGGTTTTCCGGGCGGACTCAGAATGCAGCACCATGTCGGCCATCGCCTGGCAGCGCTTGATCAGGCGCGGTTCGTCCGGGCGATAGTCGGCCACGGCGTTGTGGATCGTGCAGATGTTGTCCCACACCAGAACGTCGCCCGGGGTCCAGCGATGCGTCGCCTGGTATTTCGGGTTCAACTGGTGGCGGAACAGGAAATCGAGCAGTTCGTCGCTTTCCGTCCGGCTCAGCTCGTTCACCCGCTCGGTATAGCCGGGGTTGGCATAGAGCACCTTGCGCCCGGTGATCGGATGGATCAGCACCAGAGGATGGACGACGGGCGGTTTCTTGGCGCGTTGCTCGGGCGTCAGCGGCGGGCGCGTGCTGCCCTTTTCGCGGCGCATCATCTCCCAGAACTTGTTGAAGTCATGGGTCGCGGTCAGGGTCTCGATGCGGTGCTTCACGTCCTGCGGCAGGTCGTCATAGGCGGCATACATGTCGGCGAAGGAGGTGCCGCCCAGCGGCTTGCCGTCGCGCACCGGGATGCGGATGCCGTAGAGCACGTTCACGAAGGAGATCATGTCGCTGTAGGACATGTCGGTATGCCAGTCCTGACCGGCATCGGCGATGCCCATCGGTTTGCCGTCCTCGACGATGTTCGACAGGATCATCACCTCGGGGATGCCCGGCTCCTGGAAGGAGCCGGCGACATTGACCTCCAGCGTGCCGAAGCGGCCGGCAAAGCCCTTGAGGTCGCCGGCCTCGAGCTTCTGGTCGGGAAAGCAGATGTAGCCATGCTTGCCGAGCGCCGCGAGGACCTGCGCGAACGCCTCGTCGCTGAGCGGTTTCGAGACGTCGACGCCGTGGATGCGGGCACCGATGGCTTGATCGAGTGGTTCGACGCGGATCATGTCGTTCTCCTCAACTGGGTTGCGGATCGGGGTTGGGGTCACGGCCGGCAGCAGCCGCCGCGCCGTCGAGCAGGAAGGGCACGCCGAGGTCGGCGGCGATCTCCCGCAGCCGGGTGACGAGGTTCGCTGCAAGCGGCACGCCGCGGGCCAGACGTTCCTGCCGCATGCGTTCCTCGATATCGCCGGGCAACAGCACCGGCCGCGCCGGATCGGCCGTGGGGGTTGCCCGCAGCGAGCTTTCCACATCGCCGACATCGCCGAGAAAGTCGCCCATGTCGCGGAACGCCGCCGGATCGATGGCGAGGAAGAAATGGCCGATGTTGTCACCCTCGCCCTGCGGGTGATCCGGATTGCGCGAGCCGGCAAAGCGACCGCCGGGCAGCGTGCCGCCGAGGAAATGCACCATGAGTGCGAGGCCGTATCCCTTGTACGCGCCGAGCACCGGCGTCGCGCCCAGGGGTGTCAGCCCGCCCGGACCGGGCTCGTAGACGAGTTGGCTGGCGACGGCCGGGTCGGTGACCGGCTGGCCCTGGCCGTCGACCACCCAGCCCTCGGGTACGGGCGTGCCGTCGAGCTGGTGCAGCCGCACCTTGTTCCCGGCGGCGGTGGAGGTGGCCATGTCGAACACGATCGGCTCACCGGTATCGCGCGGGATGCCATAGGCCAGCGGATTGGTGCCCAGCACCGGCTCGGCCGCGCCGGGGGGCACGACGCAGACCACCTTGGTCGAGGTCGCGACCATGCTGACGACGCCCAGCCGGGCGGCGATCCGGGCATAGTAGCCCGCTGCGCCGAAATGATGCGAGTTGCGCACGGTCACGGCGGCGACGCCCCGCGCCTTCGCCTTTTCGGCGGCCATCTCCGCGGCGCGGACGGAGACGGCGAAACCGAGCCCGCCGCGCGCGTCCAGCAGCGCGGTATTCGGCCCTTCGCGGACGATCTCGGCCGTTGCCGCGAGTTCGAAACCGCCTTCGGCGATCCAGCCGGCATAAAGGGCGAGCAGCGAGATGCCGTGCGTGTCGATGCCGCGCAGATCGCAATCGAGCAGTGCGTCGGCGGTGGCCTCGGCATCCGCGCCCGCCATGCCCCAGCCATGCAGGATGGCCAGTGTCTGGGCGCGGATCGTCTCGGCGCTGAAGGTCGGTCTGGCTAGCGTGTTCATGGTCTCCGGTCGTGTCGGTCGGTGTCAGGCAGGGTCCTGCACCGGGTTTTCAAGAGTGCCGATGCCGGCGACGAAACAGGCGACCCGGTCGCCCGGCCGCAGATAGATCGGCGGCTTGCGGAAATGGCCCACGCCCGCGGGCGTGCCGGTGGCGATCACGTCGCCCGGCTCCAGCGTGGCGAAGCGCGAGATGTAGGCAAGGATCGTGGCACAGTCGAAGATCATGTCTGCGGTGTTGCCGTGCTGGACCTCGGTCCCGTTGACCTCGCAACGCACCTCGACATCCTGCGGATCGCCGAAGACGTCGGCTGTCACCAGCACCGGCCCCATCGGCGTGAAGCTGTCGTGGCTCTTGGCGAAGGTGGTCTGCGGCGGGCTGACGTCGAACTGGAACTCGCGGGCCGAGATGTCGTTGACGATCGTGTATCCGGCGACGAAGGACAGCGCCTCGGCGGCGGTTACATTCCGCATCGGCCGGCCCACCACCACCGCAAGCTCCACCTCCCAGTCCAGTTGGCGAATGCCGGCCGGGCGAATCACCGGTGCGCCGGGTCCGATCACCGAGGAGGAGAACTTGGCAAACAGCCGGGGTTGTTCCTGTCCGGCCAGCCCTCCCTCGGCGGCATGGGCGCCGTAGTTGCGGCCGACCCCGATCACCTTGCCCGGCCGCGGCAGCGGGGCGCAGAGCGTTACCGCCCCGGGCCGCTGATGCGCCGCGGGGGGCGCAGCGGCAAGCGCTTCGGTGCAGAGCGCGAAATCGTTCGCGCTGCGCGCCAGAAAGGCCGTCATGTCCGCCGGCACCAGCCACGAGGCTTCGGCGGCCGCGTCGCCGCTGCCGCGTGCGGAGAGCAACGCCCGCACCGCATCCCGGAGATCGAGGATGCCCTCGGCGGTCTCGGCACCGATCCGACGTTCGCCGGTGGTCTCATAAGTCACGAGGCGCATCTCAGCCCTCCCTTTTCATGGCTCGGCCTCGCTGTCGCCACGGGCATCAGCGCGCCCCCCGGATCAGGTCGGGGATGAACAGGATCAACTCGGGGAAGGCGATGATCACCCCGAGCACGAGGAACTCGGCGATCAGGAAATAGAGCACCCCGCCAAAGCCCTTGCGGGTCGTCACCCCGGTCGAGGCCGACGCGATGAAGATGTTGAGCCCCAGCGGCGGGGTGATCAGCCCGATCTCGGCGGTCTTGACGATCAGCACGCCGAACCAGATGCCGTCGAACCCCAGGCCGGTGATCAGCGCGTAGGAGATCGGGACGGTCAGTACGATGATCGCGAACTGATCCATGAACATGCCGAGCACGAGGTAGAAGGCCACCACGAGCAGCAGCACCGTCATCGGCGACAGGCCGGATTGTTCGATCCAGGCCAGCATCGCCCCCGTCATCTGCGTGAGCGACATGAAATAGCCGAACATCAAGGCGCCGAAGATGATCGTGACGATCATCGTCGAGGTGCGCAGCGTGTTGGCGACGGCGATGGCGAACGGCCGGGGCGAGATCCGTCTCAGCGCAATGCAGATCAGGATCGCCCCCAGCGCGCCCAGCGCGCCGATCTCGGTGGGCGTGGCGACGCCGCTGTAGAGGGCGGCCATGATCAGCACCACCAGCAGAACCACCGGCCAGACCCGGCCTGTCTGCTCCAGTCCGGCGAGCGCCGCCTTGGCCGCCCGCGCCTGCACCGCCGGCGCCAGATGCGGAAACAGGCGGACCGCGACGGCGATGGTCACGATATAGCCCACCGCCGTCAGCAGGCCGGGGATCAGCCCGGCCATGAACAGCCTGCCAATCGATTCCTCGGTAATGATGCCGTAGACCACGAAGGCGATGGACGGGGGGATCATGATCGCCAGCGTCCCGGCCATGGAGATCGTGGCAACGGAAAAGCCGGTGTCGTAGCCGAGCCGCTTCATCGTCGGAAAGGCCGCGCGCGACAGCGTGGCCACCGAGGCGGTGCTCGATCCGGACGCCGCGGCGAGGACGGAACCGGCCAGCACGCAGGCCATGGCAAGCCCGCCGCGGATGCGCCGCATCGCGCGATTGCAGGCCACCATCAGGTCCTGGGCGATGCCCGAGGCGGCCAGCACCTCGGAGATCAGCACGAACATCGGGATCGTCAGGATGACGTAATTGGCGACCGTGTGATGCACGACCTGGGCCATCAGCCCGTAGATCATGTTCATCGGCACCAGCAGCATCAGGCTGAGCACACCGGCGACGCCGAGCGCGAAGCCGACCGGCATCCCGATGATGATCAGGCCGAGCAGGATGGCCAGGCCGTAGAAGACTTCCATCTGCGCGGATCCGTTATTCGTGGGCGGCGCCGATCGGCCGCAACTTCGGCGCGATCGCATCCATGAAAAGCCGTGCCGAGAGCAGGCCGCAGCCGACGGGTATCCATACCCAGGACAGGCTGACGGGCCAGTCGAGCACGCCCATCACCACCTCGTTGCGATCCAGCGCGCGGGCGAAGATGAACCAGCTTCGCCAAGCGAGAAAGGCCATGTAGACCGAGGCGGTGAGAAGAAAGGCCCGGGTGAGCGGATTGACGATCCACCAGGGCAGGAGAACCAGCAGCAGGCTGATCTGGATCGTTCCGCCGTTCCGGTAGCCCCAGGCCAGTCCCATCATGAGCGCGGCCGGGAGCAGGTAGAACTCGGTCACATGCAGCTGGAAGGCGAGCGGCGCCGCGAAGAGATAACGCATCAGCGCGTCGGCCGAAACGAGGAGCATGGCGGCGATGACGGCAACCCCGCCGATCACCACCGCCAGATCCTCGATGCGACAGAGCACCCAGTCGATGCCCGCATGAAGCCTGGAGAGCATCTGCCGCCCGCCTTTCCGCAAGGCCCCTCAGCTGCCCGACTGCTCGGCCATGATGGACTGATAGACCTCCAGCACATCGCGCGCCGGCAGGCCGCGGGCCTCGAGCCGGCCGACCCAGTCGTCCTTCACCGCGTCGAGCCGGGCGTTGATCTCGGCTGCCGCGGCCTCCTCGAACTCGAACACATCGATGCCGAGCGCGGCGAATTCCTCGGCCAGCGTGACCGCCTCGGCATCCATCCGCGCGGCGATCGAGCGCTCCACCTGAAGGCCGCAATCGGCCATCACCTGCTGAACATCGCCGGGCAGGCCGTTCCAGAAGTCGCGGTTGATCGAGAAGACGTTGGTGAAGGTGCCGAAGGCGCCGTTGGTGCTGACGCTCTGCATGATCTCCTGGAGGTTGTAGGGCTTCACGCTGGCCAGCCCCGAAATGGTGGAATCCACCACGCCCCGCTCCATCGACACGTAGAGATCGGCCACCGTCACCTCGGCCGGGGCGGCCCCGAGGGCCTGGATCGCAAGCGTCATCGTGCCACCGGCGGAACGGACGACCTTGCCCTGAAAGCTCTCGATCCGATCCATGGCCGGTCCCATGGAAATGATCTGATAGGGCGGGAAGCCCATTGCCCAGATCGGCACGGCATTGGCCTCGACGAATTCCTCGCCAAGGGCATCGATCTCGCGAATGGCGCGGGAATAGGAGCCGATGACCTCCTGTGCGGATGTGCCCATGCCGGGCAGCATCGAAACATTGTTCAGGGGCATCCGGTCCGAGGCATAGCCGATCGGAATCGGCACGGCATTTGCCACGCCGCTTTCCAGCCCCGCCTGCAGTTCGCGCAATGCGACGAGCTGGCCGGACGGGAAATAGTTGAAGTTGATGCCGTCGCCCAATGCGTCCTCGACGCAGGCCATCCACGGTTCCACGCCGCCGTCGGAGATGATGTGCCCCGGCGGGCTGCCGGTGACGACGCTCATCGTTATGGTCTGGGCACTCGCCGACAAGGCCAGCACACTGCTGGCGGCGGCGAGACAGCCGAGCGACAGTCGACGCTTGGTGATGCGCATGTGGGTCTCCTCCCTATGACGCTGGTGGTCTTGTTCATCGGATCGGGCCGGCCGCCTCCCTGCGGCGCAGCCCGTCGGCCCGGTCAGTCGCCTGTCCAGCTCAGGTGCCTGCCGGGTGCCGTATGACGCATCGAATCCCTTTTGGCGAACCGTTCCTGCCAGGCCGCAAGCGAAGGCCGCGGGCCAAGCCAATCGGTATCGGGGTGGCGGAACATCACCCAGTCGATGCAGCAACCCGCCGCGATCGTGCCCAGGTCCGGCGTGCCGTCGCATCCGCCCAGCAGCGTCTCCAGCCGGTCGAAGCCACGGTCTGCCGTCGCCATCTGCTTGGCCATGTCGGCGGGCGAGCGTTCGGACCCGGGGCGCATCAGTTCCAGCCGCACCAGCATGGCGGCATCCATGATGCCGTCGGCCAGCGCGGCGAGGGTGCGTGCCTGCCAGGCCGTGCGCCCGTCGCCGGCGACAAGCCGGCGGTCGCCGAATTCCTCGGCCAGGTAATCGCAGATTACCGGGCTGTCGAAAAGGACGGTGCCATCGTCGGTTTCCAGCGCAGGGATCTTGCCGAGCGGATTGGTTTTCCAGAATCCGCCGGCGGGATCGCGCGGATTGGTATCGATCAGCTCGATTCGGTCCGTGATTCCCAACTCCAGGGCCATTACCCGCGGCTTGCGGGCGTAAGGCGAATTTGCAGAGCAGTACAATTTCACGAGCCGCCCTCGCTTGTTCCGGCCGGATCCCATCGGAAAATAGTTACCTTCAGACTCCATTTAACACAATGTGGAAGTTCTGATGTATCAATCAGCGGGGCCGATCAGTGCGATCGGCGCGATCAGCATATCATATCAAAATGCGATGGCGCCGATCGCCACGGCTAGCGCCCGCCGCCGACCCGCAGCACGGAGCCGACGATGTAGCTGGCCGTATCTGACATCAGATAGAGGATTGGCCCGGCAATCTCTTCCGGCGTTGCGGCACGGCCGACGGGGATCGTACGCGCCAGTTCCTCAAGGCCCTGGTTGCGGCCGCTGCTGCGGTGGATATCGGTCGCCGTGACGCCCGGAGAGATGCAGTTCACCCGGATTCCCTCGGCGGCGACCTCGGCAGCGAGACCCCGGGTAAAGGCCTCGACCGCCGCCTTGGCGGCCCCGTACCAGACATAGGTGAAGGGCGCGCCGGTTGTCGCCGCCCCGGAGGAGACATTCACGATGGCGCCACCGACGCCGCCGCGGCCGGTGGCCATGCGCGCCGCGGCCGCGCGACAGCAGTCCATCATCCCGGTCACGTTCACCCGCAGCACGGAGTCGATGGTGGCGCGATCGGTGTCCATGAATCGGCCGGCCGGGCCGGTGATGCCGGCGTTGTTCACCAGCGCGTCAAGCCGGCCGAACCGGGCGTCGATCGCGGCAAAGAGCCGGTCCACATCCGCCTCCAGCGCCACATCGGCACGCAGGGCCATTGCCGTGCCGCCGCCGGACTCGATCTCGGCCACCAAACCCGCCGCTGCAGCGTCATCGGCGAGATAGTTGAAGGCGACGCGATAGCCGGCCCTTGCCGCAGCGAGGCAGGTTGCACGGCCGATGCCGCGGGCACCGCCGGTGACAAGCACGGTCTTTTGCATTCCGGTCATGCCGTTCCCTTCTGCACGGTCTGTTCAAGGCCCAGTGCCGGCCCCTCGCGGGCGGCGGTTTCCTTCAGCGCACTGACAAAGGCGGCGACGGGCGGCGCGAAGGCCTCGCCCCGCCGTGTGATCAGCCCGACGCTGCGATGCAGCCGCGCATCGCGGAAGGGCAGGGCGCGAAGGTTCAGCGCGGCGAGCAGGTTCAGGTCCACCAGCGGCATCACTGCACAACCGAACCCCGAGGCCGCCAGCGCGAAGAGCGTGGGATACTGCAGCGCCTCGAAGCGCGTGTTCACACTGATGCCTGCCTCGCGCAGCGCCTGCTCCAGCACCATCCGCGCCGTGGTGCCGATGGAGGAACACAGCACGTCCAGATCGGCCAGATCGGCGACCCGCACCGTGTCACGGTTCGCGATCGGGTGGTCGGCACGCAGGATCAGGAAGAATTCCTGATCGAAGAGCGGCTGGAAGTCGAGCGCCTCGGGCACGTTGGCGTAGGGGCCGATGCCGATGTCGGCCTCGGCGCTCTGAACCGCGTGAAGCATGTCGGGGCCCAGTTCCTCGCGCAGCTGGACACGGATGCCGGGATAGTCCGCCACGAAGGATTGCAACACCCGCGGCGTCAGGCTGACGGCGATGGTGGGCGAGAAGGAGGCGACGACCAGCCCGCTCAGCAGCCCCGCCTGGGACTGCATGTCGCCTACCAGCCGGCGCGTCTCGTTGAGGATCTTCTTGCCACGGTCAAGCAGTTCGCTGCCGGCACTGGTCAGCCGGACGCGGCGGGTGTTCCGCGACAGGAGCGCGACGCCGAGATAGTCCTCGAGTTGACGGACATGCGCGCTGATCGCCGGCTGCGACCGCCCGACGATCTCGGCTGCCTGTCGGAAGCTGAGTGTTTCGGCCACCGCGACGAATGTGGCGAGTTGCCCGATCAGTTGTTTCGGAAGCGGTCTTTCGGTCATCGCGTCGTCTTTCGCTTCGGCTGCCGCCTGCAGGGGCTCAGGGCGGGCTCAATGCAATGATCGCCGCCCGGGTGACGCCGTGGCAACCGCAAACGCCATGGACTGTGCCTGCCCGCGGGGTGCAGCACCGGCGCGCGCGCCCCCAGGCCGTGCATCAGGGCGACCCTGACGACAGCAGCCGTTCGGCGTCGCACACACCGGGCCGGAGAGAGCTGTCCGGCGCGGGGTGGCCGGGCCGCTGGTGCCGGCCCAGGTCCTGGCGTTCCGGTGCCCGCGCCGCGGCGAGCGGGGCGACACGACGCAGTGCCTTATCCTGCGGCGGTTCCGGTCTCGGCCGGCACGGTTCTCGCAGTGCCGGCCGGCGCCGGTCCGCTGCCGTCCGGTCGCCTTGCCCCCCCGGCGGCAGTGGGCCGAGGTGCCGCGCCGAGTTCACGTGGCCGAACCGCAATCCGCCGCCGGGACTCCTGCTCCTGTGGCGGCCCTCCGAACCACGTCACGCGATCGAGTCGGCCTGACGGCCTCGGCTATGGGCTTGCCCGGCCCGGAACGCTGATCGGCCTTCCGATGAACTCCGCCGCGCGCTCGTCGGCGCGGCGGAACCCGTGAATCACAGCCGGCCCAGCGCGGCAGCGGTGTCGAGCATCCGGTTGGAGAAGCCCCACTCGTTGTCATACCAGGTCAGGATGCGGCACATCCGCCCCTCCAGCACCTTGGTCTGGTCGAGGTGGAAGATCGACGAGCGCGGATCGTGGTTGAAATCCATGCTGACGTTGGGCTGGTCGGTGACGCCGAGGATGCCCTTCAGCGGCCCCGCGCCGGCGGCGGCGCGCATGGCGTCGTTGATCTCCTCGGCCGTCGTGTCACGCGCGGCCTCGATGGTGAGGTCCACCACCGAGACGTTAGGCGTCGGCACCCGTATCGCCACACCGTCGAGCTTGCCGGCGAGTTCCGGCAGCACCAGGCCCACCGCGCGGGCGGCGCCGGTGGAGGTGGGGATCATGTTCATTGCCGCCGCGCGGGCGCGGTATAGGTCCTTGTGGAAGGTGTCGAGCGTGGGCTGGTCACCGGTGTAGCTGTGGATGGTGGTCATGAAGCCGCGGGCGATGCCGACCGTATCGTTCAGAACCTTGGCCACCGGGGCGAGGCAGT
Source organism: Paracoccaceae bacterium (assembly GCA_007126375.1). Lineage (GTDB taxonomy): Bacteria > Pseudomonadota > Alphaproteobacteria > Rhodobacterales > Rhodobacteraceae > Rhodobaculum. Next base: position 46,895 of record SLBI01000085.1, read on the forward strand.
TGGTGGTGCAGGACGCGTTCGACACGATCTTGTCGGCGGCCTCCAGCACGCCCTCGTTCACGCCGTAGACGATGGTCTTGTCCGCGCCCTTCGAGGGGGCCGAGACCAGCACCCGCGTCGCGCCGTTCTCCAGATGGATCGCCGCCTTGTCGCGGTCGGTGAAGATGCCGGTGCATTCCATCACCACATCGACGCCCGACCAGGGCAGTTCGGCCGGATTGCGGATCGCCGTCACCTCGATCTTGCCGCGGCCGACATCGATGCCGGACCCCGCGACCTTCACCTCGCCCGGAAACCGGCCGTGCACCGAGTCGAAGCGACAGAGATGCGCGTTAAGCTCCACCGAGCCGAGGTCATTGATCGCCACCACCTCGATGTCGCGGCGGTCCGCCTCGATCAGCGCGCGCAGCACGTTCCGCCCGATCCGGCCGAAGCCGTTGATCGCAACCTTGACAGCCATGAAGTCCTCCTCTCGCCGGCGGCGACGTCGCGTGAATACCCTGCGGGCGACTGACCCCATCGCGGCGGGCGCGTCAACCGGGCAGGCGAAATGTTAGCGCCAGAAGGCCATATATTCGATCAGCCGTGACAGCCCGCGGCCGAGGTGCACGGGCAGGTCCCAGCCCAGCCAGAGGTGATCGGCGAGCAAGAGCGCCGCAAGCGCCGCCGCCAGCGCCAGGGCGACCGGGGTGGTCACGCGGGGCCCGGCCGGGGGGCGATGCCCTCCAGCGGCAGGGCGGCAAGGTCGCGCAGCAGCCCGACCACCCCGGCAGCCTGATGCGCAGCCGTCGCACGGCCCTTCTCGGCCGTGGCCAGATGCGCCTCGCCCATCACGCCCGCGGGATTGAGGTCCGAAGCCACCCAGGCCAGCGCAGCGCCGCCCACCGGCGGGATCGGCGCCGTCTCGGCGGCCGAGGGGAAATCCGCCGCCGCTGCCATCTCCACCGTCCCGGGCCGGAAATGCAGCATCAGCGAGGTCTCCATGTCCCCGCCATGAATGCCGTAGGTCAGTTCACGCGGCGAATACATCCCCTCCGGCGCGCCGAAACCGGCCCAGTGCGCCCGCACCGCCAGCATCCCCGCCTGCACCCGCAATTCGCGCGCGACGATGGCGACGAGGTCGGCATTGCCGCCATGGCTGTTCAGGATCAGGATCTTGCGCACGCCGGCGCGGGCCACCGAAAGGCCGATCTCCACCCAGGCCCTCAGCGCCGTCTCGGCCGAAAGCGTGAGCGTGCCGGCGGCCCAGAGATGCTCGTTCGATTTGCCCACCGCCTGTACCGGCAGGATGCGCAGGTCGATGTCCCCGGGGCAGATTTCCCGCAACGTCGCCAGCATGCCTTCGGCGATCATCGCATCGACCCCGAGCGGCAGATGCGGTCCGTGCTGCTCGATGGCGGCGGTGGGCAACAGCGCGACGGTGCGCATCGGGTCGATGGCGGCAAGTTCCGGGGCGCGATACTCGGCCCAGTCGAGGCGACGCATCATGCGGGTTCCTTGTTGCGGGCAGGCGGGGGGCCGATCAGCCGCGCCATGGCGCGGTCCACGCGGGCCAGATGCGCCGCGCGGCTCTCGGGGGTGGAGCTGTCCATCAGGTAATGCGCGGCAAAGGCGGTGCGGCAACCCCTGGCGCAGAGAAAGCGCACCCCGCGCAGGATCGTGCGCTTGCCCGGCGCGCCGACAAGGAAGGTCAGCCAGCGCGAGGCGCCGCAGGTGGTGAACACGCCCAGCCGGGCGACATGGGTCAGGCCGGGCCGGATCGTCTCGCCCTCGGCCTGCGGCATCAGGAAGGCCACCTCGGGCAGCAGCACACGGTCGAGCCAGCCCTTGAGCATCGCCGGCAAGCCATACCACCATGTCGGATAGACGAAGATCAGCGTGTCGCACCAGGCCAGGTCTTCGGTCTCGCCCGCCACCGGCACGCGGTTGGCGGGCGTCTCCAGATAGCCCTTCCATTCGGCCGGGCTCAGGACCGGCGCGAAGCCCGTGGCGTAGAGGTCGTGCATCCGCACCTCGGCGCCGGCATCCACCAGCCGCGCCAGCACGCGGTCGCGCACGGCGGCGGTGAAGCTCTCCGGATCCGGGTGGCAATAGATCACGAGGGCACGCATCGGGGTCTCTCAGAATAGGTCCATCTCGCGCCGGACCCGGGCGAGGAATGCCGCCCGCGTCGCTTCGCCGGCACGGTTCATGTCGTAAAGGGCGAGATACCGCAGCTTGTCGGGGCGCGTCACATGCCACAGTGCCCGTCGGACCACATGCCGCGGCGGATCGCCAGACAGCACCGCCCGCAGCCGCGAACCGCCATAGGTGGTCACCGCGGCCAGCCGGCGCAGATGCGTCAGGTTGGGCTTCACCAGCCCGCCTTCCAGCCGGAACGATACTCCGGGCAGGAAGACGCGATCGAAGTATCCCTTCAGGATCGCAGGGAAGCCGAAGTTCCACACCGGATAGACGAGCACCAGCGCCTGTGCCGCGCGCAGCCGCGCGACATGCTCCGAGACGGGGTGAAGGTTGGTCTCCACGTCGTGGTAGTTGCGGCGTTCCTGCTCCGTCAGAACCGGCTGGAAACCTTCGGCGTTCAGGTCGCAGTCGTCCACCTCCCAGCCACGCGCGGTCAGAACCTCCACCACCGACCGGTGGAGCGCGGCCGAGAAGCTGTCCGGCACCGGATGGGCGAAGAGGACGAGCGCGCGGGTCACGGGATGTCTCGAAGGGTGTCGGCGGTTGGCCGCCTCGGCGCGGTGTCGGCCGGGCGGTCGGGGGCTGTCGGGCGGCGCCT